>JAOAFX010000100.1 GCA_026416055.1 Caldifarciminota bacterium
TGCATTTTTATATATTTCTTCAAAGGGCATAAATTCTTTTGATAGAAAATATATATCAACAAAATCCTTTACATCATGTCTGTCAAAAAGTGCGGAAAATTTGTTGCAGGCAATATCAAGTTCGTTATCATAAGAGAATCCAAGTTTCTCATCATACAAGACCGGTTGTAGTCTAAATGGAGAATCCTGTGCAAAGTGTAATTTTATTCGTTCAGACTTAGAACTGACAAAACATTCACAAAATGTTTCAAAATCTCTCGCAATTTCGTATTTCAAATTTAAATCATCTGATAATTTAATTATTATATCTTTGACTAATCTAACTTTACTCTTCTCACCAGTGAAGAAATCAAGATCATCTGAGTATCTATGTTTCAAAAAGTAATGGGCGAGTGCTGAACCTCCAGTGAGAAAAAAATAATTTTTTAATTCAGTCTTTCCTATGTACTTAATTATTTTTTTTTGTAAACCGGTCAATATTTCCATATTTGTATTCCTCTTTCATATTCAAAAAATGAAGCCAGAAACGGGCGATTCTTCTTGGAATGTTTAATTCTTTTAAATATTTCTTTATAACTTTAAAATCAATATTTTTTATATCCTTTGCCGTGCCATTGGAAAGGACGCGTGCCAGATACCATTTAAAGAATTTTTCGGTTTTATAGTCTTTTTCAGACCAGTCATAATCCCAGATTAAGTTCTCGTTTACAGGGATACCATACAATGTCTTTTTGCGCTTCTTCATATATTTATATTATCACAAAAAATAGAAAAATCAAGAGACAAGATTGACCAACAGTTTGCATTTAAAACAGATTCATATTGACCAGGCATGTTTTATCAGTATAATTATGCATGCTGAGCATCAAAAAGATTATTTTCTTAAATCTAATAATTTTTGCTTATCTATTCGCAGGTGAAGTCAACAGATACAAAAAAGGAAATCTGGTTATTGAAAATATTCCGGAAATTCCGGTAAGGGTGATTAAAAATCTCAATTCCTATCAGCATGTCCGTTATGCCTATTTCCTTGACTGGCTGCCCGATGATAAAGGAATTCTAATCGCTACCAGATTTGCCGATGTAAATCAAATTCATCAGGTTGAATTTCCGGGTGGAATGCGGCGCCAGTTAACATTCTTTGATGAACCAGTTGGTGGCGGTGAAGTCTGCCCGAATTATTCTATACCATATTTTCTTTTCAGCAAAGATTCTGCGGGTAATGAATGTGACCAGATTTATAAATACAATTATCTCACTGGTGAATATGAATTACTCACTGATGGAAAATCAAAATATGGTGATTATATATGGTCAAGAAAAGGAGATAGGTTTGCCTTCACCAGCACAAAGAGAAATAATAAAGACTTTGATATTTATCTCGGTGATTTGAGCGGAGAAAAAAGCCATAAACTGATTTTGAAAGTGGAAGGAAACTGGGCACCAGTTGACTGGTCATTTGATGATACAAAATTATTGCTCTATAAATATATCTCGGCAAATGAATCTCAACTCTTTATCCTTGACATTAAATCGAATAATCTTACTGAAATCAACCCCATAGATAAAAAAGTATCTTATGGCAGGGCGAAATTTGCCAAAGGTGATAAAGGAATTTTTTATATTTCAGATGAATTTAATGAATTCAACCAGCTTATTTATTATGATATAAAAACCGGAAAAAAAGAAATTTTAACAAAAAATATTTCCTGGGATATTATTACTTTTGATTTATCGCCTGGTGGCGACACCATTGCGTTTGTCAGCAATGAGAATGGAATTGCTAAATTATACTTACTTGAGATTCCGACAAAAAAAATAAATTTAATCAATTTACCCATCGGCTGGATTGGTGGGATAAAATTTAAACCTGATGGCAAGAGTCTGGCATTGACTCTGATTACCTATCGGGCACCGAGTGATGTCTACACATTAGAATTCAAAAACCGGAAGTTGATACGCTGGACATACTCTGAAATTGCCGGACTTGATACGACCCGCTTTGTACCACCGGAATTAATCTACTACGAAACATTTGATAGTATTGATGGCAAACCAAGGATGATTCCGGCGTTTGTATATAAACCGAAAAAGTCAGGACCATACCCTGTGATAATTGATTTGCATGGTGGACCTGCTGGTCAGTATATCCCGGTTTTCTCACCAATGGTTCAATATTATGTAAATGAGCTCGGTTGTGCTGTTATCGGTCCAAATTTTCGTGGCTCAAGCGGGTATGGTAAAACATTTTTAACACTTGATGATGGCTATAGACGTGAAGATGCAGTAAAGGATATTGGTAAGTTGCTGGAATGGATAAAAAAACAGCCTGAATTTGATTCAAAAAGAATCGCAGTAATTGGTGGTTCTTATGGTGGCTATATGGTCCTTGCCTGTATGGTTCATTATTCTGATTTATTAAAATGCGGGATAGATTTTTGCGGGATAAGCAATTTTGTAACTTTTTTGAAGAATACTGCGGACTATCGCAAAGACATAAGAAGAACAGAATATGGTGATGAGCGCGACCCTGAGATGGAAGAATTTTTGATAAAAATATCTCCGCTTACAAACAGCCACAAAATAAAAAAACCGTTATTTGTCGTTCAGGGGCTCAATGACCCGAGAGTACCGGCGAGCGAGGCGCGCCAGATTGTAGAAGCGGTAAGAAAGAATAAAGCTGATGTATGGTTCTTGCTGGCAGAAGATGAAGGTCATGGTTTCAGCAAGAAAACTAACCGCGATTTTTATCAACAGGCAGTGGTATTGTTTTTAGAAGAGTATTTACTAAGATAAAATAATTTCTATTCTCTATCTTTTTGCACAATGACCTGCGGGGTCATACCTTTGTATTTTGCGTGAAAATTTTTCTATATACACGCAGTGTCTGCAGGTGTTTATTTTGTGGACGCAGAAGATTACAGAAAGTAAAAAAAGACAGTAAAGGTAAAATTCGTCCCTAAGGTTGTGGCTACAGTCCTATTTTAGGGTAGAAGAACGAACATGATAGTGGTAATTCTCATCTCATGGAGTGATTTGATGAAAAAAATTGATACTTGTGTTACAATTACAATTAAATTATTTATTTCCCGGGTTCTCCAGCAGTCTCTTTTTTCTTGAGCAATCGAACACTGTTTGACCCACACCTTGGACAGGTGCGTTCCTCAATCACACCTTTTACATAATGCAATTTAAATTCTGCACCACACCTTAAACATTTGAAATCGGCTTCATCAGGCATAAAAATCTCCTCCTACCTTGCTATTTCTGCTCACTCAATACTTTCATAGTATACTCAATCTCTTCTTTTGTCACCCTCTGGCGGTGTCGTTCTATATCAATCATCGTTTTTGCAAACCTCTGACCTTCTGCAGCACTTATCCATTCAAGAAATAGTCTATCCGGTCTTATTCCGAGTTTCTCAAGTTTGTCCCATAATTTTTCAACCCTCTTCTGAGTCCATCGATTGGCATCAATATAATGGCAATCAACAAAATGGCAACCAGAAACGACGACAATCGGTGCACCCTTTCTGAATGCATATAAAACCCAGTCTTCATCAACCCTTCCACTGCACATCGTTCTTATTAAACGTGCACTCGGTGGATACTGCAACCTGGCACCTCCACAGGTATCAGCACCAGCATAAGAACACCAGTTGCAGGCGAAAACGATTATTTTATTGTAAGGGTCTTCTTCAAGATAGGCATCTATCTGGGCATAGGTCTGCTCGTCAGTAAAGTGCCTCATCTTAATCGCTCCGAACCTGCACTCCGCGCCACATGTGCCGCATCCCTTACACATTGCTTCAATAAGTTCTATACTCTTTTTCTTTGGTTCAACCTTAATCGCCTTATACGGGCACGCCTGGGCACAGATTGTGCAGAACCTACATATCTCTGGATTGATGACTGAGGTTATGGCCTCGAGCTTTATTTTGCCTGCGGAAAGGACCGTCATTGCCCTTGATGCTGCAGCACTTGCCTGGGTAACAGAATCTTTTACATCTTTTGGTGCTTCAGCACAACCAGCAAAGAATACTCCACTTGTGGGTGCGTCAACAGGCTTTAATTTAGGATGTGCTTCCATGAAGAACCCATCTGGTGTCTTGGAAAGTGTTAACAGTTGCTGCACTTCAGGCATATCTGCACGGGGTGTGACACCTACCGAAAGCACTATCATGTCAAGTTCATGTTCGGAAATCCGATTGGTGGTGGTGTCTTCTACCATCACCTTCAAATTCTTCGTAACTGGGTCTTCAATAATCTCACCGGGTATTCCCCTGATGTACTGGACACCTGCCTCTTTACTCCTCTTGAATAAATCTTCAAAGCCCTTACCGAATGCCCTGATATCAATATAAAATACTTTTGCCTCCACATCAGGATAGTGATCTTTCAAAAGAAGCGTGTCCTTCACTGTATTCATACAGCAAATGTTGCTACAATATGGCTTACCCCGTCTTTCAGAACGAGACCCAACACACTGGATAAATCCCACAGTTTTTGGACGCCTTTTATCGCTCGGACGGATAAAATGTCCATCTGATGGGCCACCAGCAGAAATGAGTCTTTCAAATTCCATGCTTGTAATTACATTTTCATACCTTGTATATCCATATTCTTCCAGTTCGGTTGGGTCGTATACATCCATTCCTGTGGCAACAATTACAACTCCTGCATCAAATTCTATAATCTCATCCTGCATATCATAATTGATACATTTCTTATCACATTTTTCCGCACATTTGCCACAGGCAATCGGGTTTGTGCCAAGACAGGCTTTCATATCAATTAAATATGCCGAAGGTACAGCCTGGGCAAAGGGAATGTAAATAGCCTTCCGTAGTGATAGACCAAGTTGATATTCATCAGGAACCGCCACCGGGCATACCTTTGCGCACTCACCACAGGCAGTGCACTGTGTTTCATCTACATACCGCGCCTTTTTTCGCACGCGGACGTGAAAATTACCGATATAGCCCGAGATTGACTCTATTTCACTATATGCCAGCAACTTGATATTGGGATGTCGACCGACATCCATCATCTTGGGTCCGAGGATTCATATCGCACAATCCAGGGTAGGATATGTCTTTGCCAGTTGCGCCATCAAACCACCGAGTGAAGGTTCTTTTTCAACAAGGTAAACCTTCACCCCGGCATCGGCTAAATCAAGTGCGCTCTGCATCCCGGCAACTCCACCTCCAATTACCAATGCGGACTTCGTCACCGGAATTTCTTTCTCTTCCTGAGGTTCAAGAAACCTCGCCCGAGCCACATAGGCTTTTAATATATCATAAGCCTTACTCGTGGCACTCTTTTTATCAGTCAAGTGAACCCAGGAACAATGCTCGCGGATATTAGCCATGTCAACAAGATACGGGTTGAGTCCAGCTGCTGT
>JAOAFX010000101.1 GCA_026416055.1 Caldifarciminota bacterium
AAATTAGTGAAGGTTTATAATAACGAAATTTCACCGGATATAGGCCAGACTTGCGTCCGGAAGCGGTGCATTTTGGGGTTTGACAAAAAAAAACATGAGTATAATTAGGTATAATTTGAATTGGGGTAGGCAGTGGATAGAGACAAGGAGACTGGGAGAACGGGAGAAACAGAGATTATGAAAGAAATGCAGGAAGTGCAGTATCGTCCCTTCGGGACTTGCAGTATCGCTTTGCTCGGAGGGGGTAGGATATAATGAGACAATTTGGCAAAAAAATAATTGAATTGGGAAGTTGGAATTTAAATATTGTTTGGAATTTGGTCATTGGATTTTGGAGTTTAACCAAACAAGGGGGTAAAAATAGGTAAGATTATCTCTTTTAAATTCCCTCACCTCCAGCGGATGATGGTAATATTTGGTTCTTTTATTACATTACCGGGTTGCATTTGTCGGGAAGGCATATATTACAAATAAAGATAAAATAGGAGGCGCAATGGATAGTGGCAAAAATTTGAGAGTTTTCGCTATAAATGTCTTTATTTCTTTGCTGGTATTATATGCAGTGTGTCATAGAGATGAAAAGATAAAATTCTGGGACGATATCTCTCCAATCTGGTCTCCGAAAAGTCAATATATCGCTTTCAACCGAATTTATCGCCTACTTTTTACATACGATACAATATTGCAAGACACTCTCTCGGGCCTGAGGATATTGGATTTAGCCTCACTGGGAGTCGTCGATTCATTAATCTCTAATTTTTGTGTAGACTGGTCGCCAAATGGAGATGAAATTCTTATTTTAGATGGTCGTCTCTATAATGTCAAAACTCACACTGTGAGATATGTATTCGATACCAGTCTCCATTATTATGCGAGCGATTGGTCTCCTAATGGAACAAGGATACTTTGTGTTAAAAAGAACCTATCTATGGACTCTTTCATGATATTAATGGTAGATACGCTTGCCACTTATAGCAAAGTGCTATTCAATTCTGGATGTGCTCCGAGCTGGCATCCATCTGGTGACCGAGTGATCTTTCTCGGCACGGTGAATGATGAAGTTTCTATCTGCATTGGTGATACAAATGGGAATATTATGAGATACATTAATGTGGATGGTGATTTAATTCCTTTTGGTGGAAGAGGACCTCGTTTTTCGCCTGATGGGTCAAGAATAGTTTACTTTGTATACGAGTTAAAAAATGGCGGTCTAGATGATTATTATATTCATATTTGCGATTCGCTGGGAGGAAATGACAAGAAACTGATTGATGGTTTCCATCCGTTTTGGTCGCCGGATGGAAAAAGAATTGTCTTTGCACGATATAATGGAGAAGATAGCCTATATTCCTCCATATGGGTAATAGATACTAGTGGGGGGAATTTAAGAAGGATAACCGACTAAAATGAAAAACAGGAGGAAAATATGTTTGCAAAAATATTGGTATGCATTATCGTTTTAGTTGGATTATTACTTGGGCAAAGTAATGTTTATGTCCCCGGAGAGGTAGTAGTGAGGGTCAAAAGAGGTATAGTAGCCCTGCCTTTGGGTGTGCAAAAAGCTGGTTTGGAGGTGATTCAGGATATGGGTATCCGCATATTTCTTCTTAATCACAATTTCATTGAACTTGAAAGGGCTATTCCTGATTTTTCACCAAGCGAGACTTTGACAACATTAGAAAATGGGGAAGTGGTTAAGGTTCCTGACTTTTCGCTTATCTTCATATTCCGCTTTCCGATTGAATCAGATATCATCTCTATGTGATACATTAAGAGGATTATTCGGTGTAGAATGGGCACACCCGAACTTATATCTGTTATCGTATGTTAACCCCAATGATCCGATGTTTCAACAACAATGGTCGTTATCTCGCATAAATTGTAGTGGTGCATGGAATTATGACAAAAGGAGTTCAAATGTGAGAATAGGAATAATTGACACAGGTGTAAAATATGATCATCCCGATCTCGGTGGTGGTTTTGGCTCAGGCTTTAAAATAGCAGGTGGATATGATTATATTGATTCCGATAACGACCCTTACGATCCAGGAAATGGACCGCATGGCACTCATGTAGCTGGCATCGCAAGCGCACTAACAAATAACAATATTGGAATTGCAGGTATTTCAGGTGGTTGGAGAGGTTCATATAAAGGGTGTCCTTTGTATGTTTTTCGAGTAGCCACTACCTCACACGTTGCGCAGGCGCTAATCCGGGCAGCAAAGCCCATAAACCAAGGTGGCTATGGATGTAGGGTAATAAATTTGAGCATGAGATATCCGTATGGTGGGCTACAACACCCATATTAATATAATATTTCCACTGTTGAACGTGAAGCCATGATTTATGCCTTTAAGTGTCAGCGAAATTTTGTTGCTGCAAAAGGAAACTATAACCCCTATATATCCATGCCTTATGTAAATTTCCCTTCTGATGAAAATTAAAAAATTAAAAAACCCTCCCGCAGTAAAAAACTGCGGGAGGGTGGATTTCTACGTTCTTTGAGCTATTTTACCAGAATCAGCTTATGTGTTGTTACCTTACCTTCGGCCTCAAGTCTCAGGAAATAAATACCATTTTCGAGTTTATCAGTATTCCAGGTGACTTGCTTGGTTCCTGCTGTTTCCTTTCCCTTAACAAGGGTAGTGATGAGCCTACCAGTGGCGTCAAAGACCTTGAGTGTAATATCAGTATCTTTTGTAATGGTGTAGATAATAACCGGGGATTTCGTGGGATTGGGTAAATGAGATGCAAAACCGAATCGGCTTCGATTTTCTGAGCCATTGGGTCTTTCAGAAACACCAGGTGTTAACCAGGGCAGTTTCCATACCTGGGCAGTAGCGGTCCAATCACCACCATCATCGCCACCACAGACATAAATTTCATTATAACCCTGACGGGCAATGAGGAAGTCGTTTCTCACGATAGTGAATGGATAGTCTGGCAATGCAGTCCAGGTGTTATTATCAATATTATATTCCCAGGCACGGGCAGAAGGCGTTGTCAAATTTTCAAAACCACCTACCATATAGAGATACCTTCTTCCACCTCGATAAATCTGGGTTGCACCGTTATTCATATTGGGAATCGGTAGCGCTGCACCGGTGTACCAGGTTATATTTTCACAGTTAGTCGGATTGATCACGCCATAATAAAGATTAGAATAAGCTGCACTCCCATTGTAGCCACCGATAACCCATATCGTATCCCGGGTAATAGCCACACCACCCATCATGAAATTCGCTGGAAGGCTCGTTCCTGTTGTCCAGGTATTCGTGTAGGTATTATAAATCTGTACATTATTCGTTGGTGCTGAACCACTGAATCCACCCAGCATGTAAATTAGTGAATCCTTATATACTACCTGTCCACCTGCAATTCTTGGCTGAGGAAGACTTGCAGCTGTAGTCCAGGAGTCATTCGCCACATCGTAGATCATATTATAGTTACGAACTGTACCGTCATACAGCCCAAAGATATAGAATTTCCCGCGAACATAGGATGCGTCAATCCAATCTCCCGCATATGGCATGTTTGCCATAATCTGCCAGGAATTACTCGTTGGGTCATAACGGAAGGTGTAATTGTGATAAGTATAACCGCCATCTGGTGTTCCACCAAAAGAATAGATATCATCATTCACCGGGTCATAACCAGTGGCATTAGAGAGTTCGGCATTAGGTAAATCAGCACAGCGTACCCAGTTGCCAACGAGTGTTACAGTGGTGGTGGAGCGGATCGTATCATTGGCGGGATTCTGATCACCAGCAAGGACAGTATAGAATGTGAGATTGTAGAGAATGCCCTCGGTATTGCAGGCAGTCCAGTTAGGGAAAGTGGCAGTAGTTTCCTGCCCGGGTGGAAGGGAAGCGACACTTACATTCTGATTGTAAATATTCACACCTGCAGAATCAATCCGGCAATAGACACTGAAACTCTCAGTATTCCGCCCAAAGTTTTTTACCCTTGTTTGGGGATTTATCGTAGCACCTGGTCCAATGCGACTACCTGGAGCAAGAACCGTTCTCATTCCTACATCACGATTATAAGTAGGTTTAAAGAAACGGATTGCAAGGCTGTCAATGAGCGAAGGGGTGTTGTAAGAAAATTGTAAACCCCAGAGGGGTGACTGGGTCGGTCTTCCTTGAATACCAACCGTGGCGCTGTTTCCCGCATCATTACGGGAATCAAGATACTGGAAAATTATTTCACCCGTGCTCCTAATCAACACTGCTTCAAAGGTCAAAAAGTCATTTGTTCCATAAATCGGAACATTATACCATTCAACGACGAGCGTATCACCAAAAATCTGATAGAAGACCCCACCTGCCCCAGAGGCGGCTGGATTTAAATCATCCCAGTAAGGTGCGGTAAAGATATGGACATCATAGATGTTAGTACTTGGTATTGGATAATTAGAAAGCCCAAGATACATGTCATGGAAGTAAACCGTTCCATTGGAACCCACTGCAATGTTATTATAGGTGCTATCATAGAAGGTAAACTGGAATGGAATCGGATAATAATAATCATCATCATCAAGATTCAGGTTATACCCTGTGCTGGAAATTTCAATCCAGCGAAATACCGGTCCACCAGGGTCGCGCGAATCTAACCATTGATAACCAAAGTCATCTGGTCCCCCACCACGGTTAATGAACGAAGGGGACTGCAGTTCTGTCACAGATGGCTTGTCCATTCCTTTTAAGGGCTCATGCCCTTTGACTGTCCTGCCTGGCATGTTTGTATCAGCAAATGCCAGGCAAAATAAGGACACACCCAGTATCGCAAGCAACCTTTTCATTTTTCTCCTTTCTGTAAAACTAAACCCACTGACAGCTAAATGCGGTTCCGTAGAAACTGATTTAGCAGTCGGACTCAAACAAAAGACTCTGTTTATTTTTTTATATCACCCCCTTTCGGAAATGTTTCCGGATTCGAGTGTAATTTAAACGTTTTCATCTTAATTATAATCAGAAATTTTGTAAAGTCAAGAAGACGATTTAAATGGTAATGTCAATATTTGTGTGGAAATTTTATAAGATAGCGTAAAAAAACTAATAAATTCTCAATATCACGCTCTAAACACGCTACCGCTTAAGCAAACCAAATGCCGTAGCCAAATCACGATACCGATAACCATTCCGATAATCCACCCGCTCATC
>JAOAFX010000102.1 GCA_026416055.1 Caldifarciminota bacterium
GACCTATTATGCCAGCCACTATTATAATCCTTATTTTATCCATGGCACAAAGACATTTGCTTACGAAATTGTTGAACAATTAAACTGGAAAATACCTGACGCAGTCGTATTGCCTGTAGGCAATGGCACCTTACTTTTAGGTGCTTATACCGGTTTTAAAGAACTTTTTATGCAAAAATTAATAAAAAAGATGCCCCGGCTTATTGGTATCCAGGCACAAAATTGTGCTCCAATCTACTGGATGTTCAAAAACAAAACCAACCGGCTACCTGATTTGACAATCAAGACCACAATTGCCGAAGGAATCAGCGTAGGCAGACCACCAAGGGCAAACCAGATCATTTCAGCGATAAGGGAAACGAGGGGAATGATACTAACTGTTACTGATTCAGAGATAAAAAAATCATTAAAGGAATTGCACCTTTCAGGAATCTATATTGAACCAACTTCAGCAACAGCAGTGGCTGGGGTAAAAAAATATCTGAAGATTGTAAAGAAAAAAGAATTGATTGTATCAACATTTACCGGAACAGGATTAAAATCACACAAATTATGACCCTGATTATAATCGGATTTATAATAGCATTTGTCGTGATAGTAATAATCGGGCAGAAGAATCTACCACTGGCTCTCTTCTGTGGCACAGTCATACTCGGGCTTTTCACACTGCCCCCTGTTAATATTGTCAACATATTTATCAGAACAATCTCTGATATTCCGGTAATTCTTCTGGCATTTGTAGTATTTTTCATACCGATGATTGGTGGTGTGATGCGTGAGACCGGACAGATGGATAACATCGTAAAAAATTTGCGCATAGGAAAAAGAGGAATCATGGCAGTTGCACCAGCAATAATGGGATTATTACCGATGCCTGGCGGTGCACTATTCTCAGCACCAATAATGGAAAAGAGTGGCGAAGGGGTCAATGATGATTTAAAGGTCGCAATAAATATCTGGTACCGACATCTTTTAATTTTAATCTATCCATTGAGTTCAGATTTGATTGCAACAACAAGGATTGTCAATTTGAATCTTTATGATGCAATATTATACCTCTTCCCTACCCTGATTATTGCAACGATCCTCGGTCAGATATTTTTCTTGAATAAAGTTAAAGGCAATATTTCCTACACCGAAGAATTTTCATTGAAAAATCTTTTAATACCTTTAGCTATTATCCTTGTTGCACCACTTTTAGATTTTGCTTTTCGCAGTTTTAAGGTCTTTCCCATAAAGGAAATAGGCACACTGCTCGGTGTGCTAACCGGATTTATCCTCTCAATTATTTTCAGCCCGATAAGGATAGATTTCAAACAAATCTTTCTCAAAATGAAACCCTACCGGTTTTCATTTATCATTTTAGGGCTTTTTTATTTTTTAAATATCTTTAAAGCTTCAGGAATTGACAAAGTGATCGCAAGCATTCCCTTTCCACCCCTTATATTATGTATCATTGCTGGATTTATCCTGGGTATAGCAACAGGCAGAATCCTTTTGCCATCATCAATAATATTTCCGATATTTCTTTTATCAAATAACATCACCCCTTTCAATTTTGCCTTGATTTATACCAGCATATTCTTTGGCTATGTTGTCTCACCAGTCCATCCTTGTTTGAGCATGACCTGCGAATATTTTACCAAAGACATTAAAGGTTCTTTGAAACTCTTGATGCCGCCAGCACTCATTATTTTTGCAATTGCATTGATATTGGGATTAGGCAAGATATTTTAATTGTATAAAATAACTTTCTTGCAAATCAACAACTCTTTCCCAACCAGAAATTAATCTTGCAATCAGACTATTAATTACTTTCTTTGTTTCTCAAGAAACAAAGAAAGAGAGTTGAAATATATTAGCCCTGAATTTGCAAGGCTAACCTCTGGTTCTGAAAGAACCAACGGTTCTTGAAGAAAGCCCTGCCCTACATTCTACATCGAAAATTGTAAAAATTTAGGGCAAACCTTCAGGTTTGCATTTACAGTTATCCATGTACATTTTGTTCCGAAGAGTAATTCGCCCACAATATGTTGGGTGCCACTTTTCAGGATTGAAAAATGAATCGGGTATTGATTCTGGTAAATTCAGTGATTAAACAGAGGCGGAAATATAAAGGACCCCTAGGCAACTCTCTTTCTGCCACGCTGATTGGTGGACGCATTTAACATTCAGGAGTCCATCCAACCCATTCACAAATCACTGCGTGATTAAATTCCAATCCACCACGATGCTTGGCGGACCAAATCCCAATGACCAAATAAATTCCAATTATCAAACATCCTTGAAGATTTATGACCCTACAGGGAGAATGATTAAATCATTCAATCTTGAATCATGTATCATGAATCGTGCATCCCCGTCATTGCTAAGCGAAACGGGGCAGGCAAGTGTTATCTGGGATGGAACTGATGATTCGGGTCGCAAATTGCCTTCTGGTGTTTATTTTGTGCGTCTTGAGGCTGGGAATTACAGGCGGATTGAGAAGGTGGTGTTGGTGAGATAAAAACGGAGTTTCGGAGCATCGGAGTAACGGGGTATTGGAGTAGAAGATAAAAATATGGCAAGGCTTTATGGTGAATCAAAATGCAAAATCAATTTTAATTGTAAATGCCCTGCCTGTATTTAATATCCTGTCTTTTGTTCTTTTCTCATAAAGAGTTTTGTTACGGTAATAAAATTCATAATCTTTCAATTTTTCCGGAAATTTCTCTTTGACAATCTTTATTACATTATGCCAGACCCTTGGGTACGGATTTAATGAATCAAATGTAATATTCCGTGCACCAGATTCCTGAGCGGATTTTATCAACCCTTCAATCTCTTCATCAGTATCTGTTAGATATGGCAGAATCGGTGCAACAAAGACCCAGGTGGGAATTTTATTTTCGGATAATATTTTGATTGCCTTAAATCTTTCTGATACTGGTGAAGAATCCGGCTCAAAAAGATTTTTTATTTGCGGATTCAAAGTCGTTATTGTAAAACCAATCTCAATCTCTTTTATTTTTAAAATTAAATCCAGATCCCTTAAGACAAGCGAAGATTTGGTCAGAATTGAGACCGAATGGTTAAAATATCGTAAAATCTCAAGGCATCTTCGGGTAATTTGATATTTCTCTTCTATAGGTTGATACGCATCACAGACCGTGCCGATTGAGATATGGCTTTTGGTTTGCAGTTGCTTTAACTGCCTCTGTAAAACTTCTGGTGCATTTATTTTTATATCAACAAAATCTCCCCACTCTTCACTATGATTTGTAAATCTTTTCATAAATACTGCATAACAATATGCACATTTGTGTTCACAACCAGTATATGGATTCAGGGCAAAATCAATACCTGGAATCCCTGATTTATTAAGGATTGCTCTACAGGTTATTTCGCGATATGAAGCCAATTCCAGTTCCAGTGAATATTATAAATAGTTAACACATTATGTCAAGATTTAGTAAACCATTAGAATTATTACGCGGATAACATTAAAAATCTGGGGTAGCGAGATTTACTTTTGTCCAAAACATCAAGGCATTAGCAATCCTGAAATGAACTTCAGAAAAGGACTAATGCACTCCAGATAGGTAGGTGCAACCTTCAGGTTGCTATAAAACAACGCAACAGCAGGCTGTTGCACTCCATATAGATAAGAGGCGTCGCGCCCCGATTTCGAAATTGTAGCCCCTGACTTCAGCCGGACGTATTTCAAATAATGTAATGCAAACATTCAGGTTTGCATTAAAAAAACGCAGGGCTAAAGCCCTGCCCTACGTTAGAAATCATAAAATCGTAGGGCAAACCTTCAGGTTTGCTTAAAAATGAATTATCTGCTGAGATAGATATTATCGCGACTGGGAAGTCTCTCCTACAGGAAAACAAAAAACCGTTAAACTAAAAATGTGGAGAGGAGTCAGAATAATTTTATCTTGACAATGAAAATATTGTTATTATAATCTATTCATGATGTTGGTCTTATGTCTTGTATCGTTATCATTAACTTCAAATCTTGATCTTATCATTCCTGCCCAGCCTGATACGAGTTTCAAGTCAATACACCGATTGCAATCAGAGGAGTATAAAAAAGACACAATAAATAATAAATCAACAACCGAAAACCAATCAGAACAGGCTATGTTTAACTTTTCCCTTCTCATTCTTATAATAATTCTTCTGATTTTTTTTGCTACTGTATTTTTAATTGCGCGAAGAATTTATCTCGTAAAAAAATAAGGAGGGTTTACGGGAGTTTTTATTGTTTTCAGTATTCTGCTATTAAGCCAAGACAATTTGAAATCTATCCACCAGATAGAATATTTTGCACATCTAAATGAGGCAGATTGGACACCGGTGTCCTTTAAGAAGTTACCCTATGTCCCCCTTGCGCCACGCATAATGGGAATGCTGAAAAATTATTATGGTTATCTACCTTACTGGATTGATACAACCTATTATCAGTATTTTCAAATTGAATTATTAACCCATATCTCTTATTTCTCTGTTGATATTGACCCATCTACTGGTAATTTAGGAAGCATACCGAATGCTTCAAGGTTTTACAAAATCCGTGATTATGCACATCCACGCGGTGTGAAAATACACATGACATTTACAATCTTTGGCAATACAAATGTTTCAAATTTTTTAAACAATACATTTGCCCGTAACAATGCAGTCAATAACATCAGAAATTTCATGACGAATTATGGTTGTGATGGTGCAAATATTGATTTTGAATTTGTCACAAGTGCAGTGAGAGATAGTTTCAATAGATTTATTAATGATTTAGCCTATGCCTTATGGAACCATCCCAATGGCAGGAAGGAATTATACATAGCAACACCTGCTGTTCCTGAATGGTATCCAGGCTATGATTTTTCTTATCTGGGCTCACACTCTGATGGTTTATTCATTATGGCTTATGATTATCACTGGAGTGGCTCAAGCATTGCTGGTCTTGTGTTACCCTGTGTTCCTTCTTCTTCCTGGGGACAGTATTGTGTGGCAAAATCAATCAACAGTTATAAGGTTTACGGAGTTCCCGGTTCAAAGATTGTTCTGGGTCTCCCCTATTATGGATATGACTGGCCCACGGTTTCTGGTGATATCGGTAGTTCTACAACCGGAACCGGTTCAGCAGTC
>JAOAFX010000103.1 GCA_026416055.1 Caldifarciminota bacterium
ACGCAGAGACGAGCCGCTTCCCACCTCTGCCGCGCCTTCGGTGCGGAAAGCAGGCAGGCAAAAATTCCTTCCCCCAGACCCCCTTCCTTTTTGCCCGCCTGCTGGAAACCCCCAGCGATTTTTTCGGACGGCGGCGGGGCCTCAAATTGGGTGGTGGGTGAGATTGGAATTATTTTACATTATTCCTAACGAAATATAAACTGCCGAAATTCTGTCTGCCTCTGCCGGAATAATACTCGCCTTCCAAAGTATTTTTCTTTTCATCAAAAACTAATATTACTGTTCCTCTATGAATGTTCATGGTTCCAACCGCATTTGATTTTGGGTCGTTGATGTATTGATAGCTTAAATACTTTCCTTCGGGCACGTCAATTACAATGGATGCAGTTTCGCTATGAGACGACGATTGATCAGTGGTCATCAAAATTTTTATCCTTGTCCAATCTTGGAAAATTTTTAATGTCGCTTTTACCTCTGACGAGTGGTTATCAAAAGACGATTTCAGATTGCCACTCCATTCACCGATTAAATTCGGGGTTTTCACGAAATTTACTTTTTTAAGATGCCTCCAAAGCGATTTGTCAAAAATCACAAAGAGCAAGCCGTAAAAAAATAAAACCGACGGACTTTCAACCCACCACGGCAAAGAAAGTTGATAGTAGCCGAGTATTCTGTAAAAACCCCAAGAAAAAATAATACTGACTACCGCTAAAACCAGCAAAATATTTTTTCTTTCATTTGTGTCTATTGAATAAGCGTGCATATCACCAATTATTCCAAAGTGAAATTAAATTTCGGATAAAACTTTTTGCTTCGCTTGTGTTCCATTGTTCCGGCGTTGTTCCAAAAAGTTTTAACTGGCCATTTTGACAAACGAAGTCGTCTAAACTTGCTTTATTGAGCCAATTCACAGTATTGCAAAAAGCGTCTTGATAACTTGTACTCAAATTTGAACTCGGAACATTGTAAAGCATGCATTCCAGAAAATACGAGGGCGTTGTGTCGCCGGAAATACTGCCGCGACAATTTTTAAATAATCGCACTACAGGCTTATACCATTGATTGCTATTTCTGTGTTTTGAAACGCCGTTGTCATAATGGGCTTTGGGATAATTTATAACCTGCCTGTTATCATTCTTGGTCCAAAAAGTCATTCCTTCAATATAATCGTAGTTATTTACGGTTTTATATCGCCTGTATTGTGCGCAAACAACTACATCGGCGGGCAATCTTCCGTTATTCGCTTTTATCTTGATTGATTTATTGCCCTCGGTTATCTGACTTTGGCCGTAATAATCTTTTAGAATTTTCAAAACATCCGCCCTAAAATCGAATAAGTGATAAGTGGCGGGTGTTAAGCCCAAAATTCTTTTTTGGTCTTCGGATAAATTGCTATAAAAAGTAGAGTTAAGTTGAGCTACCACATCAACATCGCTATCGCCACGTATGTTTGTGTCGTTTTTATACGAACCTTGCAGATAAACCTCAAAATCAACGCCATCCGACCAGTAGTTGTAGGAATTCAGGGCGTTTTTTATTGAGTCGGCCGTGGCCTTAGCCGTTGTAATCGCGCCTTGCTTTGCCCATGTTTCTAACTGTGATTCTGGTATTGCCATATTTGTTTGTGGATAATTTTGCTTGTTGACACTTCTAAATAGTTTCGATACACTTATAATATACAGCACTATTTAGAAAGTCAATATGCTTACAAAACGCCAAAAGGAGATACTAGATTTTCTCAAAAAGTACATAGCCAAGAGCGGTTATAGCCCCTCTCTGGAAGAAATAGCTGTCCACTTTAATCTCTCCTCTCTCTCCACAGTTCACTACCATCTTTCACGGCTCGAACAGGCTGGCTTAATTTCACGCTACGATTTTCTACCTCGATCTATTCAAATAGAAAAGCGAGTAGATACCCCACTCGTGCAAATTCCTCTTCTTGGTTTAATAGCGGCAGGAGAACCTATCGAGGTGATTGAAGAACCGGAGACCATTTCTGTACCAAAATCTTTGTTGTCAGCAAGCGGTAATCATTATGCTTTGAGAGTTCGAGGAGACAGCATGATTGATGAGGGAATTTTTGATGGAGACGCAGTGGTTATCAAAAAACAAGATACTGCTGAAAATGGTGAGGTGGCTGTTGCTCTCATCAACGGGAATGAAGCAACTTTGAAAAAAATCTATAGAGAGCGCGGTAGGTTTAGATTGCAACCGGCCAATCCGAGGCTTAAACCAATTTTTGTAAGAGAGTTAATTATTCAGGGCAAGGTAACTGGAGTATTAAGGTCGCTTGAAAACGAGCAGAAAGAAGCGGAAACCGCGGATTTGTTTTCGGACAAGATCGAAATTCAATATGCAGAAAAAACTCCTTACCCTTATAGAAAACAGTTAGGGCAGTTTTTTACCCCATTTACTGTTGCTGATTTAATGACAACTTGGGTTCTTAAAAATAAACCCGCGAGCTTGCTCGATCCAGCTTGTGGTACTGGAGTATTCGAGCGAAGTGTCTTTAAACATACCAGCGAACCCATAAAAGTAACTGCTTATGATATAGACAAAAAAATGATTGATATTTGCGAAAGGATATCTCCTGCCATGGGCACTTTGAAAATGGAGTTATTACAGCAAGATTACCTTTCAACAGAATGGCAATCAAAATACGACGCTATAATTTGCAATCCACCTTATCTCAAACACCATCATATAAAAGATAAATATAAGTACATCTCTATTTTCCGTGAGAAATTAAACAGAGCTTTGGGGTTAAACACTAACATCTATTCTCTTTTTCTAATTAAGTCCCTATCTCAGTTAGCCAAGGGGGGACGAATGGCCTTTATTACCCCCAGCGAATTTCTGAACTCTAACTACGGAGTGGAGGTTAAGCGTCATTTGATAGAGAGTAGAAAATGGAGATATCTTATTGTATTCGATTTCAAAATGTCTGTATTTAATGGCGCGACAACCACCGCTTGCATAACTTTATTTGAGAATACACCTTCAGACCAACTCACTTTTGTAAAAATAAAAAACGAGAAAGGAATTGAAAAGGCAAAAAATCTTATAGACAAGGGGTCGGCTGATAATTCTACTTCTTCGTTAGTAGAGGTCTTCTCTAAACCCCTAAAAGAATTGGAGCCAGAAATCAAATGGAAGCAATACTTTGAAAAACAGCACCAAAGCTCGCTTCTTGTACCATTTACAAAGTATGCAAGGGTAATGCGCGGTATTGCAACAGGTGCCAATGACTATTTCACCTTTAGTGAAAAGGATTTAGAAAAATTTAAAATAGACAGAAAATACGTTGTCCCATGCTTAACAAAAGCAAATCATGTCCCTAAAAATATCTTTACTAAAGATGGTTTCAAAAAGCTCGCAACCCAAAACAAAAAAACTTATCTCCTATATGTTAATGGAAAAGTAATTGACGAAAACCTCAAAAAATATTTAGACGCTGGGGAATCAAAAGGAATTCACAACAAATATTTAACGAGCCACAGAACTCCATGGTGGTTAACAGAAGAAAGAATGCCTGCCCCTATTTTAGTTATAGTCTTTGGTCGCAAGGGGTTGAGATTTGTGCGAAATGAGACTGAGGTGAGAAATTTAACCTGCTTTCACTCCATTTATCCAACAGCAGACGGACAAAAATTCATTAATGTTTTGATGGCATTTCTTATTACTGAAATTGCTCAAAAAATACTGGGGGCAGAAAAAAGAGAATATGGCAATGGCTTAGAAAAATTTGAACCTAATGATATAAACAAAGGTTTGATCATTGATTTTGAGCGGTTGTCACTGGAGAGCATCTCTAAGATTGAAAACGTTTATAAAGAATGGCGGAAATCGGCAATAGAAAAACAAGACGATACAAAATATAGAGCTAAACTAGATGATATTTTTAGAGACTTATTAAAGCAGTTTAAGGGAGAACCTCGACGAAATGTATCGAATCAGTTAGCTTTCCAGCTCGGCTAGAAATTTCTTTGCGTCAAATGCGGCTTTACCGCCTTTGAATTTAACGTAATAAAGAAGTCTGCCACGACTAAGTTCTTTAACCTCGCTCATATGTTCCGGCGGAATTATGTCTTTGGCTAATAAAACTCCTTGATTAACATCGATATGAATTGTTGATTTGAACTGGTTCTTGGCATTTTTTTCTAATGTGAACAGAACATTTTTGTTTGTTGGTTCAGTAATAATTTCAAGGATTTTCCAAAAAGAAATCATATAAATACGATCAAAGAATACCTGAATATAAAAATGCGGCACGCCGAAATTTGTAATCCACTTATTAATGACCAATAAGTCTTCAGCTTTCGGTGTAAAGCTTAAAAAATTTCTACTCTTGCTTTTGGTTTTGACGATATGTTCTTCGTACTTTGATACAAGGAAAGAACTGGAACGAATTTCCAAACCTGCCATTGCACCTTTCGCGATACTATCCAATTCATGATTTGCTTTCCTGCTAACATCTAATCCCCACTCTGGCTTATAGGTCTTGTTATCAAAAATGAGTACGTCCGGTTTCTTGCCAATAGAATCAAGTTCGTCTTGATATGCTTCGTAAAATTCAGGAAACGCTGGATCCCCTGCAATAATGTCATCGGATTTTCCGTACTTTACGGCTCTTAACTGGGAGATATTATCGTTAATCAAAGTTTGTACCAAGGATTCAGCCCAGTCGCCCTGCTCTCGATTTGTTAAAAATTCGGAGAAAGCCTGCGTTGGTGGCCGGCTTCTTACTCTTGGTTTTGTAATATCTATAATCTCGGAAGGAATCCTAGAGAATAGGTCGCTTATTTTTTGCTGATATTGTTTATCCATAATCAGGTCTCTAAAAGCCCGGAGGGCTTAACGCCAAGAGCGCGGGCTATTTTTTCTATATTTTTTACTGAAACATTGCGATTCCCTCGTTCAATATCGCTAATATAGGTGCGATGTAAGCCCGAACGAAAAGCAAGCTCTTCTTGGGAGAAGCCCTTTTGTTTCCTTATTTCTTTAACCTTTTTACCGACTTTTTCTTGAATGTCGCTCATAAGTCACTGACACTTATTGACTACATCATATATTTTTGTCTAAAATACATCTACAGACTATAAGTGACATAATGTTTTATTCAAATCTACAAC
>JAOAFX010000104.1 GCA_026416055.1 Caldifarciminota bacterium
TGATAAAAGAATTTAGATCAGGTATATATTTTCTCAGCGATAAACTTGAGAATAAAATCGCCTATGGTAAAATTCACTCCAATATTACGGAAAAATCATTTGGTGAGTATGATGTTTATGATATCGATTCTGGAAGCCCTGTGGGAAGGATGTATTATCTGCTGGAGAAGTTCATACTCGGTGGTAAATACTGGGAGAAGATTCGAGTATTTGAAAAAGAGCGGAAGGTCTACGCCCGATGTATTGCTGAGGGTCCTGAATTTTCCCGGATATTTGAGGGTAAGGGTGCTGGCAATTATAA
>JAOAFX010000105.1 GCA_026416055.1 Caldifarciminota bacterium
GGAACACCCACATAAACTGCTTTGAATAAATCCGGTGCCTGAACCAATACGGCACCCATAAGTAAGCCACCATTACTTGCACCACCGATTGCGAGATGGTCGGGACTTGTATAATTATTGTCAATTAGATACTTTGCTGCATAGATAAAATCATCAAAAACATTCTGCTTTTTTTCAAGCATTCCTGCCTTATGCCACTCTTCACCAAATTCCCCGCCGCCACGCAGATTGGGAATGGCAATTATACCCCCAGATTCCAGAAAGACTGCATAATTCACTGAAAAGTATGGCTTCATAGAAAGTTTAAAACCACCATAGCCAGTAAGGTATGCAGGGTTTTTTCCATCCTTTTTGATATCCTGATGATGAATTAGAAACATTGGTACCCTCGTTCCGTCCTTCGAATTATACCAGACCTGTTCAACGACAAAATTTGACAGGTCAATATCGATTGGAGGTTTGTGATACATAATCAATTTATTATTTTCAAATTCATATTTATAGATGGCTGGTGGGTGTGTAAACGAAGTGAAGGAAACCCAGACATCAGGTTTTGACCAGTAGCCCCAGACCCAGGCGCTACCAAAAGTCGGCAGAGGTAAATCCCTTATGTATATGCCTTCGATTGTGTAAATCTTTATCACTGTATAAGCATTATGCGTATAAACCGCATAAAGATGACCGCCAATTGCCGCCACGTATTCAAGATTATCTTCCTTTTCAGGAATTATTTCTATCCAGTCTTTTTTATCCAGTTTATCTACTGTCGTTGCAAATACCCTCCCTCTGGGTGCATCTAAATTTGTTTTGATTATCAATCGGTCATCTATTATAACAATGCTATATTCCGCATCAAATCCAGAAACAATAGGCTTCATAGGCTCATCAGAAAATAATTTCTGAATGTAAACTTCGTTCTTATAGAACGTTGAACGATTGAATAAAATGTATTTCCCATCTTCACTGATATTTGCATAATGAAAATACTCTTTCACTTCAGGATGATAAAAGACCTTTTTGTCTTCAATACAGGATGTGCCAAGCTTGTGAAAATATACTGCATCCCAGTAGTTTTCCTCCCCTTCGGGGACACTTCCTTTTAATGGATTCGCAGTATAATAGAATCCAGAATTATCCGGCAACCATGATATGCTACCCTGGCGCCAGCCCTGGAGCGAATCCGACAAAATCTTTCCAGTCTCAACCTCCATAATTTTTATTACTGGATTTTCCTTCCCGGATTCTTCAATTCCGTAGGCAATATACTTACCATCACGTGATGGATATACATCTCCGAGTGTTTTCAGCCCCCACTGATTTGGGTCAAGTAAAAGAACTGGCTCAGCATTCTCATGCTTCTTAGTATAGTATGCCCATCTTTCCCAATCTTTTTTTATTGCGAAATAAAAAATTCTTTCACCTTCAAGCACCTTATGCGGAGCCGACACATCATCATACCTCCTTAGTTCCCTAAACCTTTTTCTCAACCACTTTCGCTGGGGTAGTTTATCAAGATATCTGCGTGTAAATTTATTCTGCTGGGCTACCCATTTCTGTACATCATCGTCATCAAAATCTTCCAGCCACCTATAATCGTCGACTATGATTTTATTGTGGAGAGTATCAGCAATCGGAAATCTCTTTGTATAAGGAAATTTCATTTCGGTAAATTTCATGGTGCAGGCATTAGAAGCTAAAAAAACCATTAAACATATTTTTGCTCTCATATCATTTACCGGTCCTTTCTAAGGTAAACTCACCGACTGCTGTGAAATTTTCACCACTTAAAAGGTCTGTTGTCTTTGCGACTATTATATAATTTCCTGGTAATAGATCCATAGGATGGTATTTTGCCGCAATATATGCAACATCACCCTCACCACTATTGCTTTGACTCATAACATCAACGATTTCCTTGCGCATTTTTTCTTTGTTATATATTTCATAATCGGTCTTCAATAGATACTGCCCTTCCTGTGTTTTAAGATTATAGACTTCGTGATAAATATAAAATGGAGTTGAAACCGGTAATACCGGTGTAACCAAAGGCATCACCCTGCCTACTGGTTTATAGAATTTTTCATCATTCAGTACATCGTCGATCAGTTTCGCAAATACAAGATCGCTTATCTTTTTAGCATCTTCTTTATAATCAAGCAGGTCAATCCAAAAATCCTTTCTACTGCCAGATTGTGATTTTTTGTTTATATAGTCTATAATCACCCGGCATCTTTGTGGTGCCAGCCATAAATTTATTTCATCATAATAGATAAAGTCCTGACTGGTCCCTTCGGGAATCAAAATATTTTTTTTATCCACAACCAAACTTTCTGTTTCATTGTAAACCCTTACTCTCCGAAATATCTGAACCCCAGTAGTATCCTCAATTTGTAGTTTAGTGTAAATTTCTAACCTTACCAGATTACGGCGCTGCCTGAATCTTCCACAGGTGACATCAAAGTTTAGTTTTTTAAAAAAAATAGTATCAGAAAAATCATCAATTGGGGCGACCTCTTTCAGATAAGGAATTCTCACCCGCACTCCAAATTCACTCTTTGCCACAATTTTATATGCCCGCGTCAACCTGACAAAGTCAAATTCTATACCTTCTTCTTTATACGTCCATACTTCAGCGGGTCTGACGTATTCTTTAGATACGATACCAACCTTCTTTTCCGGTGTAATTATATAGCGTCGTGATGGATTACCGTATTTTACATAAACCGGTATACGTTCATCAGTAAGTGGCGCATATTTGCCAAACTCTTTAAATGCATACTCTGAACGTCTCTCAAACTCCTGTCTCTGTTCATCACGGTTCTGCCAGTACTGATCGTAAAAATTTTTTCTTTCAGTGGCCGAAGGAAGATCCAAATACTTATCAGCAGCCACTGAATCAATCCCTCTTAGTCCGAGATACAATTTCCTTTCTTTTTCCAAAAGTCTATAATATTTCGCTCCTAGAATATTTGTGCCACAGCAAACCAATGTTAGTACAGCTAAAAAAAGCAATCTTTTGTCTTTTCGGAAAACTTGGATAGCTTTGTTAAGTCTGAATCTCATTTTTGTGATGTGTAGCATAATACACCTCATCCAATTTATAATTATAGACAATTTGTATTTTATGTCAAGAAAAATTACTTCAGGCAAAGTTTCTTTATTGTTGACATATGAAAATATTTAAATATAATCATATAGTTGAAATTAAAAGATTGAGTTGCTGATATGGAAAACAAGAATTCTGGTATTTTAAGGGCTAAAGCCGAAGTTTTAAATGCCCTGGCACATCCATTGCGGTTAAAAATTCTTGAGAAATTACGTAGTGGTCCCTGTTGCGTGTGCAAAATTATTCCTTATGTCAATGCAGAACAATCTAATGTCTCACACCATCTGGCAATTTTAAAAAATGCTGGTATTGTGCGCTGCGAAAAAAAGGGCCTCGAGGTTTGGTACGAAGTAGTTGACTATCGTGTTTTTGAAATAATAGATATTCTTGGAGAATATGTTATTGAAAGTTTAAAGAAAAAAAGCGAGTTATTGAAAGAAATGGCAAGAAAATGATAATAGAATGGTTGTTTGTTTTAAAGTACAGCAGATATTTGGGATTTGGTGATTGGATTTTGGAGTTTTTAAGAGAAGAAAGTGAGGTGATTTGAAAGAACGGACAAGATTAATAATTTTTACTATCATATTTCTCATTCTTTACTTTGTGCCATTTGAAGAAATGAGAATCCAAAATGCCATCCTTGAGGCATTCTTTATGATTCAGGAATATGCCCGGCAGCATGTCCTTTTCTGTCTGATTCCTGCTTTTTTTATCGCTGGTGCGATCAATAATTTTATTTCTAAAGAAGCAGTGTTAAAATATTTTGGTGCGAAGGCAAACAAAATTCTTGCCTATGGCATCGCCTCAGTTTCAGGAACAATCCTTGCAGTCTGCTCCTGTACGGTCTTGCCAATGTTTGCTGGAATCTATATGCGGGGTGCAGGGATTGGACCTGCGGTGGCATTTCTATATTCTGGTCCAGCAATAAATGTCCTTGCAATAATCTTGACTGCTCGAATCCTTGGTACAGAAATCGGTATTGCCCGGGCAATAGGAGCGATCTTATTTTCAATTATCATTGGTCTACTGATGGCTTTGATTTACAAAGATAAAAATATAGAAGATGAGGGGTCGTTTCAGGACGAATCTGAAAAAACAAGTAACAGGACATTGGGGCAGAATCTTCTCTATTTTCTCTCGCTTATTTTTATTCTGATTTTTGCTGCCTGGGCAAAACCAAAAGAGCCGGTGGGATTCTGGAATGCAATTCACAATATCCACTGGTATCTTACTCTCATATTTCTCATTATAGTGTTAATAATAACTTTCAAATGGTTTAATCCTGATGAAAGACGAGACTGGATATTTTCAACCTGGACACTTGCCAGGCAGATTCTACCATTATTATTTGCCGGAGTGATGGTTGCTGGATTTCTACTGGGGAGACCAAATACCGATGCCGGAATAATTCCTTCTAAATATATTACAATGCTCGTCGGCGGGAATTCAATTTTTGCAAACTTCTTTGCTGCGGTTTCTGGTGCATTTATGTATTTTGCGACACTCACTGAGGTTCCTATTTTACAGGGTCTATTGGGTAGTGGTATGGGAAAAGGTCCAGCACTTGCTCTATTACTTGCTGGTCCGGCAGTAAGTTTACCAAGCATGCTGG
>JAOAFX010000106.1 GCA_026416055.1 Caldifarciminota bacterium
AGATGTGTATAAGAGACAGCATATCAGACGTGTGGTGCGTTACGGTGATGACATCGGTGATACCACTATTTACGATTACCGAATAGAAGGAAAAGAAATTTATCAAGGTTTCTGGTCTACTGATACAGCAAAATTGACAGTCCCGCTTATTTCAACCTTCCACTTACCAACGATTAAGTTGAGTGGTTACAAAGACTTTTCAAGTGGAGTGCTTGACTCAATCAGGGTATATGGAACTGCGGCCCCCACTACTGATAATGAAGGCCCGGCAGTGACTTTCTATGATGGGGCAAGAAAATTGAACAATGGAGATTGGGTTGATAAAAATTTTACGCTTACCGGCAGGGTAGCAGATGAGAGTGGTGTCAATCTTCTCAATTCTAAAGAGGATGCAAGGGGTTTCTTCCTATATGTAGGTGAAGATAATATTATAAATCGAATTGACCTGAGAGATAATTTCATCTACAATCAGAATTCATATTCTGAAGGTGAATTCAAAACCGAAATAAATCTTGAAAATCCTCAGGAATCAATCACGGTATATGTGAGTGATAATTGCTTTAACCAGACGATAGAGAAGATTGTCTTGAATGCAAATATCTACGAGCGTATTTCAATAGAAAAAATCCTTATTTATCCTAATCCGGTGAAAGATTATAATGGTATCTGGATAACTTTTACCCTTACCCAGAGTGCGAGAGTAACAATAAAAATTTATACAATTGCGGGCAGGGTGATTAAAATTTTACCTGATATTTTCTGCCATGCGGGATACAATCAAAAATTCTGGGATGGCAGGGATGAGTATGGTGATGAATTGAGTAATGGTGTCTATCTTATCCATATCTTTGCAGAGGGCAGTACTGGAACTGATAAGAGAATTGAGAAGTTTATTATTGCACGGTGAATTAATTTTTATTTTCTATTTACACTGAAAAATTAAAATTTTTTACAGAATAAAAAAGGGCAGAATCGCACTCTGCCCTTTTAATTACTAAAAATAAACTATCCACCAGTTTGTGGTGGTTTCAGGGCTCTGGTGTTTTCCTCAATCGCAAGTATCACAAGAATCATTTCAGCAGCGGCAAGGAGACTGACAAATAAAAACGCACCATAAATTAATATTGCGAATGCCATGCCGATTCCACCGAGCGCACCCAGACCACCGTACCCACCATAACCACGACCCATCATACTGCCCATGGCTGCACCACCGATGAGCATTGCAATGAATCCGATAACAGTAAAGACTGCAACAATCCAGGCAAGCACCTTGAAGATTACTGAGATGACCCTCAATGCTGTAAATCTTTTTTCCATTTTACCCCCTATTGCTCATTAATGATAAATAAAATTGTTGCGAAGTCAACAGGAATTTTAAATTCTATTCCAATAATACCACTTTTTCAATCTTTGTAAAATCACCCGTTTCCAGTCGGACAAAATAAACCCCAGAAGGCAACCTGTAACCTCGATTATCAGTACCCTGCCAGAGGACGCTTGATACTCGATTCTTGTTGTTTGATGCCAGACTGAAGGATTTTACAAGCCTGCCCGATGCATCGTAGATTGCAATGTAAGGGGCCCAAAGATTGTAATTTGTATTCTCAGAAGAAAGAGGAATTTGTGTTTGAATGACACAGCGATTCCGGAATGGATTGGGATAGATTTTTAACGCTGGGACAATACTGGACTTGTGCCCTGTTTCTTCATTTCCAATCATTAAATGAATCCTTAAAGTGAGGTATCCATAACCGATGTAGCTTCCATTATTCCCTGAAAAACGGATAATGAGTCCGACCAGGGTATCAAGGGGATTATCAGAAATTTGAACAACATATGGATTGGAACTATTATCAGAGGTTCCGTTGATATTAACATTACCAAAATTGGCAATAGAATCAATTATTGAAACCCCCTGTGACTGAGTTCTCAGGATACCATTCAAATTCACTACATTTGTATCACCATTATTTCGTATATAGACTACTAGCTCTATTATCTCACCCGGCTCAGGGATACCGTTATTGTTGCCACCTATCGAATCCTTTATCACATGATTGATGAGATTTATCCATGGTGAATTGATACTGCGTGGTGGTTTTGTAGTTATCAACAATGCCCTTCTGTTTTGAAGAGGCACTGCATTGGGACCATAACTTCCATTGTATAGATATTGCAGGCCTCTGGTCTCGGTTTCGTCTTCAATACCCACAGTGCAACTATTGGGATTGATTATGGTTTGGTACACAAGCAGGATTTCACCGTCTCCAGTTGGCGTAGGATAGTAAGCCGGGTCACGCAAAATTATCTGAAAAGTCTCCCATTGTCCACCCCCACCATAACCCAGCGCCACCTGATAGAATTCCACATACCATAAATGATTCACCGGGTCATAATAACGGTAAATATCTCCATGACCCATCTGTTGCTGGCTTGGATTTAAGTCATCCCAGAATGGTGCTATGAATCGTTTTGCCCTGCCTGCCCTCGGTATCGGATCGTTATAACTGTATGGATATGTCGCACCACCAATTTCGACAAAACCATTCGAGCAGACACCGATTGTATTATAATTTATGCCATAAAACTTAAATGTAAATGGTAATGGTAGAGTCACAGTATCTGCATCATCATTTGTGATTTCAGGGATTATCTGTCCTGGTCCACCGGCTGGCGGGGCTATCTCAAACCAGGAATATACAGGGGCATTACCCGTAGCAGTATCAGTGTTGTCGTAGATATAATAGCCATAAGCATCCGGTCCGGTTCCACCACCACCACCGCCTGCTCCGGTAGTCACCAGTGAGAAATTCGCAGTCCAGTTACTGTCATTGGCATCACGAATGAACAAGCTAAATGGAATTTGGTGTGCGTATGTACGCGGTGAAACAGTAAAGACAAATGGATTCAAACCAACCTGCGTAACACCGGAATTTATCGTTCCATAGTAAGAAATGCTATCATTAACCACTACCATTGTGTCATTCGTTCTCAATATTGCCCTTACTTCCCTTGCTGGTATTACACCTAAGTTCTTCAGCAGAACACGGAGCAGAATTGTCTCTCCAGGGTCAATATTGCCATTTGCATTTCCCAGAGAATCATTAACTGTACATCCTTGATAACTGATGAAGATATTGCCGGCGACTGCCGAGGCAGTCCCTTCAAATGGATACAGGTTTCTACCAGTGACTGTGATGTTGATTGTTCCCGTGCTTGGTGGTGTAAAGATAAACCTGGCTGTGCCCGTGTTATCTGTCCAGCCGGTTAGATAGATCAAAGTATCAAACATTACGCATACATATGCAGATTCAACGGATGCTCCCTGATACCTGACGTTTACCTGGAGTGTTTCCAAAACCCCGACATAGAGTATTGGATCAAAAGATACCGTGATAGTTTTTGGTGTATCTGTCCAGATCGTCATCGCAGGATCACCAATCGTGGTAAACCCCTCGTATTCAGTTGTTGAGCCGTACATGTTATACACCCTCATCCGCCCATCTTCACAGGCTTCACCAAATGTTCTACGCTTGTATAAGAACACACCGTCAAAAAATCCCCGGGTTACTGCACTCCTTAAATGGGCACCACCAGTGATGGTCGTCGTCGTGGCGAAATATCCTGCGGCACCCCGCAAATTCGTTGGAGAGCCCGTCAAAAACCATCGCTCGGCAGTAGTGGCTGTAGAACCAGTCCCGAGCGTTCCACAGGTTATAGAGAGAACTATCGGAAGTTTATTACCATTGGCAAGTTGATCAGGATTGACTGCAAATGGTGAATACCAGTTATTTGTGGCAGTGCCGCGGTAAAGGACAAACCCCCGTCCTTCATTTGTAGCATTTATGACTGAAGTGGCATTGGCACCGCGGCTGGCAAAGAGGGTGTCAACTTTGATGTAACCATTATTTACCATATAATTTGCTGCATATTCTGCATCAAGACGGTAGGTAACAGAATCGTCATCCTGAATATCTCTAACGATTAGACATCCCTTTTTAAACCATGAAGGGTCAGTAAGGTCAGGATTACGTTCGTATTTTAGCATTTTTGCAACGACAGTTTGAGCCTCAGTAGTGTTGTGAACATTCAATCTTCCGGAGATGATTTCGTTGTAAATATCGCTGTCCATATTAGTATAATTATTATCTCCGTAGGGTGAGCTGCTTATCGACCAGGGGATGTAGTTTGGTGCACCGACAAATAATATAAATTCAGGTTTTATCTGCCAGGTATTATAAGCGTTCACAATATAGTTCCTGATTGCAGTTGCATTCTGGGCAATCTCTGAAGGAACCCGCACGATTTTTGTCTTATAACCCATCTTGTGTTTCCACTGGGCAAAGGGTAAGATTGCATCATAGAATGCATCATTGGTGATTATTAAATACCTTGCCCCGGTTTCCTGGGCAATGGTGATTGAAAACAAGAGAATGAAAAGAAGAGCCAGTCTTTTCATGATTCCTTCCTTGTTTTATTATATTATAATATTATCCAAAAAAAAGACTTAAGTCAAGAGAGATGTTTTGAAGGCAATATACTTAAAAGTGTGGAAATTTATCTTGAAAAAAATGAAAAAAGGTGTATCCTTCCTTATGATAAGAATG
>JAOAFX010000107.1 GCA_026416055.1 Caldifarciminota bacterium
TTAAGCGGTTGCGGGTGCCGCGGACGAAGCGGGGTGGTTATCGGCCGGGTGTTTTTAAGCGGTATAAGAGGCGTTGGGCACAGGTTGATCAGTTTATTCGGGATATTTTTATTAATGGTGTGAGTACGCGGAATGTGGGTGTGATGATGGAGTTATTAGTGGGTCAGAGTGTTAGTGCCAGTACGGTTTCTGAGGTCAACAAGGTTTTGGATGCGGAGGTGCGTGCGTTTCAGCGGCGGGTGCTTAAGGATGAGTATGTGTATTTATTTTTAGATGGTGTTAGGCAGCGGGTGGTGAGTTGTGGTCAGGCGGTGACGAAGGTGGTGTTGGTGGCGTATGGGATTCGGGTTGATGGGGTGCGTGAGGTGGTGGATTTTCGGGTGGTGAAGAGTGAGAGTGAGTCGGAGTGGTTTGGTTTTTTGAATAGTTTATATCAGCGGGGGTTAGAGGGCAGGTTTTTGCGGTTGATTATTACGGATGGTGGTAAGGGTTTGATGGGGGCGTTAGCTATGATTTATCCTTCGGTTAGGCGTCAGCGTTGTTGGGTGCATAAATTGCGGAATGTGGCGAAGTATATACCGCGGCGTTATCAGAGGGAGTGTTTAGGTGAAGTGAAGGATGTTTATCGGGCGGGTAATTATCGTGAGGCGATAAGGTGTTATAAGGATTGGTGTCAGAAGTGGCGTGGGGTAGTGCCGAAAGCGGTAGCGTGTTTAGAGCGTGATATTGAGGATTTATTAGTTTTTTTTACGCTATCTTATAAAATTTCCACACAAATATTGACATTACCACTCTGCACATTCGTATTGACTTGCAAATATTTTTAACTATAATTAAGAACAAAAATGCCAAGGAAAAAGTATCCACTACTCTTGATATTGTTGGTAATAATTTATACAATCCTTTCCATCCTCCTGTTTGACCCTAAATTATTTACCGGTGGCGATAATGCAGTTTATATAATACTTGCCGAGTCTATTGTTACGGGAAAGGGATATAAGAACATCTACCTGCCGGATGAACCACCACATACACAATATCCACCAGGATTTCCTATAATCCTGTCGATACCATTAATGATTTTCGGTAAAAACATCCTGGTCTTAAAATTTATCATTTTTTTAATGGGATTGTTTTCTTTCGTATTTTTTTATTACATCATCAGAAAACTTTTTAGAGAATGGCTTGTACCTTTTGTTTTGTACTATTTATTCATCCCTTCACTTATAAAATACAACCACTGGATTCTTTCTGAAATACCATTCCTTTTTTTCTCACTTGGTTCGTTTTATTTTTTGTTGAAGTTTTACGATAAAAAACAGTTGTTTTACTTCATTGTATCATCATTATTTGGAATATATGCATTTTTTATACGCACTGCTGGTATATCCCTGATTTTTGGTTTTGCATTATTTTTGATATTAAAAAAGGAATATAAGTACCTCTTCTTATTTTTATTCTTGTTTCTTCTTTTTTTTATTCCATGGGAAATAAGGAATGCGAACATCAGTGATGGTACTGGTTATTTGAGCCAGCTACTGGCAAAGAATCCATACCAGATGGAACTTGGAACAATAGGGATTTTTGATTTTTTCAAACGCCTCTGGCAGAATTTTTACCTTTATACATTCACAATTATTCCAAAAACACTTATTCCGCTCTTAAATAGTAAAACCTTGATATTTTTTGCGGGGCTATTTATACTCATTTTTTTAATCACCGGCTTTGTCTTGAAAATAAAAAATTTCGGTATCTTTGAATCTTATTTAGTATTTGGAACTGGCGTACTACTCGCCTGGCCAGAAGTATGGTCTTCAGAACGCTTTATTCTGCCACTGATACCGATATACTTGATCACCATTTATACATCGCTGGCATGGGTACAGCACAAACTGAAGTCAAAATATTTTATTGCAGCAGCCTGCGGGTTATTGACATTCCTGAATTTAATATCAACTATTTCTGAATCACAGGTTGCAATAAAGAATAATCTTGGTTATATCAAGGGTGATAGATATGCCGGATATCCAGTTGATTGGCGCAGGTATTTTGAAGTTATAATGTATATCAAAACGAACATCCCTGATGAAAAGGTGATAATGGCACGCAAACCAGAATTCGTTTATCTTCTCTCAAATCACAAATCATTTTGTTATCCTTTTACAACTAATTTAAACGAAGTAATTGAATCCATTAAAAAGGCTGATTATATAATTCTCGATAAATTCCTGTGGACACAAACCACACTCCGCTATCTGCTTCCAGCGATCCAGACATTCAGAGAGGATTTTGAAATAGTTTATAAAACCAATTATCCTGAGTTCTATTTGTTGAAGATAAAAAAATAATGAAATCTATTTTAGAAGTATAAATTGAGTATCAAATTATTTCTTTCAATTCATCGACAGGTATCTTTTTGAGTTCAGGTAAACCGAGTTCCTGGCGGATGCGGTTGACTGCTGAAGTGACGGCGACGCTCACACCGGTCTTGCCAATATTCTCAGAAAGCTTTGTGAGATTATCAGGTGCCGTGCCTTTCTCTACACAGATATTTTTCAAAGCAATTATTACTTCAATCGGTCTCACATCCTGCGGGCATCTTTCATAACAGGAATAGCAGTTAGTACAGAGCCAGATTACAGAATCTTTACCGGTTAAATCCTCTTCCATTCCCAATAATGCCTTCAACAAAATCACCCGGGGATTGAATTTTTTCGCAAACCTTGCTGCCGGGCAGGAAGCTACACAGGCACTGCATTGATAGCAATAATTATGGTGCTTGCCGCCAGGCACCTTATTCAACTTCTCACGGAAGTGAAAGTTGACGATAATCTTTTCTTTTTCCATAAAAACCCTTTTTATTTATTGTAGTGTCCATCTTCAGATGGACGACGTTCTTCTTTCATAGTTCCCAACCCATTCTTGTCCAGTTAAAAGTGGATGCTATATCTCTTTTCGCCCAGATAAATGCGGACACCACAGAATTAATATAACTTCGGATTTTAAATTTCGAATTTGATAGCATAGTTTATTCTTCCATTAATTCAGCAACAAGATTTACCAGACTTTTGGTCTCAACTTTTATCTCTTCCCGCCTTTGAGCTTCAGGGGTTTCCTTCATTGCACAATTAAAATGAATCTCACATTTGGTACAGGCAGTAACCAGCAAATCAGCCCCTGTTTCCTTTGCTTCTTTTAATCGAACAATTTGAAGGCGCTTAGAATAATTAGAACAGTTCATCCAGGCACTCACCCCGCAGCAGATGGCACGATTTCTATTATGCCTCATTTCTCTCAATACAAACCCCGGAATTGAATTAAGTACTTTTCGTGGTTCATCATAGATTCCAAGATGCCTTCCCAGTCTGCAGGGGTCCTGAAATGTTATAACCCTTTCAGATTCTTTCAATCTTATCCTCTTCTCATCTATTGCACGGATGATTATCTCTGAAATGTGATATATTTCCATGTTGAAATCGAAATATTTTGGATAATCAATCTTGAATGTTCTGTAACATTCAGGGCAAGTAAAGATAATCTTCTTTATACCTGAATTTTTGATTAGATTGATATTTAATTGTGCAAGTTTTTTGAAATTCTCAAAATCTCCCTGCCATAACAAGTCATGGCCACAACATCGCTCGTCTTTTAGCAAAACTGGGATTATGCCAATGTTATTCAAAATTTTTATACTTGCATTTGCACCCGTAGTCGGCATCACCCCGATATCATTGAATAGAACATCAAAGAAGGGAGCGCAACCCACAAAGTATAATGTATCACCGGTATCACTTATCTTCAAATCCTTATCAACCCAGTCCATTCGTCTTGGGGTAAGATTTGGTGAGGACATAATCCTCATAAGTGATTGTGCAGCACCTCCATGTGAACATAATGCCTCTTCACCTAATTTCGTTGCTTCAAACCTTATTGCCTGGGTCAATTCAATATATTTTATCCCTGCTGGACAGGTTTCATCACAGAGCTGACAGGTTAAACAATTCCAGATATTTTTATCTTTTAACAAATCACTATTTACACCACGCAGCGCCTTGTTAAGTAAAATTCTTGGTGAATAACCCCGATTGAATCTTGATACCGGACATATCCCCGTACATTTGCCACATTCAAGACAGAGTAGCGCACGGGTTGTTTTAATTACTTCGGTTAGAGCCATATCACATTTTAATAGGTTTTAAACCATCAGACTTTGCTGTTAGTATGATAGACAGTTTATGATCGGGAGGATTATTAAACCATAACCAATCCCTTAATAAAATACCACCAGTGCTGCACATTAACGAATAAATATTAACAGGTATCATTCCTTAAAATTCTGCTCGGTCCGATTTTTCTTATTGTTTCAGTAAACTCAGTAGCGACTTTTGCAAATTTTGTTACTTCCGCAGCTGAAATCCAGTCGAGTTTCAATCTTTCAGGCTCAATGCCAAGCATTGCCACAAGTCTCTCTGTAATCTTATGCACATCTGCTGCCTTGCGTGCACCGAACATATAATGGCAATCTTCAAAATGACATGTTGCCACAAGCACGCCATCTGCACCGAGTTCAAATGCCTTCAATACCATACCTGGTGTCACCCTGCCACCACACATCACCCGCACA
>JAOAFX010000108.1:0-329 GCA_026416055.1 Caldifarciminota bacterium
CTCTACTGAATTTGATGATAAGACTGATTACCCGGTAATAGACCTTTTACCCGAGCAGAGGAAAATAAAGGATATGGGTGGAACAATGAGGTTGGGTAACTGGCCATGCCGGATTGAGCCGAAGACACTTGCGCACAGAATATACAAAAAAGAAACCATTGAAGAAAGACATCGGCATCGTTATGAAGTGAACCCTAAATTTTTTAAAATCCTTAATGAGAAAGGGCTGGTATTTTCGGGCAAATCACCAGATGGCAAACTGGTAGAGATTGCAGAAATAAAAGATCATCCTTTTTTCATCGGTACCCAGTTCCATCCTGAATTTACTT
>JAOAFX010000108.1:339-4458 GCA_026416055.1 Caldifarciminota bacterium
ATGTGTATAAGAGACAGCTAATATCCTTTATTTGTTCAAGGGAAACTATTTTATCTTTTATCATTTTATTGAAGCAGCGTTAAAAAATAAGTAAAGCGGTGCGCGATTTTTTAAAAATTTTAATATTCTTAATCCTGTTAATTGTTTATTTTTTGAATAACCCGCGAAGGGTCTATCTTAAAAAAAGGCTCAAGAAAGGCATAAATCTTAATATTAAAAAGACCGCAGAAAATATCAGCCTGATGCTCATTCCCAAAGATGAAATAAGATTAAAAGGTAATATTGAAGCACTAAAAAAAGGTGCAATATTATACTCGATCCACTTCGGCACCTGGGAATTATTGCCCAGAATAATGCAAAAATTTTTGAATAAGGAAATAGGTATTCTTGTCAATCGTTACACTCGAAATAATGTCTACCTGATTGGCAGGCTCATGGATAATCTCTTTTATCATTTCCGTACAAGATATAATTCTAAGATTTTTTATCCTGACGAAGTCTTCAGAATAGTTAGTTTTATAAAAAAAGGTGGAATATTCTCGGTGCTCGTAGATGGGGATAATTTCTATTCAAAATTTGAAAAGATTAAGAAGCTTGCCCGGATATGTAATGCCCCTCTCATACCTTTTGCTATTTATTATGAAAACGGTCTCCATGTAATAGAGCTGGATTGCGATTTTGAAAGATTATTAAAACGAAGAACCCATGATTACTGGTGGTTCTATAAATCAAGAAGGCATTAAAAATTATGAATAAAAAAATTTTAATCTCTATTTTGCTACTTTCTATCGCATGTGAGGAAGAAACGATGAAACAGACGATTGAGAAACACCTCCCCCGAATCACCTTAGAAAAATTTATACTTACTGAAACAGACGAAGGAAAAAAGAAGTGGACCCTTTCCGCAGTTACCGCATCGGTCTTTGAAGAATTAATAATTGTGGACACGGTTCAAATTAAATTCTTTAATGCTTTTGGAAAGGAATATGCCTGGTTGAAAGGAAACAAAGGCGAATTAAATACCAGGACACACAACATCATCGTCCGGGATAGTGTAGTACTGATAACCGAAGATTCCACCACCCTGTTCACCGATTCTCTTTTCTGGAACAATGGATTGCAGGTCATCATCACTGATGCCCATGTAAAAATCGTAAAAAAGGACAGCACAGTGATTGAGGGAAATGGTTTAAAAACAACACCTGATCTTCAAAAAATAGAAATCATTGGAGATATCAAAGGTGCATCACCGATCACATTTCCAAAGATAAGATGATATTTTTGATTTTAGTCTTTACGGTTACGCCTTTCAGGGCTGACCGGGTTGAAATCATCAACAAAGATGGCGAAAGAATCGTCTATTTGCATGGCGGTGTAGAAATTAAACAGGATGGAACTAATATCACATGCCGGAAAGCACAACTGAATGAAACAAAAGGAATTGTATTGTTGGAAGACAGTGTGCAAATTAAGGATAATATGGGCGAAATAAAAGCAAATACTGCGACATATTTCCTCAAAGAAAGATTCAGTGTTCTTAAAGGGAATGTGGAACTGATTTCAGAGAACCAGATAATTTATTCTGATTCACTTGAATACGACGGTGCAAAGAGATTCATCCGAATGTTTGGGAACATCATACTCGAAGACAGAAAAAATAAAGTGGTTGCATATGGTACTGAAGGATGGTACGATTTAAAAGAAGAAACCGGAAGGCTCATGAAGGGTCCAAAGCTCGAACTCAGCAGACAGGATAAAAGTCCGATCATCATCCATGCTCGTGAATTTTTATTAAAAAATAAAGAAAATAATTGTTATGGTTATGACTCGGTTATGGCAATTATCGATAGTATTACACTTTTTTGTGATACAATCTCCTTTGATATTAAAACGCATAGGGGGTCTATTACAAAGCCACTGGTGGTTGAAAAGAAAAACGAATTGAAAGGGATAAGCGGTGAATTTGTCTTGAAAGACAAAACAATTGATTATTTCAAGGTCAAATCAGGAATTGCTCACTACTGGGCTGAAGATGGTTCACAAAATATTATTGAGGGTGAAAGTATAGCCGTTCTTTTTAAAGAAGGCAGGGCATTCCAGGTTCGTGTCGAAGGAAAACCCAAAGGTAAACTCTATCCAAAGGAGAAAAAAGAAGGTGCTACAGACTAAAGGATTAACAAAAATCTTTGGTAAAAGGACGGTTGTAAACAAAATTGATATAAATATAAATCCTGGTGAGATTGTAGGTCTACTCGGTCCGAATGGCGCAGGCAAAACAACTACATTTAATATGATCGTTGGGCTCACGCTCCCTGACGGTGGCGATATTGTTCTTGATGATATTAATATCACCTATTTACCTATGTTCAAAAGGGCAAGGATGGGTATCTCCTTTCTATGCCAGGAATCGAGTGTTTTCCGGAAGATGAGTGTAATTGACAATCTCATTGTAATGTACGAAATACATGGTATTAAAACTGCAGAAGCCAGAGAACTGGCAACAAAGTTGCTTGAAGAATTCAATCTATTAAATTTGAAAGACCAGAAGGCGTACACACTCTCAGGGGGCGAAAGAAGAAGGGTTGAGATAGCCCGTGCACTCATCAGCAAACCGAAGTACCTGCTCCTTGATGAGCCATTTACCGGTATAGACCCGATAGCAAGGGCAGAACTTCAAGAAATAATTCTGGATTTAAAAAATAAAGGGATTGGGATTTTGATTTCAGACCATAATGTCCGGGAAACACTTGAAATAACGGATCGTGCTTATCTCATTTATGAATCTAAAATACTCTTATCCGGAGATGCCCAGACGCTTATAAACGACCCCAAGGCAAGGGAATTATACCTGGGCTGGAAATTTAAAATCTGATTTTATTTAAGCGGATACCGGTATTTACCTTTTTCCCATAAATATATCTCCCTTCTCCCTTCCTCTGACCGATTCCGATAAACAAATTTCATTTCTTCATTGATATCAATCTCTATCTGATAATTATTTTTGAATAGTGGAATAAAATCGTTTTTAATAAGAGCCCTGAAATGTTCAATTGTCCTGTATGCATCATCAGCATTCTCCTTCATTCCGTATAGTTCGACAACGATTATCGAATCATTTTGATCATAAAAACTGTAGAGAAAAACATCAAACTGTAATAAAGAAACCTGCCACGCAGCATATGCATACTGATTCAACTGGATGGAAGCCAGGTCTCCTTTTCTCAGTGCAATAAATTCATCAAGATTAGCACCCTCATTAAATAGCAAAGGGAGAAAAGCTACAAACAAGAATTTTATTAATCTATTCATACCCGGCATACTGACCTCCTTTTTGAGAATTATTCACATTTTCTAATTAAAATCAAGAAATTTTTTATTTCATCAATAATCTTATGATTTGAATATTTTATTGACATGCTGGGCATTTTGATTATAATTATCAGTGTTTAGTTTTTTTCCTGCACATTTAATGCCCTCTTTCAATTTAACTATAATAACTATAAAAAGAAGGAGGATTAAATGACTAATATGGTGAATTTAAAATTTGATGATATTCCTACTCAATGGTATAATATAATACCGGACTTACCCGAACCTCTGCCTCCACCTCAGGATCCACCCGTTGGTGAATCACGCATAAAAAATCTCCCCAATCTCCTCTTAGAAGAATGTCTAAATCAGGAGTTTTCCAATCAGCGTTGGATTGACATTCCAGGTGGGATACTTGACCTTTACGCCAAAGCCGGAAGACCGAGACCCCTGTTCCGTGCAACAAACTTAGAGAAAAAACTCCAGACGCCTGCCCGATTGTACTATAAGGGAGAGTTCTTCAGCCCCACCGGCAGTCATAAGGTAAACACTGCCCTTGCCCAGTGCTGGTATGCAAAACAGCAGGGTTATGAAAGAGTAACAACTGAAACAGGGGCAGGACAATGGGGAACAGCCCTTGCCTATGCAGCAGCAGTTACAGGACTGAAGTGCACAGTCTACTGGGTGCGGAGTGTCTATAACTGGAAAAAGGATAGACTCAGCTTTATGAAGATGCTTGGGGCTGAAGTCTTTGCTTCACCCAGTCCCAATACCGATATAGGCAGGTCTCTCTATGAAAAAAATCCCGAA
>JAOAFX010000109.1 GCA_026416055.1 Caldifarciminota bacterium
CCGTTATCAGTGGAGATTAAACATGCGATGCTATTACCTGAGCGGTAAGCCACATACACATTATTCCCATACTTTGCCACCTTCGCCCCATTATTAAACGCCGACATCTTAGGATAACTTGACTGAGCAAGCATACCACAGGAAAATTCTCGCACATTGGACCAATCGGACCAATGCCCGTCTGATTCTTTAGCCTTAACCCGATACTTGTATTTATGCAGAAATGTAACAGTATCATCAAAAGAAGTGGTTGTCAAATTTGTTTTGTAGTCATCCTTCCAAGTATTTGTAACCTCATTCCAACGAGAAAGGGTATAAGAAGTAATTGTCAGATTAGAATTATTCTGCCATGATACACGTGCCTGATTGGGTGGCATATCAACAACTGGTTGCAATGTTGGTGCGGCAACATACCAGGGTATTGTCACTTCATTAGAATATCCTGATGTATCGCAGGTCATTGCCCGGACTTTGTACTTATAAGAATTTCCTTCCTGGATGTATTCAGAAAAACGCCAAGGCCAATCCGGATTACTGATTTTGGCGTATGCAGTAATATAGCCACTATTATTGAGATTTCGCGCAACATAAAAGGCGCCTTGATTTGCGGCGTTATTCTGCCACGACAAAGTGACTTTCTTTTGAAGATGGTCAATGCTTAAACTAAGATTTGTAGGCGCTGGCACGGGATAAGGGCTCAAATAGTTAAACGGGTGGATGTCTACATTAAACAATTCGGTTATATTACCGTAATTTAATGCTTGCCAGCGGTCTTTGAATTTACCAATGAAATCATAATTTGGTCCTGGAAAATGTGCTTTTTTGGATTTGAAGGCGATAAAGTCCGCGTGCCCCTCCTCCTGCAATGTATCCCAGACAGATGTCTCAGCAGTCATTATACCTCCAAGTGAGGCAAGCGTATTTATTATCTTGTTAATTCCCGCGTAAACACCATCATCATCAAAATTTGGCTCGTGGTCATTGGTATTTATATCATCAAAAAGGTCCCAGAAGAATTGCATTACTGAACCTTCCACAAAACTGCCATTGGTGTTGCTATAACCTATACCTGATGAACCTCTGTAGAAAGGTTTTGTCCAATTATCATTAGCGTAAAACCGCTCAAGTGTTTTTGTTGAAGGATAAACATTTCCTTCCATCTCCTCAACCCACATTGCCGGAGCATTGAATTCGGCAAATCCTTCAGAAAACGCATGGCCACGAGTTAAAACAGTATCCAAAGTATGTATTGCATGTCCCCAATTATAAGGCACTTTACCGCCCAGAGTAGCAACCATCAATCCGTGAGACCACTCATGGGATAAACCACCAATTGCTCCGGTTGTGCCCCAGATATCGTGATATTTCTCTATCACAATTTGATGAGGATTACGATAAGAAACTTCCACGCCCCATGATGGAATATCGCCATATTTTACTCTAACCGCTTCTAATTTTCCAAAGTAAACATAAAAAGGAGTTTGTGGCATCGCAAAATAAATGGTAGTGTCTGATAGAGGCCACGGACGATTTATCAAAATTGTAACCACAGCTGGATAACTTACTTCTACATAATCTAAGGTATGATGAGGCGAAGTATGAGTATACATCCAACTTTTTTCTCTTCTAATCCGCCACAAGATTCTTGCCCAATCTGCTTTATCGCCTTCTGCATCGTAATTCACTGTTAAGTTCGTGTAAAGATTAACCTGTAAAGTAGCAATACGGTAAACGTCCGGTGAACAATTCATATCCATATCACCATACCATCGCGCCACAGCCTTCCAACATGGATGCACTTCTCCAGCGTAATTCTGGGCAAAGATTATTAAAGTATATTGTCCAGGATTGAGTGCAAACGAATAATTGCCATTTGCATTCGTATGAGTCGTCCCCACTACCTGGCCTGTTGTGCGGTCTATTACCTTTATGAATATATCTGGAAGAGGGTCAAGTTCATTTGTTAGTTTATTCCGATATTTCACTTGACCGGACAAAGTATACCCTGTTAATGGCTCAGGTAGTTCAGGCGGTATTTCGCCAATTATTTGGTCAGGAGAAAGATTATAATAAACACCTTCGGTAGGATTCTCTGAATAAATCGCGGTCTCCGTATTAGTGACAATATAAAATTCTTTAACAAATAATTGTCCAGGATGCAAAGTATCAGTGGGAGTGGCAATAATGTAAGCCTTTATTTTGTATGGCCCACTTTGTGGAATTGATAAGCTTAGGGGTAAATCAAGAGAATCATTAGAGACGAGATTAAGTTGCTGCGATAAAGAACCCGATGTCACATTGATGCTATCTGGAATGTCAAAGAGGACCAGCATTTCAGGAAAATCCACAAGGGCCTTTATTGTTAATGTCAAAGTGAATTCCTCATTCACTTTCGGGCTCCCTTGCGTTATTGCGAAACGCCCGTAAAGCGGGGTTTCTGCCATAACTTCAGCCACCAACAAGACAAATAATAACAGAATCAATTTTTTTACGCTTCCCATTGTTCCTCCTATTCTTCTATCTGCTCAAAAATATTCTCTAAAATCCAAATTTCTGCGGGATCTAATCCAGGAGATCCACCTCCTATTTCTGCGGCTGAAAAAATTATCTTATTACCATCAGGCAACCAATATGGCTGTCCTACCCAACTAAAGGAGTAGGGTGCTAATGAATCCGGAAGAGTAAATAATGTATCCTTTTGAATTTCACGCATTATAAATTTCTGCGAAAAAATATCGCTCGTTCCTATTACATAATGTTGATTGACCGATTCAATTTCTGGGTACCATATTGTAGAATCCAAGTAAATTGAATCATTGCTAAACAGGTCAAATCCAACAATACCATTAACTGATAATACAACTTCTTCTGTTGAATCCGGTAAATACAGCCGAGTAATCGCATTTGAAGTAAGATAATATAGATGGTCTCCATCATTACTCCATACCAATTTTTTTATTGGTTCCTTTGACGATATCCAAAGACTCTCGACATTCCCTTGGGTCAAATCTACAATGACAATTAAACTTTCAGCTCTTGGTTCGTCGTATTCTCCTTTATAGGATTGACACGCCAATTTTTTACCATCCGGGGAGATTGCTAAATTGTTATACTTGCCAGCCAGAATCTCGTGGGAATTACTTCCATCAATATTAACACAATAGATTGAGCCGATTTGTTGCTCATAAAATCCAGACCAATTGGCTACTGATACAGTTAAATAGAACACTTTTTCACCATCTGTAGAAACAACCGGATTAAAGTTATGGGTAGAGTGATAAATCGTATCACCGACTAGCAATTTCAGATTTGGATTTGTTTGATGCGGATTTTGGCACCACCCACCTATATAAACTAGAGCCAAAAAACAAATCAAAAGGACTCTGGTAAACCAGTTGTTTATTTTTTTAAGTTGCATTGCTCCTCCTTTTTTTCTAATTGCCCGAAACATAACACTGCGAAGATTAATGCTGAAAAGACAATCCTAACCATTTTTTACCCCCTTTTGGTTAAATCCCAAATCCCAAGCACCAAACCCCAAACAACCATTAAATTCCAGGATGCTCCAAAACGGGAATAAATTCCCTACTCCAGAAAAATCCGCCACTTCCTGCGAGCGTAGCGATACTGCAAATCCGCCGAAGGGACGATACTGCACTTCCTGCGAACTCATTCCCTTTTTACCCATTTCCTATTTCACCCCTATTCATCTTCTGTATTCATTGTAGGTATTTAGGCATTTTTTCCATATCAGCCATCTCCTATCTGCTATCCCCTATCTTTCAAATTATGCCCAATTATAATCATGTTTTTTTTTTTTTGTCAATACCCAAATGCATCGCTTCCGGACGCCGAATTTTCCAGCATCTACACGATTTTTAATACCCCAGACCTTTACTACATTTTATCCCCATTTTCAAAAAATGATAGAAACGACCATATCGAACGAAGCATCAGCAAGCTGATGCACTCCAGATAATTAAATGGCATCCCATCCTGATTAATAATTGTAGGACAAACCTTATTTTCAAAAGTTTACACTTTCAGACCAGCTTGAAATCTTTAAACGCAAGGCTAACCTCTGGTTCTGAGAGAACCATCGGTTCTTGAAGAAAGCCTTGCCCTACGAGAAAGAATCCTCTGTATGTAGGGCAAAACTTTAGTTTTGCATTGATGATTCAAAAAAAAATAAAAACGAAACAATGGTAGCTGCTGGCTTCAGCCTGCAAATAAATGCAATAATCGTAGGGCAAACCTTTAGGTTTGCAATTGTTTTTATCCCTGATTCATATAAAAATTATTCATGCAAAATGCAAAGATTCGAT
>JAOAFX010000010.1 GCA_026416055.1 Caldifarciminota bacterium
CTGTAAATGATATGTCAGACATTGCAGAGTTTGCTCTTTCCCACCATGAGAGATGGGATGGAAAGGGTTATCCAAGGGGAATCGCTGGTGAACGAATTCCGTTACAGGCAAGGATGATAGCAATTGCAGATGCCTATGATGCGATGACCACTGATCGACCCTACCGAAGGGCGTTGAGTAAAAAAGAGGCAATCCGTCGTTTAAAAGAATGCAGTGGTACACAATTTGACCCAAAAGTAGTAAGGGCATTTTTAAAAGTCCTGGGCGCAAAATAAATTATTTTACCCAGTCAAGACCTTCAATACTTATTGATGATTCATCAATGTTTCCCACTATCACAAGGCAGAAATTATCTAACTTCATATATTTTTCCGCAGCGGCTTTTATATCTTCAATTTTTACTTTGTTTATTAATCTCTCATACCTCTCAGCATAATCGAGTCCAAGACCTTCAATCTCAACTCGGGTGACGAAGTTTGCCATCTCACGGTAAGTATCAAAATTCAGGGGAAAATTTCCGGTGTAAAACCTTTTTGCTCGATTCAATTCTTCCTCTGTGATATCCTTCCTGATCCGGGAAATTTCTTTTATAATCAACTCAACTGCTTCATTCGCTGATTCATTCTTGGTTTGCACACCAGCAATGAAGTAGCCACCATGGCAGAATCTATTGAAGTAAGAAAATACACTGTATGCGAGCCCCCGTTTTTCACGAATCTCGGTTGCCAGTCTTGATGTCAAACCCGAGCCACCGAGGACATAATTCATCATCCTTGCTGGTATCCAGTCCACTGCCCTGTTATCAGGACCATAAAAACCGAAAAATATATAGGACTGGGAAATATCCCTTTTTATCAATTTACCCTTTTTCCCATTTAATTCAGGGATCCTTAAGGAAACTTCCGGCACTTCCCTTTTCACCCAGGGGCTAAAATATTTTTCTACCATCATCTTCATTGAATCAGAATTAAAATCACCAACAATCACGATAAACGCATTATTGGGTGCGTAGTAGGAAGTAAAAAAATTTTTCACATCGGTTATATCTATTTGGTTGACAGTGCTGTCAAAACCGGAGGGCTCATGGTTCAATGGATAATCACTGAACAGCAATTTTCTGAAAGCAACCTCACCTGCATAAAAGGGGTCATCGAGCTGGCTCACTATTTGAGAATGCACCTGTCTCTGAAGTCGACTGAATTCCTCAACCTTGAAGGAAGGTTTCTGGACACATTCTGCAAGCAATCCCAGTATCGTCTCTAAATCCTTACTCAACGACCGGGCCGCAATTTCCGCATAGTCTTCATAAACATTTGCGTTGATATTCGCACCTCGATATTCAATCTCTTCTAAAAATTCATCACCACTACGGGTTTCGGTTCCCCGCAGAAGCATTCGAACAGTTAAATTTGCAAGACCTTCTTTTCCAGATGGGTCATAAAAACTGCCTGCCTTTACAATGAGTCTGACTTCCACCATCGGTATTTTATGTGCTTCACTGCTCAAAATTATCAGACCATTATCAAGCGAATCCCTATAAATAGTGAAGCCATTAAGTGTGCTGAGTAGAATCAAAAAATTGAATATTAAACCGATTTTTTTCATATCACCTCCCGGGTAAAAGATACCCTACAGTCCTGTTTTCTTCTTTAAAATACTTGTTTGCAACCCTTTCGATATCTTCTTTCGTAACACGGAGAATTCCTTCTGGATAAAGATTTATATTCCTCCATGAGCCAGTCAGAATCTCCCAATAACCAATTGCAAACCCCATTCCTGAAGGTGAATCCTGGCGAAATGTAAAATTGGTCAGGGTCTGATTCTTTGCCTTCTGTAGTTCTTCATCTGTTAAATCGCCTTTTTTCAGTCTCTCAATCTCTCCATAAATCTCTTTCTCAAGACTTTCAATCGCAATACCAATCTGGGGAATAGCAAATATTGAAAATGTGCCGTCATATTTCAAAAGTGAAACATACGCATCAATATCCGCAGCCAGCCCTCTTTCGCGGATGAGTACTTTTTCAAACCGGGATGTCTTGCCTGAAGAAAGAATCATCCTGATGACCTCAAATACATATGCATCAGGGTGGTTTATATCCACTGCCCGATAAGTAATAACCAGCGCAGGTTGACTCACATCCCTGATTAATTTGAAACGCCTCTCACCATTCTGGGGAGGTTCTGAATACACATTCTCCTTAACCAAAACCGATTTTATCCTTCCGAAATGCTTCTTCACAAGCCGGAGTGCCTCCTCTTTTTTCACATCACCACTGATAATTATCACTGCATTCGCAGGATTATAGTAGTGCCGATACCAGTTATAGACATCTTCCCGTTTCATATTTTGTAAATCTGCCATATAACCAATCACGGGCTGACGATAAGGATGCTGGAGATATGTAATGTGGTCAGTTATTTCAAAAAATGTGCCATAAGGGTCATTTTCACCGAGACGACGTTCTTCCATCACAACCTGCTTTTCGGGAATGAATTCCTTTTCGGCAAGAACTAAATTCTGCATCCTGTCCGCTTCCAGCATCAATGCAAGTTCATAACGATCTTTGTAAAGATTTGCCCAGTAAACAGTCTGGTGGGTAGATGTGAAAGCATTCTCTTCACCACCGGCTTCGTCAATCATACGGTCATACTCCTTGGGTCCGAATTTTTTCGTTCCCCTGAACATCATGTGTTCTAAAAGATGAGAAATACCGGTGAGTCCTGAAGGTTCATTATAAGAACCCACCCGATAGCAGACCTGAACAGAAACGACCGGTGCAAAATGGTCTTCATATATTAAAACCTTGAGTCCATTATCAAGCTGGTACTCATAGACCTGAATTGGCTGGAAAGAAAAAGCAAGAAAAATAAAATTAATCATCATTTTGCTCCTTTCATGATATTGATTATAGCAGAGAACTGAATGATGTCAATATTGTTCATTCGCAGTTTTTAATGCGAACCTGAAGGTTTACCCTATATTTTTTATGATTTCTAATGTTGGACAAGGCTTTAGCCTTGCAAGCGACGAGGCATCAAATGTAGGGCAAGGCTTTAGCCTTGCGTATTTTTTTTGAAATCTTAAGGTTTGCCCTACATTTTATGTCCGGCAGGAATATTCATAAAGCAAGATTGACCACTCCAATAACGGAATAAACTGTTGTGGCAGTCTACCATGCTGATTCTCTGCACTTGACATTTTATTCTTTTTATTTAAAATTAGACATCTTGCAGTCATGAATATTGAAGATTATCTTGCTGAAAAGAAAAAACTCGTCGATGAGGCATTGAGAAAATACTTTTCTGATAACAATCCATTCTTTGAAGTAATGTATTATTCCATTGACCGTGGCAAGAGGATAAGGCCAATCCTCGCAATAGCAAGTTATGAAGCAAATGGTGGCACAAAGCTGGACGAAATATTGTCCGTGGCCTGCGGTCTTGAACTGATTCATACCTATTCTTTAATCCATGACGATCTTCCAGCAATGGATAATGATGACTACCGCCGCGGCAAAGAATCAGCCCACAAAAAATTTGGCGAAGCCCTTGCAGTCCTTTCTGGAGATGGGCTCTTTGCTTATGCATTTGAATTATTTACTGAGTCAGAGACCAATCTCAAGCAGCGATTCCGCGTAATAAAAGAAGTTAGTGAGGCAGTAGGACCAAAAGGTGTTGTTTATGGTCAGGTTCTTGATATCCAGAAACACGAAGAAGCCAACCCCAAAACTCTTCGCCAGATCCATCTGAACAAAACCGCCAAATTCATATCTTTATCGATAAAAGTCGGCGCAATCATGGCCAGTGCGCCCGATGAAATAATAAAAGTCCTCGAAAAAGGAGGTATATATCTGGGGATATTATTCCAGTACACTGATGACATACTCGATGTGACGGGTAAAAAAGAAAAACTGGGTAAGACACCCCGGAAAGATATATTCCAGGAAAAACTCACTGCACCGAGGGTATATGGTCTTTCCGGAGCAAAATTCAGAGCGCAGAGATATGCTGCACTGGCAAAAAATACATTCCACAGGCTTGGTCCTAACTTTGAATTATTCAATGAAATCACCGATTATGTTCTTAATCGCACATTCTGAAATGTCATCATAAATTCTCAAAGGAATTTATAATGGCTTTACTTGAAAAAATTAATAAACCAGACGATTTGAAAAAATATTCAGTAGAACAACTTCAGGTCCTTGCCCGTGAGATAAGGGAAGAAATTTTAAAGACAGTTTCTCGTAATGGCGGTCATCTCGCACCATCGCTTGGTGTGGTTGAACTTACCCTTGCCCTTTACCGCGTATTTGATGCAGAAAAAGACAAGATAATATGGGATGTGGGGCATCAGACCTATGCCCAGAAACTGATAACCGGAAGAAGGGATAAATTTCCCACTTTGAGAACTTATAAAGGTATCAGCGGTTTTCCCAAGCGAGAAGAATCGAGGTATGATAGTTTTAATACCGGGCATTCCTCAACTTCGTTATCTGCAGCAGCCGGTTTTGCAATAGCACGCGATTTCAGAGGAGAAAAATACCACATCATCAGTGTAATTGGTGATGGTTCACTCGGTGCCGGTATGGCATTTGAAGCCCTCAATTACATCGGCCAGTTGAAAAAAGATGTAATTGTTATCCTGAATGACAATGAGCGTTCAATTGGTGAAACTGTTGGAGCACTTTCACAATACTTGAACAGGATTATTACGACAAGAACCTATAATAGATTCCGGGACGACCTCTGGGTTTTTCTCGGCAGATTCCCACCGTATATCCGGGACCGGGCGCGCAATCTCGCTAAAAGAATCCAGGAAGGATTGAAAGGTTTATACTCTCCTTCAGTAATATTTGAAGAACTCGGTTTCCGTTACATCGGTCCATTAAACGGGCACCGTTTAAATGAATTGATCGATACATTTTCCCGGGTAAAAGAAATGCATGGACCGAGGCTTGTTCATGTAGTAACTAAAAAGGGGAAAGGATATAAGATTGCCGAGGATTCGCCAGAAAAATTTCACGGTATTGGCCCATTCGATTTAGAGACCGGTGAAGAACTATATAAATACAATTCTTACACAAAGGTCTTTGGTGATGCGTTAGTAAAATTTGCAGAGAAAAATAAAAAAATTGTTGCCCTAACTGCTGGTATGTGCCTGGGTACTGGTTTAAAGGAATTCTCATTAAAATTTCCTGAGAGATTTTTCGATGTAGGCATTTGTGAACAGCATGCAGTAACGATGGCAGCAGCCCTTGCCCTGGAAGGTTATATTCCAGTCTGTGCGATATATTCCACTTTTCTCCAGCGTGCTTATGACCAGATTATACATGATGTCTGTCTTCAGAATGCTCCGGTCATATTTGCCATTGACCGTGCAGGTCTGGTTGGTGAAGACGGACCCACGCATCACGGTCCTTTTGACCTTTCCTATCTTAATTGTATACCGAATATCATAATAAGCGCACCAAAGGATGGTGATGAATTGGTGTCTCTTTTAAAAACTGCCATAGAATATCGCAATGGTCCCTTTGCGATTCGTTACCCCCGTGGAATCTGCGACCCACCCCGTAGTTTTCACACTGATACACTCGAAATCGGCAAGTGGGAAATTCTCAATCACGGCAAAGATATAGCTGTTATCTCCTGTGGTTCAATGGTTAAGCCGAGCCTTGAAATTTTGTCTCTATTAAAAAAGGAAAATATCAATCCATATGTTATCAATGCCCGTTTTGTAAAGCCGATTGATTTTACCCTGCTTGATGCAATTGTTTCTGATTTAAAATCAATCTTTGTTATTGAAGAAAACACCTTTATCGGCGGCCTAGGTAGTACGCTCGCTACGTATCTCACCAGTAAGAATCATGCAATAAAAGTTAAAATAATTGCTCTTCCGGATCGTTTTATACCACATGGTCCAAGGGATACCATTCTGGGTGAAGTCGGGCTTGACACAAGGGGTATCGCTGATAAAATTATAGGTTCTTTATGACCGCAATAATACTCTTCCTTTTCAATCAATTCACAATGCCCTATGAAACAAAAATTTTTACCACTACTGATGGCAAATACATCATATATGCCCGATTTTATCAAGGTGAGTTCATATGTATTGACAGTGTCATCCACGTCGATAGATATTTAGCAATTGGTTTAAAAAAGAAAAATCAAAAATTATTGCTAAAAGAATTACAGAGCGACTTGATAAAAACAGGTGGATACGCAAATAAAGGATTGTTTGGAACCCTTGAGATACCACTGCCCAAAGGTGGCTTCAGCGATTTCATGGGTGAAACTGGAAAACTCGATGTAGGTGGTTATATCAAAATCACCCTCGGAGGAACTGAAACCTTCTATTCAAATCTTCCTCAGGAACAGCAGAGGACCGCGCTCCTGCCGGAATTAAAAATGGAACAGGAAATGGCTGTAAATCTTGATGGTGAAGTAGGTGAACGTATGCATGTATTCATCGACCACAATTCCACGAGGGTGGATGAAACCCAGAATAAAATTCGTGTAACATACAAAGGAAAGGAAGATGAAATACTCCAGGAACTTGAGGGTGGTGATACACAGTTATCTATTCCAGGAACAAGTTATACTGGTGATATTCCATCACATCAAGGGCTATTTGGATTGAAATCAACCGCCAAGCTGGGACCTGTGGATATTGTGGCGATTGCATCGAGAGAACAGACACAGTTTACTGAGCAGGAGATAACCGGAGGTACTGAAAGCGTGCCGGATACGAACTGGTCAAAGGATTATGCCAAGCGCCAGTTCTTCTGGCTGGGAACGAATGATTCAATTATTGAACTCCGTGTTTATATAGATGATGGCAATAATATGAACAATAATACTGGTATCACCCGTTATGCTTATGCCTATCTTGACCTTAATGACGACAACATACCCGACGATACCACTGAAAAAGAAGAAGGATATTTTACATTGAAGTATGAAGGGACTGATAAGGACTATCAGTTTTTTGGAAGAAGGGTGAATATCATTGAGTTAAAAACTGGACTTTATCATACAGTCGAAGCGCTGGGAGTTTACTATCGTAAAATAGGTAGTGATGGTCAGGAAGACACAGTGGGTTTCGTTGGTTCAGATACCCTCCGGTTAAAACTCATATGCCCCAGAACCTTCAGGCAAACCTCACTCACCTGGCGTTATTATGAGTTGAAAAATTATTATCAAATAACCTCACCCGGCGGACAGATAGATACATTGAAAATTTTCCATAATGTAGCAAACGGTATCGATGAAGAAACTTATCAGGGCAGGACTATATTATCTATACTCGGACTTGATAATGACAATGATAATAAAGTAGATCCATACGGGGGTTATGGTGGCGGTGGGTTTGACTTTAATCGCGGTCTTTTGATCTTTCCTGACCCGATGCCCTTTGTGAATAATGAACTTCCTGAACCTGACTCAGAAATATACACAGATCCATTCTATTCAATAGCGAGGGGCAAATATTATATCTACACAAAGTCCGTTCAGGTTAAAAAAACTTTCAATCTGCCCTTTAACACAAAAAGGGTCAAGGTCTTTTTGAACGATGTACTTTTAGATTCAACCCAGTATACTGTTGATTATGAAGCTGGAAAACTTGAATTCCTGAGACCAATTTCAGCCACCGACCGCATTCGTATTCAGGCTGAGTACTCCACCCTTTTTTCTGCTGCTCAGAAAAATCTTGTGGGTTTGCGGGCAAGCTCAAAAATTTTTGGCCAAGGCAATGTAGGTTCATCATTTTTTTATCGAACTGAATCTTACCAGGTTGCTCCATATGAACATATCCGCCTCAATGAGGAACCCCATAGCCGGTTGGTCTGGGAAGCAGACTTTTCCATCCCCGGTAAGATTCCATATTTAACTGAATTCATCGACAACCTGCCACTCATACAAACCGAGGCAGAATCAAAATTCAACATAAATTTTGAAGGCGCCTATTCTTTTTCGAATCTGAATTCACGAGGTGAAGTATATCTTGACGACTTTGAAGCTACAACAATCTCCCATTCAGCAGTATTAACAAAAAGTTACTGGCATCCCTGTTCCAGACCGTTAACAAAAGATATTCAGAATTTTGCCCGAAAAAGAATAATCTGGTATAACCCATCAGGCAACAATGTGTTCAGGATGGAAGATATTTATAATAATCCAACAGACCCAAAAGGGATTGCTGAAGTTTTACAGATCCAGTTTTTTCCCGAAAATGTCCAATCCTTTGCCGGATTAACCCAGTATCTCACGAGCAAGAACCTTGATGAATGTGAGAATATTGAATTGATCGTCAAAGGTACCGGTGGAATGATTCATATCGATGTTGCCGAGGAAATCAGTGAGGACCAGTTACGCCGGAATAAAAGTGGAGAGATTGTTGGAGTTGGTACTTTTGAGGATGAAGATAATAACCCCAGAAATTTCTCATGGGATGCAATAAATGAAGATAGAGGCCTTGATAACGTAGCTGGAAGAGATGGCGAAAATATCCCTGGTGATGATGGGAATGATGATTATGTAGAAAACGATTATTCTGGCGGCGGTGTTAATGGAACCGAGCTAAATAGAATCTGGGATACAGAAGACATAGACAGAAACGGCATATTCAATCTGAGCAACAATATTTATTATAGTTTTTCCATCCATCTCGATTCCACGAGGTTCCTTGTTGAAGGTGGGCTGAAAAACGACTGGAAAATGTTTCGCATACCCTTAAAAGACTCACTGGCACAGGATACTACATTTGGTGTTCCTAACTGGAAAAATATAAAGTTTGTTCGTATCTGGTTTGATAATTTCACAACGCCGCAGACGATTTATCTTCACAAACTCAATTTCGCGGGTAGTCGCTGGAAAAACAAGGGTATCATATCGGGTGATTCACTCAATCCTGTTGATTCCACCGAAAAATTTGTGATTACCCCTGTGAATACCGAAACCCATACATATTATAAACCACCTTATCCCCTACCCATCGACCCATTTACAGGGAAGACAATAAACGAAGGTGGAATAGAACTGGCATTGAATAACATAAAAGAAGGGCATACCTGTATTGCCTACCGCCAGATAGAAAATCCTGAAGATTACCGTGGATATGATACGCTTGTATTTTATTTCCGGACCATCCGCTCCAACCCCCGTATTGCCCTGCGCTTTGGTTCTGATTCCAATTACTATGAGTACCAGACTGACTATGAAGAAGGAATCTTAGGATATAACAACTGGCGCAGATATCAAATCGTGATGGCCAATTTTCCTGAATTAAAGAAAAAGACCAAAGGTATAGGAAAGATTACTGAAGGAAATTATACAGTTTCGGGAAATCCTTCGCTCCAGAATAACAGGTTTTTTGAAATCAGAATTACCAATAAATTTACAACACCACTCTCCGATACAATGTGGTTCAATGACATCAAATTATCATCACCTAAGAATGAAACCGGTAGAATAATGAGGTCGAGTGGCACGGTGAATATTGCGGATCTCTCTAATATAACTTTCTCTTATTCAGAATCGAACGGCAAGTTCAAGAGACTATCTGAAGCCAAAGGCATTTCAGAATCAGGATCTGGAAAAAACTTTGGTGTCAATACCAGCCTGGCTCTGGACAAGATTTTGCCCAAGCACTGGAATTTCAGCATTCCCCTCGGTCTCAGCTATAACAAAAACATCCAGGAACCAAGATATTCTTCTTTCATCGCCAGAGATGTAGAACTTGACGATGTTAGCCGTCCACTTGAGATGTCAACGAGCACAACGAAAGGTTATAATATAAGTTTTTCCAAAACTGGCTCAAAAAACTGGTTAATAAAAAATACACTCGATAGATTGAGACTATCACACGACCGCGCGATTGCCACCTCATATACTGCACCAAAAGTTGATACAACTGATTTAAGAAATTATCGTGGTGAATACAGTATTAATCCATCACTATCAGTAAAGCTCTTGAAACAGACGTTGCACCTGATACCACAGACATTATCCTTCACCACTTCCTATACCGACAATTTAGCGAAATCGTACGAAAGGGATAGTCTCGGCGAGCCTTATACAATAAGTCCAAATTATCCTCAACATCGCAAAACGCTAACACCGAGTTTTTCGGCAAGTTATTCGCCACATCAAATCTTATCGACATCTTATTCTTTTGCCCAGACCAGGGATTCAGTGTCCGAAAAATGGCGTCTTGGAGAAGAGGTAAGCCGTAACCAGTCATTCAATAGCCGTGTATCGAAAGATTTGTTGATTATCAACCCATCTCTACAATTCAGCTCAAGTTATAATGAAGACCATCGGTTTGAATTGCGTCGTCCCTATGACAGAAGAGGGATCAACAATAGTTCCAATATCAGCATTTCCACGACCACCGATATCAAAAAAATTGTCAGATTTTTTACCCGATTGCGCGATGAATCGAAGGATAGTCTACAGATTCCTGGCTCCCCATTGTGGGTTTTGAAACAGATTGAAACCTTCGTTAACTTAATCCAGAATCCGAGTATCAGTTTTTCCCGTACAAGGTCATCGGGTTATTTCACCCTCGTCCGTCCTGATTTGAAATATCAGTGGGGTTTCATTGATACAATTCCAACGGATGAACTGGATCCCGGTAGTTATGGCAGCCGTGGTCTTTCTGATAATTTCAATGTAAATTCCGGAATTAACTATGCAATACTAAACTTAACAGGAAGTTACACCCGACAGACGACCAGAAGCTTTGGCTACAGTGGAATCGAAAACAGAACAATAAGCAGATCTTATCCTAACGCGAGTTTAAGGATTTCAAGGGTTGAAAATCTACCCATTTTGAAAGATTATGCTTATACATCTTCGGTAAATATGAGTTTTAACCAGGACTTTCAGGAATTTTACCAGGTTCATCTCGATACCACACCCAGGTTGATTTCGGATAGCAAAACAATGTCATTCAATCCGCTCCTAGGCTGGCAGGTCAACTGGAAGCGGGGTATTACTACAAATGCCAGTGTCAATTACCTGGAGACAAACGGCCATCAGTATTCTGACCTGTTTATCAATCCTTCAAAATCTACAAACTGGGGTGCTTCAATTTCTTTTGGCTACACATTCAGCGCGCCCAGGGGACTTGCAATTCCTCTACTCCAGGGGATAAAATTCTCATCTAATCTTACTACTAATTTAACATACAGTTATAATCGCAACACAACTTATGCCGCATCTATAGAAAATCCAAATGAACTTGATACTGACAACCCAGTCGTTGACAACGAAAATAGTAACATAGATATCAGTCTGAGTTATAACTTCTCAACAAGCATAACCGGTGGTGCAACCCTTAACTACTCCCGTAATCAGGACCGTGTATTCAACAATAATTATCGTCGGGTCTCGTTAAACATATGGGCAAACATCAACTTCTGAAGTATTGTTTGATATTATCCTTCCTTTTCACCTGTCTGAATGCAAAAGAACCATATGATTATTTAGTGGAATTCAGTAAATTCGGCTGCCGGGCAATAGGGACTGACGGACACCGGAATGCATTAAAATACATCATTAAGAATTTAAAAAATCCCGAGATAGATTCCTTTACTGTTGATGGTATCTGGCTTTATAATATCTATCAGAAATTTCCCTCGGGCGAACCCCTTATTGGAATTGGTGCCCACTGGGATTCAGACCGTAACTGTCCGGGTGTAAATGATGGTGGTTCCGGTGTAGCATTGCTTTTGAAACTTGCTGATACCCTTACAAAAAATCCATCTGATGCGAGTATTCATCTTTTATTCTTTGATGGCGAAGATGTTGAGCGAGCAGAACTTTATGGCTCTACCCATTTTGCCAGCAAATGCCTTGATCGGTATTCTTTTATTATAATCATTGACATGGTGGGCGATAAAAATCTGCAAATTTATAAAGAAGGCCATTCTACAAAATTTTTCCCTGCCCTTACGGATTCAATATGGCAGATTGGTATGGAGATTGCACCACATATTTTCATTCCTGTTGTAAAATATTATATTATTGATGACCACATACCCCTGATTAAATACGGATTAAGGGCAATCAATATCATTGACTTTGATTACCAATACTGGGACACTGTCTTTGATACACTCGATAAATGCAGTAAGGAAAGTCTCGATATTATGTATAAATTCCTTCTGAAAATAGTCTACCGGGAATATTGATAGAGGATTCTATGAGTCGGAAAGAATCGATTATACTAATTTTTTTAATCTTAATCTTTTCACTGATTAACATCTCCAATTATCTTGAGTCCAGGTCTAACAGTCGCTATTATCAACTAATCATCAAAGAAGAGGCAAAACAAATCTCTATAAATAGTGCAAGCCTTGAGGAAATTGAACTACTTCCTGGCATAGGACCTGCTTTAGCCCGCCGCATAATTGAATATCGTGAGAGAAATGGAGGATTTAAAGAAATTTCAGAAATCAAAAAAGTTAAGGGTATCGGCGAAAAATTGTTTGAAAAAATCAGGCCCTATATAAAACTGTAGGAAAGGTGTTGAATTATTGACAATTAAATTTATTTACTGATATCAAAAATGAATAGAAGAATTGATAAAATTGCTTACCTTTTCCTCTTTCCAGCATTGATTGTAATTATAATCTTTAGATTCTATCCCATCGTACAGGCAATTGGAATGAGTCTCTATAACTGGTCAATAGCCGGACCTTTGAAATTTATTGGCTTTAAGAATTATTACCGGCTTTTTATCGACCCTAAATTTTACCAGTCACTTCTCAACACTTTCTGGTATCTTCTTGGTGTAGTTCCTGCAACAGTTGCCATTTCTATCTTTATTGCCTATCTTTTAAACCAGAAGATTAAGGGACAGGGTATATATCGGACAATCTATTTTTTACCTGTCGTCACCTCCATCGTTGCAATCAGTGTAGTATGGAAATGGATATTCAATCCGGACAGGGGGATACTAAACGCTGTGTTCCATCTTGCAGGATTAAAAGGACTGAAATGGTTGAATGATTCAAGGGGAATTTTTGAGTTGTTATTCAATGCTGAACTGTCTGGATTCCTTGCCGGTCCTTCGATTGCACTTATAAGCTTGATGATAATGACTATCTGGCACAATCTCGGTTACTGCATAGTGATCTGTCTTGCTGGACTTCAGAACATCCCTTCCCATTATTACGAGGCGGCAAGGATTGATGGTGCCCAAAGATGGCAACTATTCTGGAAGATAACCATTCCACTTCTCTCACCGACTATATTCTACCTTCTGATAACCCAGTCCATAATTGCGTTTAACACCTTTACACCTGTATATGTCATGACCCAGCCTCCAGGCGGACCCCTTGGGACAACAAGCCTCGTTGTCTATTATCTGTATGAGCAGGCATTCCGGCTCTGGAATCTCGGCTATGCAAACGCCATTGCCTTTGTTGTGTTTATCATAATCTTCAGCCTGACAAAAATTCAGCAAAGATTTCTCGAGCAAAGGGTTCATTATGAGTAGAAAGTTCATCCACATGATTTTACTTATGGGTGCTCTGATAATGGTTTTACCATTTTTCTGGATGGTTTCTACTTCATTAAAAACCCTTGATGAATCACTCCAGTTTCCACCCACCCTCTTTCCCAAGAAGATAGTATTTAATAATTTTTTAGAGGCATTTAAAGAAGTCAACTTCACGCGCTATTTTATCAATACTTTAATCATGACCACAGGTTCGGTCTTGCTTGTCTACCTCACATCTGTCCTTTCTGCATATGCATTCGCAAGGTTAAGATTTCCAGGACGGGAACTATTTTTCACATTATTCCTTGCCATGATGATGATACCGATGCCTGTCTATCTCGCTCCTTCCTATGTAATATTGAGTAAATTTAAATTCATAGATACCTACTGGGCACTGATAATCCCATGGGGCGTCAACATTTTCGCCATCTTCCTTTTAAGACAGCATTTTAAATCTTTACCGCAGGAACTCTTCGATGCTGCAAAAATAGATGGCTTGAATCATCTCCAGATTATAAGATATATCGTCCTGCCCCTTTCCCGGCCGGTGATTGTCACCATCGGCATATTTGAAATCATTACTAACTGGAATTCATTCCTCTGGCCTCTGATCGTTACCCACTCCGATTCAATGCGAACAATTCAGACCGGGCTCGCCTATTTTGCACAGGCAGAAGCCACCAATTACCCACTTTTGTGTGCGGCATCCACCTTCACAACCCTCCCTTTAATAATCCTTTACTTCTTCGTCCAGCGTGAAATCATGGAGTCATTTGCCCGCAGTGGGCTCAAGGAATGATGGCCTTTTTTCAAAAGTGAAACCTATGAAAGTTATAGAAGAAAAAGATGTGAAATGGCACTCAGGGAAAGATAATAAAACATATCCAAGGTGCGTAAAGGTGGATGGTGTCTGGCGTGAAGTATTCTCTTTTGAAAAAAAGATTTTTGAAGAATTTCCAACCCGGAAAAGATATATTATATTTCTGTGCCATATCGGTGATAATGAAATTGTAAAAGTAAAATGTATTGAATATTGACTTATGGAAGATTTTAGTTATAATAAAAACCGTTATGGAAAATGGGCGGTTAGCTCAGTCCTGGTTAGAGCGTCTGCTTGACATGCAGGAGGTCACCCGTTCAAGTCGGGTACCGCCCATCCCTGGATTGAGTTCAAGAAGCCCGGTACCAGAATTCCAGACAATTTCGACCCAGAAGTCTTCGAGTAAGTATTTGTCCAGAATAAAACCGAATGGGATTCTGGCACAGGCAAAGATAAGGAAGGGTTAGATCGATGGAAGAGGTCCTGGAAAGGCTGGCAAGGATAAAGGACCTTTCAGAGGAAATAAAAAAGAATGAAGTTATTTTAAAAAACATCCCTGAAACAATAGACAGGTTAAAAAAGGAAATAGATCAAAAAAACAGGCAAGTTAATCAGATGAAAAATAGACTCATAGAAATAAAAAAATTGTATAAACTGAAAGAGGGTGACATCGCCGATAATGAAAACAAAATAAATAAGTTAAACCAGCAAATCCATGCAGTGAAGACGAACGAAGAATACCGGGCAATTTTGAAGGAAATTGAATTTCTAAAAAATGCCCGTACCGCGATAGAAGATGAGATGATCAGCCTCCTTGAAGAAGAAGAGACCCTTAAACAATCGTTAGGCAATCTTGAAAGAGAAATTAAAGAATTCGTTGAACAAAAAAACAAGGAAATCCAGGATCTTGAACGACAAAAAGAACAAATCGCTCAAACCCAAGAAAAAAATAAATTTATCTTCCAGGATGAAATAAAAAAATTGCCTGAGGAAGTGAGGAAAATATATGAAAGGATTATAGCCGCAAGAGAAAGGGCAATCTGTGTTGTATCTGACGATGGGATATGCACTGGTTGTTTTACAAATGTCACACCCCAGACACTCAATGAATTAAGAAAAAAAGACAGACTGGTCCTCTGTGATTCCTGCGGCAGAATTTTAATTTATGGTTGATGAAAATGTCGTCGTCTATATTGATGGTGCGTCCTGTGGTAATCCCGGACCTGCAGCCGTCGGCTTTGTGGTATACACAAAAGATAATCTGAAAGAACCACTTGTCCGCTTTTCCCGCTATATAGGGGTCACAACCAACAATGTTGCTGAATACGAAGCACTCATCTCAGCCTTGAAATGGCTTCTTAAAAATCAAATCCTGAAAGCTGAAATATATACTGACTCTGAACTCATCTATAAACAATTATGCGGCATATACCATTTAAAAACCGAGCATATAAAACAACTTGCAGAGCGTGCGCGAAGACTCCTCAATAGATTCAAAGAGGCAGATTTAAAGGTCATCAGCCGTGAAAACAATCGGGAGGCAAATAAACTGGCACAGGAGATAGTCCGAAAATACAAAAAACTGAAGCATGTTTAAAAAGAAAGAAATAAATCCAGGAAGGCTGATTATACTGGGGTATGTCGCCATTGCCCTTGCTGGCACGATCCTGCTATCTTTGCCTTTTTCGACTACAAGTGGAATATCTATTATAGATGCCTTATTTACATCAACATCGGCGCTGTGTGTCACCGGCTTGACTGTAAAAAATACCGCAACCGATTTTACATTCTGGGGAAAATTTATAATACTTTTGCTGATCCAGATTGGCGGTCTTGGTTACATGACACTCTCCACTGCCTTCTTTTTCTTTCTCGGTAAAAAAATTTCATTGCGTGACCGCATGTTATTCAAGGAATCAATAAATGTTTTAAGTTATGAAAACCTAATGCGTTTTGCCTGGAGAGTCTTACGGATAACATTAATCGTAGAACTGATCGGAGCCCTGCTTTTTTATCTTTGTTTCATCCAGAGATTCAATCCAGTTATGGCGGCAGGCCATGCAATTTTCCACTCAATATCGGCATTCTGCAATGCCGGTTTTTCTACTTTTTCAGAGAATCTATCGCTGTTTCACAACTCGTGGGTTGTTCCTCTGGCTGGAGCGCTGCTCATTATCACTGGTGGTATCGGATTCCTTGTGGTCTCGGATATATACTATGTAATAATCAAAAAAGAGAAAAAAGATTTTACCTTACACACCAAAATTGTTTTAAAAACAACACTGATTCTTTTAATTATCGGAACCGCATTTATATTTCTGTATGAAGGTAATAAAAGCCTTGTTCAATACCCACTACATTTAAAATTGATCCACTCATTTTTTCATGCAGTAACACCAAGGACTGCTGGCTTCAATACCGTAAACATCGCCATGTTTTCACCTGTCACATTACTTTTAATACTCTTATTTATGTTCATCGGCGCCTCGCCCGGTGGCACAGGAGGTGGAGTGAAGACAACCACTTTTGCCCTCATTACAGTATGGGTTAAAGAATTATTATTGGGAAGGTATAAAAATGGTATCTCATTAATGAAAAAAAGAATTCCCGCAGAACAGGCAATGCGTTCATTCCTTCTCATATTCCTGTCCATATTTTTTATCCTGATCACTATTTTCCTGATTCTCATGTTCAGTCCAGCCCATCCATTTAAATTAATTTTTGAAGTATTTTCAGCTTTCGGTACAGTGGGTCTCTCACTCGGCTCTGCTATGAACCCAAGCTGCAGTTATGCATGCGAACTTTCAACAGTGGGTAAACTCCTGATAATCATTTTGATGTTGGTGGGCAGGATAGGGACACTCACTATTGGTAGTGCTATAGTCCGACCACATGAAGTAGATTATTCATACCCTGAAGAACATATCGCGATAGGTTGACATTTCCCTAAAAATGTATATAATTAAGGCATGTTCTGGCAACCAGAAGATTCAAACGGGGTTTATTTTTTATTGAGTTCTGCCCCGACAAATTTACTGTTTACTCATCTTAAATGATAAATCTATGAAACAATTTGTCGTCATCGGTCTGGGAAGATTTGGCTCCAGTATTGCCCGTGCCCTCTCTGAGAAAAACTTTGAAGTCCTGGCGATAGACCGGAGTGAAGAAAGGATCAAGGAGATTGGAGGAACGGTTTCTCAGGCCGTGGTCGTGGATGCCACTGATGAAAAGGCACTGAAAGAATTAGGTATAAAAGAATTCGATACTGCAATCGTGAGCATCGGTGAAAATATTGAAGATAGTATTATGGTGACTCTTTTATTAAAGGAACTGGGAGTAAGACAGGTAATCGTTAAAGCCCATAATGAACTCCATGCCAAAATACTTAGCAAAGTAGGTGCAGACAAAATAATCTTTCCAGAAAAAGAAATGGCTGAAAAGCTGGCAGAAAGTCTGGCAAGTCCAAAGATATTTGACTATATCGAACTTTCCACCGAATATGGTATTCTGGAAATAGTTGCGCCCAAAAAGTTCTGTGATAAAACACTCGGTGAATTGAAATTGAGGGAAAAATATGGGATAAGTGTTATGGCAATAAAGAGAAAAATGCCTTACACCAGGCCTGATGGTTCGCCTGATTTCAAAGAAGAGATAATCATCGGCCCTGGTGGGGCTGATGAAATACTCCAGGGCGATATCCTGGTAATCCTGGGAAGATATAAAGACCTGAATCGTATCGAAAAATTATGAATGATGATTTTCAGGACCTGCTTGAAATCTCAGAATTTTATATCCTTAGCCAGAAATATGAAGAGGCAATAAAGACCCTGAAAAAGGCCCAGAAAATCAATAATCGCGAACCAAAACTCTATTATAATCTGGGCATTGCCTATGAAGCACTCAATGATCGTGATAAGGCGATAAATGCCTTCCGGCAAGCATTGTCTTTAGACCCTAATTTCCAATCAGCACGTGAACATCTCGACCGTTTGATAAAAGGATGAATGCAATTTGTCTTTCTTAAAAATTGCAATTTAGTCCAGTTCACAAATAATAGAATTCAGAAATGCGATATTCTTGTATGTAATGGTCTAATTGCCAGGATAATTTTTCACAAGTCCATTTCGAGACAGATTATAAATCATTTCACGCGCAACTTTATTCACTTTAAAGTTCATGAACTCAAAGGTTGTTATGTGATTCCTGGATTCACTGATTCACACACTCATCTTCTTTCACGAGGCATAGAATTGCAGCGGATAGATTTAAGTGACTGTCGTTCCCCTGATGAATGTCTTGAAAAACTGAGTGTTGAAAGAAAAGAAAATATAATCTTCGGTATAGGCTGGGATGAATCTCATTGGATCAAGGGCAAAAAAGAAGATTTGAACCGTAGAATTCTTGATAAAATCTCGAAGAGCAAGCCAGTGATAATGCGCCGCATCTGTGGGCATTTTGCAGTATGTAACACCAAGGCATTAGATTTTATTCCCAAAAAGTGGAAAATAGTGGATAGGGAAAGAGGCTATCTTTATGAGGATGCAGCGTTGTACCTGAGTAAAATCTTTAAACCCGATTTTGAGATGTATGAAAGAGGGCTTAGAATGGCAATGTCCGAAGCGCACTCTCTGGGAATCACATCTATCCATGAGATTACTGACTTCAATGGTTTTAAAATTTACCAGTCTTTGAAGGGGCAATTGAGATTGCGTGTTGCGCTTTACCTCACCGACGAACTTTCTGAAATAGTCAATTCCGGGCTTCAATCTAATTTCGGTGATGAGTTTTTGAAATTTGCAGGGAAAAAAATATTTATGGATGGGTCCATCGGTGCTCAGACCGCAGCCCTCAGGATACCCTATCAGCATTCAAAAAATTTAGGCAAACTCTTGCTCACAGAGGAAGAATTATCAGAGCTTATAAAACTCGCTGAAAAAAATTCAGTCCAGTTAATGATCCATTCAATCGGCGACCGTTCCACAGAAACGATTTTAAATGCCTTTAAATCAGCCCGTGTTGACAGGAATCAGCTCCGGCACCGACTTGAACATCTCGAAATTCTTAATGACAAATTAATAGCAGAAATTGCCCGGCTTGACTTGATTGCTTCAATGCAACCAAATTTCTTACGCTGGCAATATCCCGGTGGTCTCTATGAGAGGCATCTTGGACCCAGATACCGGGATATGAATTGTTTCAAGAGAATAAAGAAAGCGGGTATAAAATTAATTTTCGGGTCAGACTGCATGCCCCTTGGTCCGTTTTACGGAATAAATCTTGCGGTCAATCATCCATTCATAAAAAACCGACTCACACCCGCTGAAGCACTCCAGATGTATATTCAAAAACCACCAATTGCAACGTTCGATGAAAATAAAAAGGGGACAATTGCTGAAGGAAAATTTGCTGATTTTCTCGTCCTTGATAAAAATCCGCTAATAAAAGAAAATCTCAATAGTATAAAAATATTGAAAACATTTGTTGGTGGTAGTCTCGTATATCATTACAGGTAAAAATAAATTTTCAATATTAAAGAAATGAAAAACTTTTTCTGGTTGCTAAAAAAGGCATATAATAAATTCAATACAGACCGCTGTCCTTTGCTTGCTTCGGCACTGGTGAACGCAGCGATATTCAGCCTCTTCCCACTGATACTCGGACTCTTATCATTCTCTTTTTTTATCCTCGGTTCATCCCAGGGCATTATTGAAAAGATACTACCGGTTTTAAAACAGGTAATCCCTATCGGTCTTGATGAAATTATAAAGAATATCAGGGCAATCCGGCATACATCAATCATAATAGGATTCATTGGCATGCTCGGTTTTCTGTGGGGCTCTGCAAGTATTTTTGGTGCGATTGAATCAAGTCTGAATGTAATATGGAAGGCAAAAAGAGACCGGTCTTTTATTAAAAAAAGCCTTATTGGTATGGCATGGGCATTCGTAGTCTGGATTATTTTGATTGCGAGCGTAGGTATTACTTTCTGGGCAAGCGCAATCGGTTTGAGGGGAATTGTTAAGTTATTACCAATCCTGAACATAATCATAAATACTTCTGCTTTTTGCCTCATATACCGCTTTTTTCCAAATCGCAAGGTTAAATTTAAGGATGTATTCATCGGTGCAATTTTTACCGGCATATCCTGGGAATTGGCCAAATTTCTTTTTACCTTCTATGTTACAAGGGTTGTTGATTATTCTAAAATATTCGGTTCACTCTCCGCATTCATTCTACTCTTACTATGGCTATACTATTCTGCATTCATATTCCTTTATGGTGCAGAACTGGGTTACGTCTATTCACGCAGGAAATTTTTAAAAAAAGAATAAACATGAATAACATCAAACTCCAAAAAATTTGGAGTGATACTACCTTGATGTTGATCTGAACTGATTATCTATCCTTTTTTCGCAGGGAATCAGAAATGCTTTTAAAAAATTCCGGGGGAACCTGCTGACCAAGGCTTTTGTATTTCATCAAATCTTTCAGTGCCTGTTCAAACTCTTTAATTAAAAAATAAGCAATTGCACGGTTATAGTACGTGTCGGTATAACTCGAATCAATACTCAGGGTCCTGGTGAAATCAGCAATTGCTTTGTCCAGCAATCCGATTGATGCATAAGCATTGCCACGATTATTATAAGCCTTAGCATCCCGGGGATTCAGTTCAATTGCCCGGTCAAAGTCAGCAATTGCCAGTTTATATTTGTTTTCGTAACAATAGAGGATGCCCCTGCTGTTATAAAGCTCTGCTAAATTTGGATTTATTCTTATTGCTGTTGAGAGATCGGCAATTGCCAGCTGGTATTTCTTTAATTTGGTGTAAACTGTGGCGCGTAGATTGTATGCATCAATTAAAAAAGGATTGAGTTTAATTGCCCGGGATAAATCACTGAGTGCGTTGTCTAAACGATTTAAAGAAAGATAGCATCGGGCACGGTTAAGATAGGCATCTGCATAATCTCGATTGAGCATGCATGCCTGTTCTAAGTCTTGAAGTGCCTTTTCAATATCACCGGTGAGAAAGAATGCATAGCCACGGTTGTTATAAAATTCCGGCTTATTTTTGTTTAGCTTTATTGCCTGGGTAAAATCAGCGATTGCCCTATCGTAATTCATAAGGGTGAGAAAAAGATACCCGCGGTTGTTATAGGTTTCAGCAAGATTGGGATTAAGGGAGATTGCTTTATTCAAATCATACAGGGCCTCCTCATATCTGCCATTCTGGGCATAAAGAATGCCGCGATTATTATACGGCTTTGCAAGTCCAGGATATTGTTTTATGACATCACTCCACAGAGTTATGCCATTTTGCCAGACCATGCACCTGTTTGCAGAAAGATATGAAAATATACCGATAACGAAAATCAAACCCAATAGTAAAAAGATTTTCAGTATCTTCTGTACCCTTATAAACAACCCAAACCAGCCTTCGGCGAAAATATAGAATACACCGATCAGCGGGACGTATGTATAGCGATCAGCGATTGACTGACCGATGGGAATGATTTGTAGCAACGGCAATATGGTAAATAAGAAAAACAGACTTCCAAAGATAATTTTGCGCGTGCTCTTACCTGATATTGCAACCAGAACGCCAGAAATAATAACTATCAGTGGAGCAAATAGGAAAACCGGGGATAACCACTGATGGATTGTTTCAGGACCGGGATAGAGGCAGGAAAGATTGATGGGTAAAATTGTTTTGAATAAATAAAAAAGAAGTATACGCATGGCTATGACTATATTCTGTGGTAAGGTGGACAAAGAATTTGTCTGCACAGCACCGACTGAGCGCTGTCCAATAAATGCCAGTATTGTGAAAAGTAGAGTCAGAATAAAAAACGGTATCTTCATAATGAATTTATTTTTATCCAGTTTTCCGTAATGAAAATAGTCAATCAACAGCAGTACAGCTGGCAGTGAAATTGCCGAAGGTTTAGAAAGAAGAGCCAGTAGAAAAATAAATAAGCTTATGAAATAAAATTTCTTTTTTTCTTTCCTCAAATAAAAAATATAGACAATTAGTGAACTCAGAAAAAATAATGTATATAACACATCTTTTCTTTCAGTAATCCATGCTACTGATTCCACATGGAGAGGATGGATGCCAAATAAGAGGCTTGTTATTGCCGATACCGAACTTTTTTTTGTCAACAGAAAAATAAACCAGAAGACAAGTGTACAATTGATTAAATGAATGATAAGATTGGTAAGATGATAGGAGAAGGGATTACTCTGCGAAAAATAATAATTCAATGCAAAGGAGAGGATAGTAAGGGGAATATAGCCACCGTAGTAGTAAGAACTGAAGATAGTGAGTATACTATGGAGTGTTAACGAACGGATATGGATATTGTTAATCACATACACATCATCGTCCCAGTTGGTGAACCCGTTATTTATACATGGTAAAAGGGTAAAAAAAGTGATTATAATTACAACCGGAACGACAGAATATATTCTTATTTTATTGAAGGATAATAACTTCATCGTCTGAGAGATTATATCTACAGGTGTTACTAAGTCAAGTTTTACTCACAGGCAAAAGCCCGTGAATACCTCAGCCACTTCTTCACACGGAAAGTTCTTCTCTCGAAGGAAGAGAAAGTTAAGATAATGCTGACCATTTGTCTGACTCCTCTCCACTTTCTATGAATTGTAAAATCAAGAATATCATTATTACATACCTGCATCCCTGCCCGTAAACCAATTATCATTCTATTCCAGTGGTCAAGCCTGCTTAACAAATATTCCAACTGAATAATACTACAAAAAAATAAAAAACGTAGGGCAAACCTTCAGGTTTGCATTAAAACGCAGGGCTAAAGCCCTGCCCTACGAAAATATTAAAAAGGTAGCCGCAGGGTAAACCAGCAGGTATTCATTACCGAGTAAGCTCGGTCACTACAATTGACAAATTTTGCCGATTGAACTCTTGAAGTTTGTTTGCGGGGTAAATCCTGCACTACAACTAAAACGGGATTTGCTTAAAAATGAATCATCCGCTGGGTGATGACGGCCTGCGTGCTGGAAATCCATTTTGTCAATGGATGAAACGGGCGATTATCGGTTTGGAAGTTGCTCTGATAAATTGGATGTGATATTATCGCGATTGGGAATTCGCTCCTTCAGGAAAACAAAAAACCATTAAACTAAAAAAGTGGAGAGGACTCAGACCATTTGAATCTTGACTTTTTTAAAAATTTGTGGATAATATTTTACTTATGAACCGGAATGATGCACTCAACCTTGTCTCAGAAAAGTTGAAAAACAAAAATCTTTTCAAACATTGTCTCGCCACCGAAGCATGCCTGCGTGAACTTGCCCGACATTTTGGTGAGGATGAAGAAAAATGGGGTCTTGCTGGATTACTACATGACATTGACTACGAGGAAACCATCAATGACCCGTCACGCCATGGTATAATAGGTGGTGACATCCTCGAGAAAAAAGGATTGGCACCAGAGATTGTATATGCAGTCAAAGTTCATGCCGGGCACTTTGCTCCGCAATCGCGCCTTGACTGGGCACTTTTTGCCACCGACCCACTCACCGGTTTGATAGTTGCATCTGCACTCATGCATCCAGACAAGAAATTGAACTCTCTTGATAAGGATTTTGTCCTGAGAAGATTCAAAGAAAAAAGATTTGCTGCAGGTGCAAATCGTGATCAGATTCTTACATGCAAAAATCTCGGTTTAGAACTTGAAGAATTCGTTGAAATATGTCTCAGAGGGATGAAATCCATAAGTGAAGAACTCGGGCTATGAGCAAAAAAATATTCACCTTTGAAAACCTGATTTTAAAATTAAAAAACTACTGGCAAGAAAAAGGCTGTTTGATCTTTGAGCCTTATAATTCCGAAGTTGGTGCCGGGACATTCAATCCTGCAACATTTTTACGAATTCTGGGGAAAAAACCATGGAATGTTGCTTATGTTGAACCATGCAGGAGACCACGGGATGGCAGATATGGTGAAAATCCCAATCGTGTCCAGCAGTACTATCAATTTCAGGTGATCATGAAACCAGCCCCTTCTGATATCCAGCAGATTTACCTTGAATCCCTCGAATCGATAGGATTTAAACTCAGTGAACACGAAATCAGGTTTGTTGAAGATGACTGGGAAAGTCCTACACTCGGCGCCTGGGGTATAGGATGGGAAGTCTGGCTCGATGGTCTGGAAATAACCCAGTTCACATATTTCCAGCAAGCTGGGGGGATTGATTTAGATGTCATACCTGTTGAGATCACTTACGGTCTGGAAAGAATCTGTATGAATATCCAGGGAGTCTCATCAATATTTGAAATAAAATGGAATGAAGAGACTACCTGGGGGGATATTTATCTCCAGAATGAAAAAGAGTTTTCAAGATATAACTTTGAAGAGTCTGACCCGAAACGGCTCATACTTTTATTCAATGAATTTGAAAGTGAAGCAAAGAATCTTTTAAAAAAAGAACTCGTCTATCCTGCGTATGATTACACGATCAAATGCTCACATATCTTCAATCTCATTGAGGCAAGGGGTGCAATAAGTGTTTCTGAACGCGCAAAGATGATCGCCCGGGTTCGCTCACTCGCTTCTGAAGCAGCAAGGCTGTATCTTGAAAAGATCGATGGTGGAGAAAGAAATGGTTGATTTCCTTCTGGAGATTGGTTTTGAGGAATTTCCCACAGGTTATATTAATAAAGCAGCAAGTGAACTCCTAGAGAAGGTAGAAGACCTTTTCAAACGGGAGAGGATATTTTATAGAACGATGCGCAAGATTTATACCAGCCGGAGGATAGGTGTCCTGGTTCTTGGTGTAGCAAAAAAACAGAAACCCCAGCCGATAGTTATCCAGGGACCACCCAAAAAATTCGCTTATGACGAGAATGGTAAACCAACCCAAACACTGGAAGGATTTTTGAACGCCCATGGTTTAAAGTTGAGTGATATAAAAATTGTAAAGACCGAAAAAGGTGAATATGTCATTGCGACAAAAGAAATGCCTGCGAAAGATACCGAAGATATTCTTTATTATGAAATCCCCAAGATAATCGCAAGTCTGGAATTTCCCAAAACAATGGTCTGGAATGGCAACAAAGTCCGTTTTCCCAGACCGATAAGGTGGATTGTTGGCTTGCTCGATAGAAAACCACTCCGTTTTAAATATGCAGGTCTGGAAGCAGAAAGATACACAATGCCCAATTTTCATTTTTCCTTTAAACCGATTCGTATGGAGAAACCACGCGAATATATGAATTTTTTAAGGCATGGTGGCGTCATCGCTGATCCTAACGAAAGAAGGAAAATTATAAAGAATCGAATCCATGAAAAAGCAAGAATCTTAAAAGGTGAGCCAGTCTATGACGAAAATATGATTGAAGAAATAAACTGCACTGTGGAATACCCTGATGTCACATATGGTGAATTTGACCAGGAATTCTTGAAGTTACCCGAAGAAATCCTGCAATCAACGCTCAGGGCACTGGGTAATCTCATCTGGATAAAAGGAACGAATAATTTTATCTGTATCTTCAACGGCAGAAAAAAAGCTGCCCAAAATGTTGGGCTTGGTTATGCCCGGGTTTTAAAATCAAGGCTCCAAGATGCGCTTTTCTATTACCAGAATGATTTAAAGCAGGGAATTGAAAAAATGCTTGAAGGAACAAAAGAAATGGTATGGCTGGAAGGACTGGGGACTGTCTATGATAAATCAATCCGTCTTGTAAAATCGATAGAATACTTTGAATCAATACCTGATCTCGATATAAAATCGTTAAAAAGGGCAGCCGAATTGTGCAAAGCCGATTTATGCTCAAGTATGGTGCGGGAAAAAGAATTCACTGCACTCCAGGGCGTCATGGGTTATTATTATGCAAGGGCGAGCGGTGAAAAAGAAAAGGTTGCAATTATCATAAAAGAACACTATCTACCCGCCTTCAGTGGGGATAGAATTCCCATCACAAAAGAAGGTGCTGTTCTGGCACTCATTGACCGGGTCGATAATATCCTCGGTGCATTACTCTCCGGGCAGCGACCTTCTGGTTCTTATGACCCATTGGGTGTAAGAAGGAATGCTTATGGTATTTTTAATATCGTTGACCAGCATAAACTCGATATTGAATTGCTACCCATCTTCTGGGAACATCTCAAATTATTTAAAAAAGATATCGATAAAAAAATGGTCCAGGAATTTCTTATTGAAAGAGCAGAAAGGTATCTTGAAGAACTTGGCTATCGTTATGATGAAGTCGATGCAACAATCTACAATACAAATTTAAATCTTTATGATACCCGTCTTCGCTGTGAAGCATTGAAGGACTTCCGTGATAAAGAGGATTTTACAAAACTCGTCATCGGTCAGAAAAGGGTCCGCAATATCCTGAAGAATATAAAAGAAATTGGTGAAGTAAATCCTGAATTATTTGAAAAATCCGAAGAGAAAAATCTTTATGAACGTGGGCAGGAAGTAGAAAAGAAGATGACTCCCCTTTTTGCTGAAAAGAAGTATACCGAGATTTTGATACTTCTGCTCGGACTCAGAAAAGATATTGACCGATTTTTCGATGAGGTGCTCGTAATGTGTGAAGATAAAAATCTACAAAAAAACCGGCTTGCCCTTGTCAATTATATAAATCAACTATTCCTGAAGTTTGCAGATTTATCAAAGATTGTAATTGAAGGCGAAAAAGGGAAAGAAGATTCAAAACCAAAAACTTAATCAGGAGGAGAGATTAAAGAACTTTTTAATTCCTCAGTAAATAAGTCGCTGGTAAATAAAGAGATTGAGATTGCAGGGTGGGTATTTAGAATCCGGAACCTCGGTGGTTTGATATTTATCGATTTAAAAGACCGCACCGGTATCCTTCAGCTGGTGATAGACCCCAAAAAAATTCCAGAAGCTGATGGATTGAATCTACAGGACTGCATATCTGTAAAGGGAATTGTTCAGGAAAGACCCCAAAATCAGAAAAATCCCGACCTTCCTACCGGAGAAGTGGAATTGAATGTAACAAAGTTGACAATCCTTTCCCGCTCCAAGACTCCGCCTTTTGTTGTAGAAGAAGAGATCAAAGCGAGTGAAGAATTGCGTTTGAAATACAGATACCTTGACCTAAGGCGTCTTACCATGCAGAGAATTATAATCATGCGCCACCAGATTGTGAATGCAATACGGGAATATTTGAACAGTAGAGATTTCATTGAAATTGAAACTCCGATACTCACCCGTAGCATGCCCGAGGGTGCAAGAGATTATCTCGTCCCATCGCGACTATATCCTGGGAAATTTTATGCCCTTGCCCAGTCTCCCCAGATGTATAAACAACTTTTGATGGTAGCGGGATTTGAACGATATTATCAGATTGCCCGCTGTATGCGCGATGAAGATCCCAGACATGACCGTCAGCCCGAATTTACACAGTTAGACCTTGAGATGTCCTTTGTAACCGAAGAAGATATATATACCGTGATAGAAGGTCTTTTCCAGTATATATTTAAAAAAGTGATAAACCAGGATTTAAAAATCCCGTTTCCAAGATTAACCTTTGAAGAGGCGATAACAAAATATGGCACAGACAAACCGGATATAAGTTTCGGGATGGAGATATCAGACCTTACCCGGACATTAAAAAATATCAATTTTCCGCCATTCACCGGAAAAGAAAAGATATGTGGAATCATCGTTTCGGGTGCCAAATCTATTTCAAGAAAACATATAGACAATTTTAATGAAGAGGCAAAGAAAGAAGGTTTTGGTGGTATATACTGGTTAAGAAAAGAAGGCGGATTGAGTGGTTCATTATCTAAATACATCGATGAAGGGATAATCGATAAAATTGGTTTAAAAGAAGGCGAACTTTTGCTTGTCTGTGCTGGAGACCGTAAGATTTATTATTTCCTTGGTGAATTGAGGCTCAGTATCGGTGATTTATTGAATCTACGTGGAAAAGGTTACCATTTTTTATGGGTCTATGATTTTCCGTTATTTGAAATTGATGAAAAGACCGGTAAGATTAACCCCTGCCACCATCCTTTTACCCAGCCCAAACCCGAAGATATTCACCTTTTGGATACCGAGCCTTTAAAGGTAAGGGGTAGACAATACGATTTGGTTCTCAATGGCAATGAAATCGCCTCGGGAAGTATTAGAAACCACGACCGGAGTTTACAGGAAAGGATATTCGAAATCCTCGGTGTGGACAGGGAGACAGCAGCCAAAAAATTTGGATTATTGCTTGAAGCCCTTGATTATGGTGCGCCACCACATGGCGGAATAGCACCGGGTATTGAGAGAATCGTCATGCTCCTTGCCGGAGTTAAATCAATAAGGGATGTCATTGCCTTTCCCAAAACCACCCAGGCACAGGGACTACTCGAAAATATCCCTGATTTTGTTGAACCCGAGCAGTTAAAGGAACTCCATTTAAAGATTGAATAAAAAATGCCCAATATTCTCAAAACCCCGGGGATTGTACTCCGAAATCGTCCTTTTAAAGAATCAAGCCTTTTCTGTTCAATCTTCACAGAGAAATTCGGCAAACTGAGGCTCGCAGCAAAGGGTGCGCGCAGACCCAGGAGTAAATTCTGTGGTTCACTCGAGCCCTTTACCCATGTTGAGGTCATATTTTATAAAAGAGAATCGAAAGAGGTGTATACCCTCTCTGATGCCGTTATTATCAGTGATTTCTCTGGCCTCCGCAATTCCCAGAATAAGTTTATCGCAGGGCAAGTAATCTGCGAATTCATCGACCAATTTACGGTCAGGGAAGAGCCAAACAGAAATCTTTATGATGAATTACTCCTCTCTCTGGGAAAAATTGCTTCAGGAGACGATGATATTGCCTGTTTCTGGTCCCTGCTTATGCTCTTCAGACTACTTAAATATGCAGGAATAGAACCAAATTTAACCGATTGCATCTGCTGCCATAAGCCTGTTGCTGATAATACCATCATCAACTTCAGTATTGGCAGGGGTGGTTTAGTCTGTGAAGAGGATTTTGATGAGTCGGTTTTTAAACTGGATAAAGCGGCGTTCAAATTACTTATTGATTCCAGAAAAGGCATTTTCCCAAAGTCCTGTAATTTCAAGGCTTTTTTGACCTTAAGGAATCTGTTCGAAGCCTATATCTTTTATCATCTAAACGGTCTCAGTCTCAATAGCCTCAAATTGTTAAAATATTAAACCCCTCCGGCCGCAGCCCGAGGGCCACGACCGGGAGGGGAAAGATGATCTATTTTATTTGACACCAAAAGTTAATCTATGGTTTATTATATCCAGAATTTGAAAAATGTCAATACCTGAGATCAACCAGTGCTTAATAATATTAATCGATGTTAATTCAATGCGATTAGCTTATTTTGTTATCACTAACTAACAGGGATTAAATCTTTCTACAAAATTCGGTAAAAAAATCAACACTTATAATCTTACACCTCTATGACCAGTTCTCTGGGAAATTTTGTAAGATTGATAATCTGTCCATTTTTATCAATATAAATCACATCTTCAAGCCTTATTCCATATCCTTTATCAGGATAATAAAGTCCAGGCTCAATTGTAAAGACCATTCCTTTTTCAAGTTTGTCGCGATTCGTTTTAAATAATCCAAAAGAAGGGCTTTCATGGACATTCAAACCAAGACCATGTCCCAGAGAATGGCAATATCCTATCTGGGTTTTTGGATTGGATAAAAATGTTGGATGGTTATGCTTCTCAAAATACTTGCAAACAGCAATCTCAACATCCCTTGTTCGTTTTCCAACTTCTAAATTTTCGAATGCAATATCCTGTGCCTGCCGGACGAGTTCATAATCCCTCTTGATATGATCTGGCGCATAACCAAAGCAGATTGTTCGGGTGAAGTCAAAATAATAGCCACCTCCAATCTCCTGGGGAAAAATGTCAAAGACAATCGTTTTACCGAGTTTTACAGACTCATTGTTTTTTCCAGCATTATGGGGCACACCCGCATCCCTTGCCTGGGCAATAATCATCCCGCTTGAGCTGACCACCCCATCTTTAAATAGTTCGTATGAAATATTTTTCTTTAAATCCCCGATTGTCAGTTTTCGGTTCTTCTCTTTATATATCACACCATCTTTAATCTTCATTTTCCTTACCCATTCAGTCGTTCTGGTGAATGCCCTGACCACACTATTGCGAACCTTTTTGATCCGCTCAATCTCAGTTTCGTCCTTGGTCATTCTCAATTCCATAATCAATGATTTTTCAGACTCATAGGCTATTTCCAGTGATTTATGGAATCTTCTCAAATGCCTCAAAAAATTATAAGCATCGCCCATAGGCATATTGCCATAAAAAGCAATCCGACCTTTAATTTTTAAGTCCTTAAGAACTGTAGATAAAAATAATGCATTTGCCTTTATCCGGTCGCGGTATTTATTGTATATCTCGTGAATGTTGTATTTGTTAAAACTCATTGTCTTCAAGCCGGTCTTCCGGGCTTCTTCTCGTTCTATCTCAGAATGTAAAACATATGCCGGACCATTATATTTCTTTATGTACCAGCCGTTGATGTTAACTCCATTTAAAAGATAGTACATCACTCCATCCCTACTCGGTGCTCCAATACCAACTATTGCACTTATACCTTTTTCTTTCATTAAATGGTCAAGGTCTTTTTTCATTTAGACTCCTTTTTTAATCATTTAATATAAAAACTTGCGATTTTGAAAAAATTTTCAAGAATAATTTCACCTGCAGGATGTTTATCATCAAACCTTTCAGGATGAAACTGGACTCCATAAATGGGTAAGACCCTGTGCCTAATCGCTTCAATAGGACAGTTTGGTGATTCTGCAAGATGAATAAACTCATAAGGAAGATTCTTCACCATCTCTTCATGCCCTTCCATAACCAGAAATTTCTCGGGCAAACCGTCAAAAAGTTCATCGTGATTGACCTTCTTCACCATATAATAACCTTCTATCTTTTGTCCCATAGGAACAATATCTTCATAGTATGCCTTCGCTATCAATTGATGCCCAAAGCAAATACCGAGAATTGGTTTTTCGCATCTCTTTACTAATTCCGCAACATTCGCATATAGTTCAAACGTTCCTATCTCAGCAAGTTTTCGCTGGGAACCAGAGATTATTATTGCATTATATAATCTCACATCTTCCTCCACCCCGATGGATGAAGCATCTTTTATCTCTACTACATCGGTTGTTATCTCACTTATCACTTTATAAAGATGCTCAATCTGGGGTGAATTGGGTAAATAACAGTCAATTATTAATGTTCTCATAAATCACCTCAAACAATGTATCAATAAGTCTATTTTCTTTTACCCTTTTTATCTCTCTACCTTTTGCAAATATTGTTCCAATTCCCTTTCCACATGCAATACCGAAATCAGCCTCTTTGGCCTCACCAGGACCATTTACTACACAACCCATCACTGCAATCGTGAGCGGTATTTTTATCTTTGTTAATTTTTTTTCCACTTCCCGGGCAATCTTTAATAAATCAACCTCACACCTTCCACAGGTCGGACATACAATCAATTTAGGACCATATTCCCTGAGATTTAATGCCTTGAGGATTTCATATCCAGCGATTACCTCTTTTTCAGGTTTATCCGCAAGAGAAACACGGATTGTATCACCGATTCCCTTATATAGAAGGATTCCAATCCCGATTGCACTGCGGATGCTGCCGGAAAATAAAAGTCCGGACTCAGTTATCCCCAGATGCAATGGAAAATCATAACGATTATGAATTGTCTCATAAATTTCGACTGTCTTTAAAACATCAGGACATTTTGCAGATATCACGATATCTAAAAAATTGTTCTTATAGAATATCTCCAGAATCTCGTCGAGGGTATCCATCATCGCTTCGGTAGTTGGGTGGCGATATTTCTGAAGGATTTTTGGAGGCAGAGAACCAGAATTTATCCCTATTCTGATCGGTATCCCTTTATCCTTTGCCTTTTTTATCACTTCTGTAACCTTCCATTCCTCACCAATATTTCCAGGATTGATACGAATTTTATTCACTCCAGAATCTATTGCCTGAAGAGCAAGACGATAATCAAAATGGATATCTGCCACAAGTGGTATCTGAACATTTTTCTTTATCTCCTTTAAGGCATCAGCGTCAGCACGATTTAGTACCGCAAGTCTTACGATTTCGCAACCAACATTCTGAAGTCTTTTTATCTGAGCCACTGTTTTCCTTATATCCGAAGTTCTGGTCTTTGTCATGGATTGAACAACAATCGGGTGAGTACCCCCGATGAAAACATTACCGACTTTTACGACCCTTTTTTCTCTTTTCATTCCTTTTCACGCCTTATGCGGGCACCAAGCTTTCTCAATTTTTTTTCAAATTTTTCATAACCACGGTCAAGATGGTATATCCGGCGGACATAGGTCTTCCCTTTTGCCGCAAGCCCGGCCAGAACAAGACAGGCCGATGCCCGCAGGTCTGAAGCCATCACATAAGTTCCGCTCAGGCTTTTTACTCCTTTTATCACTGCAGTATCGCCTTCCAGTGTTATATTGGCACCCATTCTGCTCAACTCAACTGCCTGCATAAATCTATTCTCAAATATCGTTTCTTTTATTGTGCTCGTTCCTGAAGCAAGAGAAAGCAATGCCATGAACTGCGCCTGCATATCTGTTGGAAAACCAGGATAAGGGGCAACAAAAATATCGGTCGGATTTATTGGTCTATTGCCCCTCACAATAATTTCTTTATCTTTAACTTCAATAACAGCGCCGGTCTCCCGGAGTTTATCGATCACTGCAGTAAGATGGTGGGGTTCACAATTCTTTATTTCAACATCACCCATGGTAATTGCAGAAGCCACAGCAAAAGTGCCGGTTTCAATCCGATCCGGAATTATCCGATAGCGAACTTCTTCAGAACAAGAACAATTGCCACCAGTTATCTTTATCTGATTTGTACCGGCGCCCTCTATCTCTATACCGAGTTTCTTTAAAAAATTGGCAACATCAACGACCTCGGGCTCGCAGGCAGCAAAATTTATGGTCGTCACACCTTCGGCACCGGTTGCCGCGAGCATCACATTAATCGTGGCGCCAACCGATGTTCCTTTTGCTCCCTGGAGATTTATTTCTACCCCCTTTAATTTTTTGCTTTTGGCGACTATATACCCCTGTTCAATGTCAACATCACATCCCAGTGCCTTTATTCCTTTAATATGGAGGTCGACCGGTCTCGGTCCGATTGCACATCCTCCAGGCAAAGATACCTTTGCCTTTTTCTCCCGGGCAATAAGGGCGCCGAGTACATAGTAGGACGCCCTCATTTTTCTTACGATATTATAAGGTGCAATGATTCGCTTTATCTTGGGTGTGTAAATCTCAAGAATATTTCTTTTGAATTTAACTACAGAGCCAAGATATTCGACAAGTTGAATCATAGTATGGACATCCATCACATCCGGCACATTCTCAATAATAACTCTTTTATCGGTTAAAATTGATGCAGCTATGATTGGTAATGCTGAATTTTTCGCACCAGATATTTCTACAACTCCTGAAAGTCTTTTCCCACCTTCTATTACAAATCTATCCATAAAAAAGATTATAGTGATTTTTCTGAGAATGTCAATAATACCGGCGCTTGACTTTATCGAGTTTTTAAATATACTTTCAATAACAGGGCGGCATAGCCAAGTAGCAAGGCGGCGGTCTGCAAAACCGCTATTCGCCGGTGCAAATCCGGCTGCCGCCTCTATCTTTGATTAACCTGCAAAAACTATCAAAATGCACAATTTGATGCTGTATCGCAAACCTGAAGGGTTGCCCTGCATTTTTATTATTTCTGATGTAGGGCAGGGCTTTAGGCCCGCAAATCTAGGTCAAATACAGATTAGGGTCTCGTTTATCGTTTAAATTTAAAATTCAAAAGTTAAATGTGCTTTTAACTATTGACTATTTTTTCTTACCACCGGTTATTCTTGCCAGTAGGATTCCCGTTTCAATTAATAGTATCAAAGGAATAGATATTAAAAGTAGCGTAAACATATCACCGGTCGGTGTGATTATTGCAGAAATGACCAGTACACCAACAATAAATTCTGCTCGATGTCTGGTCAATGTTTTTGCGTCTACAATCCCCAATTTCACTAAAAAGAATACTATTAAAGGCAATTGAAAAAGAAAACCACTACCAATTGCACACCAGAAGATAAATTCAAGAATTTTATTGATATTCATTATCGGTTTAATATTTTCGGTACCAAAAGAAAAGAAAAATTTCAAACCGAGGGGTATCAGGATAAAAAAAGCAAATGCAAGCCCAATTAAAAACAATATTATGCCAGAAATCAAGAAAGGTATTGAAACCTGTTGTTCTTTTCTGGTCAAACCCGGACCGATGAATGCCCAGGTCTGATAGAGAATAATGGGAAAAGCAAGAAATACACCTGAAAATATTGCAACTTTTATATTTACCACAAATGCCTCAGTCGGCGAAAAGAAATAAGCGGTCTCGACATTTGTCCAGTCAATAATGAAACTTAAAATCTTGCGGGAAAAGAAAAAACTTATTATTGAAAAGATTAAAACAAAAAAAATTGAAATCAAAATTCTTTTTCTTAGTTCTTCAAGATGTTCAATAAAGGGAGCCTGTTTTTCTTTCAGATACACCTCAGTCGCGATATTTTAGTGGAAGGCGATAAATTTTTTCATCTGAGATTGCGATAATATTCTCAGCCACGATCGCAACATAATCATATTTTATGCGTGGAAGATTATATACGGGATTATACGCCTGGGTCTCCGGATTGAAATAATTTATTCCTGAACCAGTTGCGCAGTATAAAACTTTACCATCAGAATCGATATCATAGATATTGAAGTAAGGCAAGGCGATAGTCAGTGTATCATTCTCTTTACCGATTGAGTCATTAGGTATGGTGTATCTTATCAATTGATTTTCATGGGTGAGGAAATAAAAACTGGACTTCAGTGCACATATATCTTTCGTGCCACAGGGCAATATTTGAAACCACCGGTCCAGTTTACGGTCAAATCTATATGTAGCAAACTCGCCGCCGACAAATATTTGTCCATTTGAAGGATAAATAAAATATACTGGATAGCGGTCGGGTCCAAAAGGGAATGGCTCATCAGTTTCTTTAAGAATCTTATACATACCATTTTTTGTTCCCACATAAATGTACACTCCATCATGGTTAATCGTTATAATGTTATTTTTCAAATGCGTTATTGGTGTTGAAACTACACCACTCACCTTTGCGATTTGATTACCAAAAGAGATAAGAAACTCACCATCAAGAAACAGAAAATCCCCGGGTTTATTTAAAAGCCGGAAATAGCACCAATTTTTTCTGTCTCCAGTCGATAGAAAAGAGATGCCTGCCTCAGATATGAAATAGTAATCTGTTCCAATTTTTTTCAATCTTAAGTTACGGGTGGTGAGCGGACCGTAAATGATTCTTTCCTTTGTCAGGGATATTTTATTATATCTTAAAATTCCATACTGATCAGTGCCTACATATAGATACATTCCATCGTCATGCAGAGCGGTAATCTCATATTGGTGGAACGGATTATTGGTTACCTTCAAATCGTCCTGATAAAAATAAGGGGTAAGAAATACATAGTTATTCAACTGTTTCTTATCAAAACACCTGTACCAGATGACATCTTCAGGGAAATTGGATACAACCTCTAAATTTCCACTGTTTCTTTCCAGCGCATATTTTTTCTGTGATGAAATGTACACACTCTCAGCAGTAAAACCAAGGCCATTTATTATACTGTTAAACTTATATTCACGGACGCTACCAAGGCTAATATTATAACGAATGATTGTATTGACACTCGAAACCCAGAGTTCATCATAAAATGGGTCATAGGCAACGAGTGAAATTTCCTGACTGAAATACGTAGTTCGTAACAAGTTAAAATTGTTTTTGTCAAATATCAAAAGATAGTTATCACTTATCGCGAAGATTTTATCTAAAGATGTGGCAATAGACTTAATCCGACCCAGAGGAGGGATTATTTCATAATGGTCTAAAAATATGTTCTTCGGATATATCTCAAGTGCCTGAAGATTGACTGTAATCAAAAATATAAAAGCCAAAGATATTTTCTTAACCATCACATTTGTTCTTTTTCATATTCCCGATTTAAAATATAATTCAAACTCTTTGGAATATAATCAATCAAATCACCAGCAATTAGTGAATATTCATTGTATTCTTTAACAAAGAGGTCCGCAGAAAGACCATGAAGGAATACACCACCGATTGCTGAAGAAATCGCTGTTAAACCCTGTGCAAGCAGACCACCGATCATCCCGACAAGGACATCGCCACTTCCTGCTGTCGCCAGACCCGAATTTCCTGTCGGGTTTACATAGACTTCTCCAAAAGGTGATGCAACGACTGTCGGTGCACCTTTCAAAATCAAAATTCCACCAAATTCTTTTGCATATCTCATTGCAATATCAATCCTTTCTTCGTTAATTTTCTGAATAGGTAGTCCGGTCAGTCTTGATAATTCGCCAGGATGCGGGGTCAGGATAAAATCAGTTTTGATTTTTTTAAATATTTTTGTATCCCGGCTGATGATATTGAGGGCATCGGCATCCACGATAATCGGAACCTTAATTTGCGGCAATAAATTCATCACAAACTGAGCAGTCTCATTATTTGTAGTCAACCCCGGACCGATTATCACCACATCAGTCTTGTCCATCAAAGAAAGGATTGTATCGATCGCTTCCACGCTTATGGTTTCTTCAGTGGTCTGCTTGAGTGGTACTTTTACAACTTCAAGAAGTTTTGCCTCAAGGCTGTCCATAATCCCTTCAGGTGCTGCAAGACGCACCAGACCCGCGCCGGTTCTTAAGCAGGATATTGAAGCCATTGCCGCCGCTCCAGAGAATCCCCGGGCACCAGCGATTATCAAAACCTGTCCAAAAGTACCTTTATTACCTGCGGGGTCACGGAAGGGCAAAAGACGATATACGTCATCAAAATCTACAATGCGTGGAAATCCTTTATCAATCAATTCATAGGGCACACCAATATCAATCAAATAGATATCTCCACAAAATGCCCTGCCTGGATATAAATAATTCCCCCGTTTTGGTAGACACATTGTTGCCGTAGCATCAGCAATGACACAGGACTCTTCAAACCTTCCTGTATCACCATTAATACCCGAAGGAATATCAACAGAAAAAACAAAGGCACCACTATTATTTATCAGCTTTATCGCTTCAAGAAAAATCCCTTCTGGCTTCCCTTTAAATCCTGTGCCAAAGATTGCGTCAACAACACAGTCATATCTGGCGTTTTGAAATATTTTTTTCAGTTTTGGGATAGAATTGACTTCAATTATATCAAATTTTGCCTTTTTTATGATTTGATAATTCAAAAGTGCATCACCTTTAAGTTCATCTCCCCTGCCCAGCAATACTACTTTCACATTACTACCATTATTTCTAAGATGCCTAGCAATAACAAACCCATCCCCACCATTATTTCCCTTTCCGCAAACAACCAGAACATTAAGTCCATTAAGGTCAAAGTATTCACCCAGTACATCAACACTTCCCCTGCCTGCATTCTCCATTAATACCATCCCGGGAATTTTCAAAACTTCCTGCGCCCATTTATCTATCTTCTGCATTTCCTGATTATTTACCAGACGCATAATTCAATTTTATAAAAAAAAATAATAAAGTCAATACGTGGATTAATAAAATACAGGAGGGGCGTCCAGTGCTGAGGGAATGTAGTGGCAGCGTTTATGCAATAATTTTTTTGAGTAAACTCGACTATTTTAGCCGGAGCCATTATACCTTTTTGCTTTTAATAAGGAGACGGACGATGGACTATAAGAATCACTTCACACACACATCAATTCTGACCCTTGACTTTTTATTACCAACGATTAAAATATTATACAGGAGCGAGTATGTCTTATCTTATCTTATCTTATCTTATCTTATCTTATTTATCACCACCCATAAATCCGAAAATAATCATCGGCAA
>JAOAFX010000110.1 GCA_026416055.1 Caldifarciminota bacterium
GTATACGCGTCATCAATTAACTGGGCAAACATTAAATCACTTACTTTTTTAGCATCTTCCTTGTATTCTAATAAATTAACACATACCTCCTTCTTGGTTTTTCCACCCGCTTTAAGATTATGGTATTCAACAACTACATTATATGTCGCAGGTGCTAACCAGATATTAATTTCATCATAATAAAAAATCTCACATAGGGTATCAGATGGAAATACCCTGTTTATTTTTTCTCTCACTAAATCATTTGTCTCATCATAGATTTTTACCTGTCTGATTAGAGTGCATGCCTTGGCTTCCTTTATTAGAAGTTTTACATAAATCTCCAACCGCACCAAATCTTTTGCCTGTCTGAATCGTCCGGTAGCAATCTGACATTCTAAGTGATTTTTAAACTCAATATTATCAGACAATACCAAAGATGAATCTTTTTCTTCTTTTAAAAACGGAATCACAACACTATCACCAAAAGAAGTTCTGGCAACTATTTTGTAGGCGCGATCAATTTTAACAAAATCAAATTCAACTCCTCTTTCTCTGTATGTCCAGATTTCACCTGGTCGCACAAACTCTTTGGTTACAATACCTATTTTCTTCTCAGGAGTTATCATATAGCGCCGTGTAGGTGTACCATACTTTACATAAATTGGTATACGCATATCTTCAAGAGGTGCGTGTTTACCAAATTCTTTAAACGCATATTCAGCGCGTTTCTCAATTTCCAATCTTTCTTCATCTTTACCCTGCCAGTATTGGTCGTAAAAACTTTTTCGCTCAGTTGGAGTAGGTAGATTCAAATACTCAAATGCGGCTAAAGAATCAATACTGCGTAATCCCAAAAATAATATCCGTTCCTTTTCCAAAAGACGATAAAATCTGGCTCCAATAATGTTGGTAGCACACGAAGTAACTGTATAAATTATAAAAATCACATAAATTATCAAAGTCATATGCTCTGAGATATTTATCGATTTTATTTTAATCATCTTTAATTAAAAAACGCCTCATTTCTTCACGATTTTGCCAGTAGTCCTCTTTTTCCTTATCGCCATGTTTTGCAAATCTCACTAATTCATAGACTCCATCTTTGTTGATATCCTTAAAAATCACCTGAAGCCCTTTTGTCTCATAAATCCACACCTCTTGCGGTTCATCTACACGGGCGCCTTTATGACGAATATCCGCCCTTGTCGCAACCCCCGGACCATATAAATATACTTCATCCGGAGGGCCATTATTTTTATAATACCGTCCCATTGGTGTATCGCGACCTTTAATAAACGAAGTGGAAAACTTCGCATCCACCTCAATTAATCTCCTTTTAAACTCTTTATAATTCCGCTTAGACCAGAATTTTTTTAGATATTGAATCTGCGCTTTACGACTCATTTTAAGAAATTTTTTGTATTCTCGCTCTGAAATCAAGTATTTTATCTCCCAGGCAAATGGCTCATCAACAATTTCAGGCAGAACTTCTGTAACTATAAATACACATTCCCGTTTAGCACTTATATTTAATGCAGGCTCAAATATTTCAACAATTAACTGATAAACCCCATCCTGGAAACCCCAAAGGCTGATTGATAGCGTATCAAATTGGCTATAGTCATATTTTAATCGCGTGAATTCATTTTTATAGATTGTCTGACTCAAACTATCTTTAATTTGATAATAAACAAAATAAAAAAGACTATCAGGGACCAAACCATAAATTTCTATGTAAGAAAATAAAGTATCAAGGTTTGTGTATTTTGATGCAATCCGCGGGGTGAATTTTATTCCTTTACGGACAAATACAGTATCCCGCTCGGTTTTTGAACCTAAAATTAAATCGCTGAGATAGAATGGTATGGTATCACTTATGATTTCAAACTCACCAGATGCTGATAATTTCTTACCAAAAAGAGCTACATTTAGTTTATAACTAAACCTTCCTGGAAATAGAAACACAGGAAAACAATCAAGAATAAAATCTCCGATCCCTGCCCTCCCACGCCTTATACCCTTGATTCCTTCTCTTATCACACTATCTTTCTGTTCATATGAATTGATAGCTATCCGGTATGAATAAGTGTTATACATTGAATCCTGCATTAGAGAATAACCGACTTCGCTGGCTGGTATGAAATACCACACTTCAGCATAATCATTGCTAAAAGCATAACACTTAGTATACAGATCACCACCCATTATGGTAAGTAGTAAAAATGTATTTATCATTTCAATATTGTAATAAATTATTAAGTTCTGTCAAGGCCGGGATATATGTGAATCCCGGCCTTGATGATGATTCAAAACCGGTACTATTATCCCTGATAATACCAACAGTAGCAGATTGGCATACACTTTACCTGGTCTACCGCAACAATATCTAAATCTTCAAGCACCGGAATTGGCTCGTGCAAAAACTTCATATTTATCACCTCCTTTTTTTTTCTTTTTTGATAAATAAAATAGTTTTAGAAGTTCCTCTATGTTGTATTTCCAGGAAACACACAAATCTCCTTGTGAATTCAGTCTTTTATAAGCACAACCCCCACCGCATAAAGGAAAAACTTTACACTCACTGCACTCATTTAAATCAAAGGGGTCGAATGCTAACCATTTAGTAATTTTAAAATTATGCACTACTTTACCATTATCTGCAATAAATCCAACACTCTCATCTCTGATTCCTACATCATTCCAGCATTTATATAGGAAACCATCCGGTGCAACTACATAAGCATTGACTCTATCGGCGACACAGTTAGAACCTACAAGTTTGGGGTAAATATCAAAATTAAAGTTCATATCTATTAATTTTTTAAGGAATTTTTGTTGAATATTCTTATAAAATTCCACAGATGAGAAACACATATCAGTTATATCTTGGCAGGACGGCGTTGCGGCCACGGTTTGCGCGGGAATAACTGTTAAAAGATCTATTAACCTGTTCTGTGCTAATATCTCAAGCAATTCTTCGGCCCTATCGGCATTTCCTTTATCAATGTTAACACGCACAACTATTTTTATTTTATTTTTATTATTTAACACTTCAGCAATTTGCAAAAGATTATAGATGATTCTATCAAAACTACCACCGCCTGTTTTCAATGGACGTCTTCTATCATGAATATCTCTCGGACCGTCAATTGTGATTTGAAAAAAGTTTACACTCATTTCTTCAGTTAGTTTTCTAAATATTGTGGCATCCAGAAAGTATCCATTCGTTATTATTCCAGATGAGTATTTTATGCCCCTTTTTAAACATATTTCTTGAATTTTTTGCGAAAGATTTGATATTATCTTGTAGCCCAAAAGTGGTTCTCCACCCATCCATGTAATATGCAAATTTTTTAATACGCCTGTTCTTCTTTCAATAATCTTTATCAACCTATTTTGAACATCGTCATTCATAAATTCATTTCTCTTCACCGATTCATAACAGTACACACAATTTAAATTACAGGCGAAAGTTGGTAAAACTGTCAGGGATAAGTCTATTGTACGATTGAATCTTTGAGTATTATTTACCATCTTTAATAAATTTATCTCATTTACTTCTGCCTCCACAATAAATCCACCTTTTATTAAATCACCCCAAGTTTCTATTTTTAGTTCTTTTGTGTACTGTATCTCGTGTCGCGATAATGCATCTTTAATGATAAAAAAATCTTTATTGTCTAACTCTGCAAATCCACAACTTATCGCGTTAAATGCCAGATGAGTGCCATCTTCAGCATCAAAGAAGAAATTGTATTTAGATGGTTTATATCTTTTATTTTCTTGGCTTATCTCATTATTCATTGCACTCCTTTTTAATCGTATTCAATAAAGCCAACCACCAACCGCGACCTTTTTTTCAGGACCCTTCTCGCTGCTGTCTGGAAAAAATTTTTTATTTTGACAGGCTACTATGGCTTTAAACCAATCACCACGCCTGTCCAGACAACAGGGGTCAGGACCGGAACCGCAATGACACAGGACTGAAGTCTCTATTCCAGAAATCTTTTGTTTCATTGTTTGATAAATCAAACCATGACTCTTCATTTCTTGAACTACTCCATTGTATTTTTCTTGCGCCACTATTTTTTTCTCCTTTCTTTTCTATTTTTTTCCTCTCTAATCTCCCCCTTCTACCCTCACCTTTATCCGCTCCCTACAAGAAAGAGGAAGGGATGAGAGATTAACCCGCCC
>JAOAFX010000111.1 GCA_026416055.1 Caldifarciminota bacterium
AGATGTGTATAAGAGACAGACCGAGACCATATATATAATTCTTTAACAATGGTTTTTTCTCTGACTCATAAAGTATTGACCTGCAATCACTATAAAGATGGCCACCCAGTGTTGAAAAGGTATCCGCACGATCCATTATCCCAACCACCTTTACTTTTGTGATTGCACTTAACATTGCATCCCTGGGAAATGGTCTGTAAACCCGACAGCGAATCAAACCAACTTTTTTACCCTTTTCTCGCATCCTATCAACCGCAACCTTCCCTGTGCCACCGGTAGAACCCATTACAAGAATTGCAACTTCAGCATCATCCATTTTGTACTCATCAACGATTGAATAATATCTACCAAATGTATCACCAAAATCTTTCTGGACCTTTGCAATTATAGGCAAACAGTTATTCATTGCTTCAATTTCCTGACGCTTATGTTCAAAATAATAGTCCTGAAGGTCAAGCATACCAAGTGTAATTGGATTATCTACATCCAAGAGATTATTCACGACTTTTCTCTCACCAAGCCATTTCGGAACTTTATCATCATCAATCATATCAATTCTTTCCATCCCATGACTGATTATAAAACCATCCGTCGTTACCATTGCGGGAAGCATAATCTCTTCTGCCATTTTTATTGCCATAATCGTTGTATCATAAGCCTCTTGGGTATTTTCAGTAAATATCTGGAGCCAGCCTGAATCCCTTGAGGCAAGTGAATCTGAATGGTCGCAATGGATATTGATTGGACTTGATAAGGCACGATTCACAAGACACAAAACAATAGGTAACCTCATCCCTGAGGCAATAAAGAGCATTTCATGCATTAAAGCAAGCCCTTGGGCAGCGGTTGCGGTCATCACCCTGGCACCAGCAGCAGATGCACCAATACAGGCACTCATAGCAGAATGTTCGCTCTCGGCGGGAACATATTCTGTTGTTACCAATCCATCTGCAACATAGGAGGCGAAATGTTGAACAATTTCGGTAGCAGGGGTAATCGGATATGCAGCAACAACATCCGGATTTATCTGTCTCATTGCCTCTGCCATTGCTTCATTACCGGTCCTTGCTACGATCATTTTTCCTCCCTTACCATAGTAATCGCCTTAATCTTTGGTGGACACTCTTCTGCACATATTCCACAACCCTTGCAGTATTTATAATCAATACCCTGGACCTTACCATCTTTCACAATGATCGCTGAATCAGGACAGTATATCCAGCAGATTAAACAGTGCGTACATTTCTTTGCATCCCAGATTGGCTTATCACTGCGCCAATCTCCGGTTTCAAATTCTTTGCTTGAACCTGATTTCCAAGCAAGCCCGATTGGTAAATCTTTCCAGCCTTTTTTCTCTTTCTTCATTCTTTAACCTCCTCATAAGCACGAATGATTGCCTTGATATTTCCTTCAACAACATCCGGACGATTCGGAAACTTATGTTCCAGCCTCTTCTTCACTGATTCAAGCATAGGTTCAAACTCAAGCAGTCTGGAAACTTTGATTAATGCACCCAACATTGGTGTATTTGGAATATCCCTTTTTAGAATATCCTTTGCAATCTTGCTCGCATCAACCACATAAATCTTAATCTTATCATTCTTTATTTTCAATTGTTCTCTTATTTCTTTCGCTGTCTTCTGAGTATTAACTAAAATTATACCTTCTTCAGATATTCCTTCGGTAATATCTATTGTCTCCATTAAAGTTGGGTCAAGGACCACAACAATGTTCGGATTTTTAATCCCACAATGTTGAAGAATAGGTTCATCTGATAGCCGGTTAAATGCAAATACCGGTGCGCCCATCCTTTCCGGACCATATTCAGGGAATGCCTGAATATATTTTCCGGTCTCTACCGCTGCATCGGCAAAAAGCAGGGCAGCGGTCTTCGCACCCTGACCACCCCTGCCATGCCATCTTATCTCAAGCAATGCCATTATTCACTCCTTTTTTATAATTAATGCACAATAATTACCCTGGTGAATAAAAAATCAGGGTCAAAATGACTGTTATCTTTTCAATATTTTCACTTTGTTATTTATTATATTCAATTTTAAATACAAGTCAATAATGCGATTTAAATCAAAGGATATAATGAAATATGGTAAGGATTTAATTATGGAGTATAATAGCAGAAGAAGGAGGTTTTTATGAATCTTTATCTTGGCGTAGATGCACATAAAAAATATTCTACGGTAGCTGCAATAAGTGAAGATGGAAGGATCGAAAAGATTGAATCGCAAATAAGAAATACTGTAGAAGCGGTGCATAAATTCTTCGTTTCTTTGGGGAATGATTATCGTTGCCAGGTAGTCTTAGAAGCAGGAAGAAATTGGGGCGTGGTGTATGATTTATTTGAGAGCATGCCACAAGTAGAGAAAGTAATCTTAGCTAATCCGGTCAAGGTTAAAGCAATTGCTCACGCTCACCTTAAAACTGATACGGTTGATGCGATAACGCTCGCCCATTTATTATGAGTTAATTATATCCCCGAGGTTTATGTGCCGGCTAAAGAAATCAGGGTGAAAAAATACCTGCTAAGACATCGGACTTTTCTTGTTAATACTTCGACTCGGATTAAGAATCGAATCCACATCCTCCTTGAGCGCAATCATATCCCTTTACCTACTGTCACTGATTTATTCGGTAGGTTAGGAAGAAGATTTCTTGAAACTGTAGTACTTCCCGCTGAAGAATCTTTATTACTCACACAGCATCTTCAATTACTCCAATGTGTCGAATCCTTATTGAAGAATTTACAGCAAGTAATAAAGGACGATTTATTCCAGGATGAACGGGTAAAACTTTTACAGACAATACCTGGAATTGGTGATGTTTTTGCACCGCTTATTGCTCTGGAAATTGATGATATCAAACGATTTAAAGACTATCGGCGTTTCTGGAGTTATTGTGGTTTAGTTCCCTCGATCTATGCTTCTGGTGGTCGGATTTATCATGGTCATTTAATAAAGTGTTGCAATAAATGGTTGAAGTGGGCGTTAATTGAGGCAGTATATCCTGGAACAAGGTCTTCGCCTTATTGGGGTCGCTATTATGAGAAAAAGAAATATGAAAAAGGCAATGCAACAGCGGCGATAGCGACGGCTCGGAAATTAGCTATGATAGTTTACTGGGTTTTACGAACTAAAAAAGAATACAAAGAGCCCCAGGGAACCTCACATTATTTTAGCCCAATCGCACAGGGCTCTCTCAAAGGTTAGGACCTGGGACTCCAACGTAATACAGTGTGCTTTAAAGCACCAAAAGAAGACTGAGTATCAAGATACCCAGTTAATAATTATTTTAACGGAAAAAATAAAAATGTAAATACTATATTGACAATATTTCAAAGAAAATAATCTTACCAAAATAAGGAGAGGACTCGGCTTGGCAGATCCTTGACATTGTAATATTTTTTAATAGAATTTACTCGTGCGTATTTTTTTACTATCATTGATATTTCCAATAATTATTTCCGCGCGTGAATGGACAGTATTAGTATATATGGCGGCAGACAATTCTTTGAGTGCGCTTGCTGATTCTGACCTTATTGAAATGAAGGCAATTGGTTCAAATGATAATCTTGCAATATTGGTACAGGTTGATAAACCATACACGGGTGCCAATCGGTATTATGTAGGCAAAGATACTTTGTATAATCTTGGCAATTTAGGAACAATTGATATGTGCGACTGGCGCACTCTAAAGGATTTTCTTGAATGGGGTGTAATGCTTTTGCCTGCAAAGAGATATTTTCTTATTCTATGGGACCATGGAACAGGATGGACACTGGCACCAAGGCGGACTTTTGGCAGTGATGGATCAGCAGGAACAGAGATGAGCATTGCTAATGGCGACCTAAACCGTGCATTAAAGAGTTTTCATCAGGCAACCGGCAAAAAATTTGATATCATCGGATTTGATGCCTGCAATATGCAGCAGATAGAGATAGCC
>JAOAFX010000112.1 GCA_026416055.1 Caldifarciminota bacterium
ATTCTGAGACCAGAAAGTTTATTATGGTGCGCTAACTATTCACTGATTAATGATTCAATAGCAGAGCCAAGATATAACAGGCCAATGCCTGCAATTGAAAGGGACTTTCTTGTCTCATCACGGCTTTTGAAATAATAATTGCTGAAGTAGTGTAATATGCGGTCACCTATGAAAAAATTGCATTCCTTAGGTGACTTTGTCTTGGTTCAGCGAAAATATGACATTTTGGCATCGCTAAATAAGGTGGAATACTGAACCAAGACATGGTGGGTGGTCGTGATAGTATATTGGATGGAATAAAGAATGGTATAACTAATCCATTTGAGCGGATTGTCTTAGATCGGTGCGTGAGCAGCCTGGGTATCGGGAGATAGTGTTGAATCCGCTTGAGCCAGAGCGGATAATGGATATTGTGGCGGGTTATTTTGGGGTTGATGTTAGGAGTATGAGGGTGCCGCGTGGTGATGGTGTGGTGCGTGGGGTTGTGGCGGAGTTGATGTATCGGTATTGTGATGTGACACAGGCGGAGATCGGTGCGATATTGGGGGGGTTGATTATGGTGCGGTGTATTTGTTGCGGCGGCGGTTGCGGGAGCGGATGGAGGGTGATGTTAAATTGCGTAAGCAGTATGATGAGATAGAGGTGAAGGTGCGAGATGAATGTAGAATGTAGAGATTTGACCCCATTTGCCAGGAAGTTTAAGAATATCACAATGCCTCAGCTGAGGGTTATTCAGTTGCCTGACAAAAATTTTATTGTTAATTTTCCTGCCGAAGATGAGAATATTATCTATCAGGTGAAATTAGATAGCGAAGGTAATGTAATTGGACCTACGAAAATCGAAACAGCGACCCCCAGGCTTTTTGATGATTTGAAATCAGGACATAGGTTCGTGCAAATAAGTTATGATTATTACCCTTCCTCAGGTCGCTTGCGGGATGTATATGTTTACTTCATTGGTTTTGATGACGAGGGCATGCTTTATTGTTCGAAGCATAAAGTAAAATGAGGGAGGCACTATGTGTTTAGTTTATAAACGCACCGTCACTTTTCTATTTCTTGTCATTGCCGCGAATTTACTTGAAGCCAAGCTACAAAGGGTTGGCTATAGCTATGGTGGCTACTATTTTGAAAAATTTACCCGTTCAACTCTACGTTCGTTTGAGATTGATGTAAGTTTATTTGCTGAACCTTATGATGCCGCTGGTTATATAAAAGCAGACAGTCATTTTCTTTTCATCGTTGATGCAATGTGGCATAGGATAATCTACTTAAAAGGCGTGCCAGAAGATTCTATAAATACTTGGACCAAATCGATTGGCAAACTGGGCTCTGGAACGTATGAATTCAATACCCCTCATGGAATTGGCATTGATAACAATCATGTAATCTATGTATGTGACACCGATAATCGGCGTATTGTTAAACTGGCTATAAATGGTGATGCCCTTCAGTGGCTTGATACTTTTGGGGCAGGATTTTTGATGGCGCCTTACGACCTTGCCGTGAGTGGAAATAGTATATATGTGGTTGATGCTGGTAATAACAAAGTTCTGCGTTTTGGGAAGGACGGAACACTACAATGTATGTATGCTGGCAGTGGTGTTGGTGCTCTTTTGACGCCCAAGGGAATTGCGGTTTATGCTGATTATCTTTATATCACCGATACCGGCAATAGACGAATTGTTTTATTAAAAGACTATGGTACTTCAATTGGTTTTGTACGTGCTCAAACTATTGATGTAGGTCTAGACCGCCTATATCTTGATATAGAAGTTGATACGACTGGTTGTGTTTATCTTGCTGATGCCATGCAAAATAAAATTGTGAAATTTTCCAAGGGGTTAGAACATTATCTGTACAGTTTTGGTTCCTATGGCACTAATATAAATCAATTCATTCATCCGAAAGGATTGCTTTTAGCGGACACACTTATTGGTGTAATTGAGAATTGGGGTGAACAGTCTGGGTTCCAGGTATATAAAAGTGTTGTAAACTTGATTTATGCTAAAGTTCAGCCAAATGTGGTGGATGTGACAGTAAGAGATTGTGATATTGCATTTGTGGTTGATGAGTATTCAATGCTAAAAGTGACAATTGCGAATAAAACTATTTGGGAAGGTTATGTATCTCCGGGAGTAGAATATACTACAACATGGAATGGCAAAGATGCTAGTGGAAAACTCTGTTTGCCAGGAACATATGCGATTGAATTCCGGAATGATATTGGTCGGCTGATTGGGAGTATAAATGTTATTGTCAAAGGCACAATAAAGAGTGGTGTCCTTGCCCAGAATGAGCACTGGACTGAACAAGGGGAGCCATATGTGCTGGTAAAACAGATAGACAGGAAATGCGGTATCGCTACGCTTGCAGGTGGTGCAGGTTCGTTCCACTCGCAATGTAGGGTTTCATTTTGCTACTTGACAAAGGATAATTTATGGATATAATTTATCATAATTTAAGAAGGTGGAAATGTTAGGAGAAGTTATCCACAATAACTCTCTCTCTCTCTCTGGAGAATATCTCGTCTCTTTTTAATACTCTTGCAAATTGGTTTCAAAAGGAGAGCGATATGATTTTATCAATCTTTAGCATTCATAACTACAAATTCACCAGATTAAAATCCAACCCTGAAGAAAAAATTACTGACCATATTGGGTATTTGTATTTTAAGTATAATTTGCCACAAAAAGAACGGTGAGAAAAGGAGGCTTTATGCGCAGGATAATTTTAGCAATACTTACCTTTATTTTCTGCCTTTTGTGGGCGGAAGTAAAGGTGGAGAAGATGTTAGAAACAACAAGTATAAAAGAATACAATCAGTGGGTGACGAGGAATAAGGCAAAGTATCCAGAATTGAGACCGATATACGTTAATGCTAAGCAGGCAGGAAGAACGCAAGATGAAGGATATAAATACAAAATATATTATTATGATGAAAATGGTGAAAAAAAAGACGCAGAAGAAGTTAATGGACTGGTGACTGTAGACGTTTCGCCTTATTACGATGCGGTAGGAATTTTTTGGAGTGATACTACCTTACCTTATGCGAATCCTTCTCGTTCAATTATAAAAAATCAATATGGAGAAATTATAGTAGATACTCAACATGTATACTTTGCATTTGTAAGTCCATATCTTTATCTTACTGTGCCCGTTGGCGAAGTCTCGCCTCCTCATCCTTCAGTGCAAGTTTTTAGTGTGAAAAACAAAACCAGGGTACGCACGTTGAAAGATTGCTGGTTATTGAATGAAAGAGATGTTGCGCATTCGTATGACTTTAATTTTACGGTAGCTAGTATCGAGGTAGATTGGCATTGCAATTCCCAGCATCTATTACTTCTCGACTCAGAAGGAAATGAAAAATGGCGAAAAGCCTACTATGACAACCCTGAAAAATTTGGTGGAATAAATGTAGCAATCGCACCTGATGCCACAGCAATAGTTGCAATTAAAGATGAAAAAATTTATGTCTATGATTCCTCCGGCATTCTTCAGAAAGAAGTTTCCTTGCCCAATCTTGATTTCGTGCAATGTGGTGTCTCCAATCTGGGGAAATTCCTTCTAATAGTGTCTCGAAGTTATATAACTAAATATGATAATGAAGATAACTTGGAACTATGGCGTAAAGAAATTACAGAGGGGTTGCCGATAAAAGTAGTTTTATCTAAAGAGAGCGATTATGGATTGATTCAATTCTATCCCAATGTTGTTTATCTAATTAACGAAAGCGGCAATATTCTAAAACGATGGGATTTAGAAGCAGAAGTCCATCATCCTACTGCGCCCAGTGGTAGAAAGATTGAAGTTATACATCCTGTTGAAGTCCGGCTTGAATTTCACAAAGATATTGCAGTTATAATTCATGAGTTAAATGGCGAAATTTTTATTAAAATATGGCGGTTAAAGGAGG
>JAOAFX010000113.1 GCA_026416055.1 Caldifarciminota bacterium
TCACAGGACAGGGCAGCAGCAGTGAAAGATTATCTTGTGACAAGACACAATCTTGATGCAAATCGCTTAATTCCAAAGGGCTACGGTGAATCAAAACCTGTTGTACCGAATACAACACCTGAGAATATGGCAAAGAATCGCCGGGTTGAATTTGTAATTGTGAAATAAAATCCTGACTTGATTTTCCAACGGGGAGGTGATATACCTCCCCGTTTTGTAATCTATATTTTAGGGAGGCAATATGTTTTCTGAATTCAAAAAGTTTGCAATGCGTGGTAATGTTCTGGACCTCGCAGTTGGATTCATCATGGGTGGAGCATTTGGTGCGATTGTAAACTCGCTCGTTAATGATATCATAATGCCGCCGATTGGATTATTGCTGAACCGGGTAGATTTTTCAAATCTCTTCATAAATCTCTCGGGTCAACCATTCACCAGCCTTGCTGAGGCAAAAAAGGCAGGTGCACCGACGATAAACTATGGATTGTTTTTAAACACGGTGATCAATTTTATCATCGTTGCATTTGCGCTTTTTTTGATGATTAAACAGGTAAACCGCTGGACTGCTCCCAAACCACAGGCAGCTCCGCCACCAACGACAAAAGAGTGTCCATTCTGCTACACTGAGATTCCAATAAAAGCAGTGCGCTGTCCGAATTGCACATCAGAGTTGAAAGAATAGAAAAAGAAAAAAACTTCAGCCTTGCGTATTTTTTGCAAACCTGAAGGTTTGCCCTACGTTTTTGTGAAATCAGATGTAGGGCAAGGCTTTAGCCTTGCAAAGAAACCCAGCAATGAATCATCCAATGTAGGGCAGGGCTTTAGCCCTGCGTTTTATCAATGCAAACCTAAAGGTTTGTCCTACGTTTTTTCTTAATAAATACAAATAATTCTGTGGAATGTGTCTGGCAGGATTACTACAATAACAATTTAATAACTGAAATGGCTGCGTTTGCCCTGCAAAACTAAAAAATCGTAGTCGCAGCATTTGCTTTCCATCACTGGCAATATACTTTTTTCTTGAAAAACATAAAATATTTAGTATAATTCAAACAGGATATTGATATGCCAGAAATAGATAAGACCATTAGAGATAAAATATTATTCAGCCAGAAGAATGAACTGACAGAACATTATATTTATAAAGAACTTTCTACCCTTGTTAAAGAAAAATACAGAAAAATTCTAATAAGGATTGCAGATGAAGAATTAAAGCATTATGAATTCTTTAAAACACTGACAGAAGAAGAAACAATGCCCGACAGATTCAAAATATTTTTCTATGTCTTAATATCAAGGATTTTTGGTTTGAATTTCGGATTGAAACTCATGGAAAAAGGGGAAGACATTGCCCAGAAGGTCTATGAGGGGATAAAAGAGATTGCTCCAGAAATAGAAAATATCATTAAAGATGAAAACAGGCATGAGAATGAATTGATCAGTTTAATCCAGGAAGAACGTTTAAAATATGTGAGCTCAGTCGTTCTCGGGCTAAATGATGCACTTGTAGAAATAAGCGGTGCATTAGTCGGTTTTTCTCTTGCACTCCAGAAATCGCAGATTGTAGGAATTGTGGGTTTGATTACAGGGATTGCAGGTGCACTTTCTATGGGAGCCTCCTCTTATCTTTCTGCAAAAGAAGAAGATTCAGATAAAATCCCGCTTAAGGCCGGTTTATATACCGGTCTTGCCTATATCTGTACGATTGTGCTCCTGGTTTTTCCATATTTTTTGTTAAAAAATATCATTGTGTGCCTGGGATTTACAATCATTACCGTATTCTTACTCATCTTTATTTTCAATTATTATGTTTCAGTCGCCAGGGAGCTCAGATTCAGAAACAGATTCTTTGAAATGATAGGAATCAGTCTTGGTGTTGCTATGATAAATTTTTTTATAGGGCTGGTAATGCGAAAGGTTTTCGGAATAGAAATATGATGAGCCAGGTAGGGCAGGGTTTTAGCCCTGCAAGCAGCAAGGCAATCGGTGTGGGGTTTTGCTATGGGCTTAAGCAAACCTGAAGGTTTGCCCTACATTTTTATGAAATCAGATGTAGGGCAAGGCTTTAGCCCTGCAAACACAGAAAAGATTTGCCTGGCAAAAAATAAGGAGACTTTTTATGCTTAAACACTCATTAAAAACTGGCTTCAGTTTCGGTTCAACTTCGGGCATAATCACCACCCTCGGCTTGATGGTTGGTCTCCATTCTGGTACCCATTCAAAAATTGTAGTCATCGGTGGGATACTCACAATTGCCATAGCCGATGCATTCTCGGATGCACTCGGCATCCATATGTCCGAAGAATCTGAAAACAAACATACTGCAAAGGAAATATGGGAATCAACAATCATGACATTTTTTGCCAAATTCTTTTTCGCCCTGACTTTTCTCGTCCCGGTTCTGATTTTCCCATTACCCACTGCAATCATTGTAAGCGTATTATGGGGCCTTGCATTGATAACAATCTTCAGTTATCGGATGGGCAGAGAACAAAAAGTTAGTCCATTACCAATTGTCGGTGAACATCTTTTGATTACAATCGTAGTTGTCATTGTCACTCATTTAATCGGAGACTGGATAGCAACATTTAAATAAGGAGTTTTATGATTTTATTTATATCTTTTTTGTCTTCAATTATACAGCAACCCGATACACTGTGGCAAGTTGAGCGGAAATATGTTTATGAAGGCCTGGGTCTTCTGAATTTAACAAAGATAGACCTTCAATATGATAAACACTGGCTCGAGGATAGTTTTCGTCTTGAAGTCATAAAAAAGTTAATGGATGAACCGATGCTGGTTCCTGATTATATTCTGTATTCGGGTAAAAAAATAAAAAATATAAAGTCTATTCATGAGTATATACCTTTCCTCTGCCAGGAACTTATCCAGAAGCAACCAAAAGGTGAAAAATTCCAGAAAATCGATTTGATGCCGTTGATAATCGAAACCTTTAATCGCACAAAGAATTATCTTGACAGGGCATTTGCAAGAATAACTTTTGGGCAGAAGGACAGTCTCATCTATACTGCCCCTTCACTCTGGGCAGATGAAGGTGATTCCCTCATGCGTGGTTATGCCGGTTTTCTGCATAAAGAGTTTGGTGTTGAAAGGGATACAGGAACGACCCTTGAGACTGTTCCATTGCTTGAGATTGTAAAAAAGATAGATATCAAGGCATTACATGATGCAGGTATGGCACTCACCACGGGAATGGAACTCATCAAAAATTCAGCTGAAGTCCTTTCCCGCCAGGAAAATCTCAAGTATAAAGAGATAACCGGTGTGAAAGGACTGGTCTATGAAGTTTTTGAACTGCCTGGCGGATTTGAAGGTGTTATCGGTGGAATAGATGACAATATATACTACAAAGACTTTGCAGTCATAATCGACCTTGGTGGCAATGATACCTATCTGGGGCGGTGTGCGGGTGCAGTGGGTGAGTTGAACACCCCTGTCAGTTTTGTCATCGATTTATCAGGAAATGATGTTTACAGGAATTTTGATAAACTCGTTAATCAGGGTGCAGGTTTATTCGGTGCCGGGATACTATGGGATTTATCCGGCAACGACACATATGCAGGATTCCATATCAGTCAGGGTGCTGGATTATTCGGCATAGGGATGTTGATTGATGAGGATGGCTATGATAATTACAGGGGTGGATATTTCACACATGGTGCGGGCAATTTCGGTTCAGGAGTACTGGTTGATTATAAAGGGGATGATATCTACCATTCATATTCCTGGGCACAGGGAATGGGCGGTGTCTGGGGGTATGGATCTGTCTCTTATACACATCT
>JAOAFX010000114.1 GCA_026416055.1 Caldifarciminota bacterium
TCCTAAATCAACTGTTTCAGAAGCATATAGGGTCCTAAGGACCAATATCCAATTTACCGGCCTTGATAAACCGCTTAAGACCATCATGGTGACCAGTTCAGCACCAGGTGAGGGAATTTATTCAGCCCAGGTGAATACGACTAATTCTTATGTTTCAATGTCAGGTACTTCAATGGCTGCGCCTTCCTGCAATGGTTCAGTTGGATTGATGCGGGAATATTTAAGAAAAGGCTGGTATCCACGTGGTTATAGAAATCCACCAGATAGTATGAGCTATGTAAGCTCAGCTTTACTCCGGGCAATGGTTTATGTATCAACATCTCCGAATATTGGCAGTTATGTAGTGCCGAGTGAATATATTGGCTGGGGTAGAATAACTGTTGATTCGGTCCTTGCCTTTGCCTTGCCTACACCTGATAGAAGGGAGCTCTTATTATATGATGATACGATTGGGTTATCAACCGGTCAATTTGCAGAATATATCTTTAACATCATTGATTCTGTTCCTTCACTTCGGGCAGTAGTTGCATGGACTGATACCGCCGCAGCTGCTGGTGCGACAAGGGCATTAATCAATAATCTAAATGTAAGATTGATATCACCTGCTTCAGATTCATTCAAAGGCAATGTCTATTCTAATGGTCAATCAGTGCGCAATCCTACTGCACCTTATGACAGTCTCAATCCCTATGAATGTTTCAATATACCTAATCCAAGGCGCGGTCAATGGCGATTGAGGGTGATGGCAGCAAATGTCGTCACTTCGAGACAGCCCTACGCTGTTGTTCTTACAGGCAACTTCCTGGAAAGTCCGGTTGGAATTTCTGAAGAGACATCTGAATTCAATATCCCGTACAAAATTGCGATAAGAATGATGAATTCCAATCCACAAAAAATCGGTAATGTGAAATTTAAAATCTATACACCTGCTGATGACAGGGATTATGCGCTAAAAATTTACAGTGTTTACGGAAGTTTGGTAAAGACACTGGCTAAAGGAAAACCGGGTAGAAAAGGCTGGCAGAATTTGAACTGGGATTGCAGGGATGAAAAAGGCAGACTTGTGCCTCAAGGAATCTATTTTGTGAAGTTCAGCGATGGCGAAGAGGTAATAACTGAGAAGATTATTCTCTTGAAATAATATCCAGGATTGCTCGCTGGTATGTAGGGCAGGGCTTTCTTCAAGAACCGATGGTTCTTTCAGAACGAGAGGTTAGCCCTGCGTTTTATCAATGCAAATCTGAAGGTTTGCGTTACATTATTTGAAATTCGTTCGACTGAAGTCGGACGCTACAATTTGGAGTGCATTAGTCCTGTCCTGAAGTTTCTTTCATGATTGTTAATGTGTCGTTCTAAATCAAAAACTGTAGTGGCAGAGTTTACTCTGCAAAAAATTAAATTTAATTTATTTAATTGATATTACGGATTTAAACTACAGACCAGGGTCTGCCACTACAATCGGGGTTGGTGTCGTTTTTATAATCAACTCAAGCAAGCCTGAAGGCTTGCCCTACATTTTATGATTCCAGATGTAGGGCAAGGCTTTCTTCAAGAACTGATGGTACTTGAAGAACCAGAGGTTAAGCCTGCAAGCAGCGCGGCATCTAATGTAGGGGAAGATGGTAAGCAGTGTGATGTTTTGAGTAGAAATCATTGTTAAATTCATCATTCCATTATTATATAATAATAAAATAATGGAATAATTTAATAATGGAATGCAGGAAAAAACGCTAAAGCAGGAAGATTTTATTGAAGACAGGGAAAATTAAAGGGCAAGTCAGACCTTGAATATTTAATTTTTTTGGATACTATTATCTGATGGCGAATGATATTGTCCTAAAGAATTTAACAAAGATTTTCAAAAAACACCATTCTGAAGTCCGGGCAGTTAATGGGGTGAGTTTTGAAATAAAAGAGGGCGAACTTTTTGGCCTTTTAGGACCGAATGGTGCAGGAAAGACGACGCTCATAAAATGCATTTCAACCCTTTTGATTCCTGATGGTGGGACTGCGATTGTTGGTGGATGTGATGTGCTGAAAGACCCATTAGGAGTCAGGAAAAAGATAGGGGTTCTCACCGGTGGCGAGAGGAGTTTATACTGGAAATTGAGTGCACTTGATAATCTAAAATACTTTGCAGCTTTGTATGGTGTGCCTAAAAATAAGGTAAAAGAAAGAATTGAATTTTTACTTGAACTTATGGATTTAAAAGACAGGGCAAATGAGAATGTGGAGAAATTCTCAAGTGGAATGAAACAGAAACTCGCGATTGCCCGTGCTCTGGTTCATGACCCGCCAATCCTTCTGATTGATGAACCGACACTCGGTTTAGACCCATATTTTGCAAGATTTATAAGACAATTTATTAAAGAAGAACTTTCAAAAAAATTGCGCAAGACGATTTTGTTAACAACCCATTATATGGATGAAGCAGATGAATTGTGTGACAGGGTAGCATTTATGAACCGGGGCAGGATAGATGCACTTGATACTCCGTCAGCACTGAAAAAAGCAATGCCCCAGGAACAGATTCTTGAATTGAAGTGTCTTGGCGATTTGTATAAAGAAGATTTTGTGCAGATAAAAGAGTCAGCGAGTTTGAATATATCCAGGCAAGATGGATTCCATTATGTGCGTGTGAGTACTGATAATCCTGAAATGCTTTTAAGCAGACTTGTGGAGTTGATTCGGGACCGGGCAAAGATTCTTTCAGTGAATGTGACATCGCCGACCCTTGAGGATGTTTTTGTGTATCTCACCGGTGCGAGTTTAAAGGAAAGTCAGGATGAATAAGATGGGTATATTGTTGAGCAAGCTCGACCACTACAATGACGATTTTATAATTTGTAGTGGCAGAGTTTACTCTGCTGTTGCTAATAGTTGTATTGATCGTCTTCAATCCATCATGCAGAGTGTCAAATTGGTATGCAATATCTAATGTTGAGCAAGTTTTAGTTCCATGAATAGATATGCGTTTTACCAAAACCATATAACAATACGGGCAGCAACGCCTTATAACTATAGACAAATATTAATGCTATGAATGTTATCCTTGCTGAATTAAGAAAGAGTTATAAAATCCTGCTTGCCTATCCGATTGAGATTGTATTCTGGATATTCTCGCCCCTTTTGTGGGCAATCCCTTTAATCTTTCAGGGCAAGGCACTCATTGGTGGGTTGAGCAGTGAAAAATTCGGAGCGGTTGCAGGAACACCGGATTTTATTCCTTATGTTTTGATCGGTGCGATAATCAGTACTTACATGGGTTCTTCAGTCTGGAGTATGGGATTTGCAATGCGGGATGAGACATATTATGGCACACTTGAACACATTCTTTCTGCACCGGTAAAGCCGGTATATATTCTTTTGGGTAAGGCGATATTCAACTCCCTTCTTGCGACGACTTATGTCGTGATTCAACTTTTAATCTGTATTGTGGTGTTTGGATTGCAGGTTACTTTATATAAGATTGTTCCGATTGTATTTTTTATGATTCTTTTAATTGCCGGTCTTTATGGCATTGGTTTTGCTGCAGCAGGTTTGACCTTACTTGTAAAGGAAGCGCATGGCTTACTCCACCTTTTTGAATATGTTCTGTTTCTCTTTTCACCGATTCGTTATCCAGTAGAGATAAATCCAATCACTAAAACGATAAGCATTTTCATTCCCCTTACCTATGCTCTGATTGCATTACGGGGTTTATTATTAAATTTAAAATTTGATTTCTGGAAAAACAGTCTTATTCTCATAGGAATTGATTTGATAATAATTCCGCTCGGTCTTTATATC
>JAOAFX010000115.1 GCA_026416055.1 Caldifarciminota bacterium
GTAGCTATAGTCTTCTGAGGTGTTTCAAACCTTGAATCGAAAAGTTGATTTTCGCTTTCAGAGCAAGAAATAAAATTACCGAGGCAACTTAAAAATAATGTCAAAAATTTTATAATAGTAAAGAAATTCTGCATACCTCTTATGTAAAAGAGGCTGGAGGTAGCACCCTCCAGCCTCTTAAGATAAGTTTTATTCTTAATGAGTATTATTTCGCAACACCTGGACTCAAAATCAATGGCAGTATTCCTTTTGCACCGTCGCCATAAATTATGTATGTTGCCGCTGCCTGTCCTACAGTATTACCAGGATCGTTGGCATAGAAACTTATCCCTATAGTTGCAGGATTATGACTATAGCCGGTGTAAACACCGTCTCTAACAGCATCATTTGATGGATAAAAAGGATTCCTAACATTATCAGGCAGAATTGCGGTAGCTCCGTAAGGGGGTGCTCCATTTGCGGCCACGCACATGTTTTCATCAGGACCACCTTGAGGATAGGCAGTATTGATCTGGCGGACTGTGGTATTTAGGTCTGCAGGATAGGCATCCGCGCCACGGGTATTAAGATCTTCAACAGCAGTTTGCAATGTATGCATATTATTCTTCAAGGATGACTCCTTTGCCCTCTGCTGCATTGCCATGAAATTTGGGATAGCAATTGCCGCAAGGATTCCGATGATGACCACGACGACCATCAATTCAATGAGGGTAAAACCCTTTCTCATGATATACCTCCTCTTTACTCTGTTGAAATCCACCAGATATCTGGATTTCAACACCTTTGGCTAATGATTATATTAGCCTTTTTTAACTTTTCAGAGTGCCCCCGAAGACGAGTGGTTGTTTTCGAACAACCCATTTTACTTTTTCGGGCTTTAGGGCACAAGGCCTGAGTCTCCATACCGCATTGATGAGAATTCAGCTTTAGCACTACGCATAAAGCCCGTTTTACCATTTTTATGACAATCCGAGAATATTATAATTATATTTTTAGAATTGTCAATAACTTTTCATAGACCCTTTTGGCTTCGTTGCCTCTACCCTTATTATATGCAAAAATCGTGCCTATCCGCTTTATAAAAAGCCCTGAAATTTCAATAGAATTTTTAATACCGATTGTTTCGATTTTATATTGCTGTCTCATTTTGCGACACTTAAGTCTCGTTTAAAATTTTTAATCTTAAAGTTCAAGAAATCCTTTTTTCTCCTTTACTCCGATCCAGACTCTTCAATTTCCTATATAGAGTTGATCTGCTTATTCCCAGTCTTTTTGCCGCCTCAGAGATGTTCCCTTTACATTCTTTTAAGGCTTTCTTTATTTCAGTATCTTCAAGTTTTTTTAACGGTTCAATCTTAATGCCAGGAAGGCTTAGGTGTTCAGGCTTGATATAATATGTATCAGCAAGGACTGCAGCCCGCTCAATGACGTGCTTCAATTCCCGGACATTGCCGGGCCAGGAATAATCCTGCAGTAAATCGAGTGTTGATTTCAGTAATCTCCTTTCTCCAAGATTCTCCCTTACACATATAGATTTTAAAAAATATTCTGCCAGCAGCGGAATATCTTCTTTACGCTGACGCAGTGGTGGGATGGTTATGGGAATCACATTCAAGCGATAATAAAGGTCTTCACGGAAACGTCCCTTTTTCACTTCATCATATAAATCTTTATTCGTTGCTGCAATAAGACGGACATCAACCTTGATTGGTTTCGTGGCTCCCAGTGGAACAATCTCACGCTCTTCAAGTAAACGCAGAATCTTCATCTGGATTGAAGGTGGTGCATCGCCAATTTCATCAAGAAAGAAACTCCCCTTATTAGCAACAACAAAAAGTCCATCTTTATCTGTGGTGGCACCGGTAAAGGCGCCTTTTTTATAACCGAATAGCTCGCTCTCAAGCAGAGTTTCAGGCAGTGCTGCACAGGAAATAGTAACAAAATTATAACCTGCCCGTTTGGAACGACGGTGGATTTCTCTTGCAATCAACTCTTTTCCAGTTCCAGATTCACCAAGGATTAAAACTGTGGTATCGGTCTGGGCGATCTTGTCCACAAGATTTAATATGTTTTTCATCACCCGGCTCTCACCGATGATTTCTGACGGTCGCTCCCGTTCCCTTTTTAAATTTGCTCTTATTCTGTTGAGAATCTCTTCAATCCCGAATGGTTTTAAAATATAATCACTTACACCATCCCTCAGTGCATTTATCACTGAATCCATTGAACCATAGGCAGTTATGAAAATTACCGGAAGGTCAGGATAGATTGCCCTCACATTTTTTAAAAATTGGAAGCCATCCATTCCCGGCATTTTGATATCGCTTATAACACAGTCAAATTTCTCAGATTTCAATTGATTGAGGGCAAGCCTTGGTTCAGTAGTAGCAAATACCTCGTAGCCATTTTCCTGCAGTGCGAAAGAAAGCCATTTTATAAGGCTCTCTTCGTCGTCAAGAAGCAGAATTTTTGGTTTCATATAAATTATTTTTTCCTGCGGGCAAATAATTCTTCAAGGACAAGTTTCAACTCTGGAATAAAGACAAATTCTTTTAAAGAATCTTTAGATCTAACTCCGAATGCGGGATTTAATAAGATTACGCCTGAATTTCTTATTGAAATTGGAATTGAAAAACCTGCGCGGTGTTCGGTAATCCCTTTTATATACCACGGATTATACGCATAGTAGAGACCGAGATTCCTTTTTTGGACATGGATTTTGAATCTGTTTACAGGATTGAAATAATCGGTGAATGTATGTTCAATGGAAAGAATATATTCCCAGTCTTTAAAACGATATTCAAGGCCTGTGCCCAGAACACCGGGGAGATTATATGTAGTGTCAATTGACTTTAACACCTTTAACTTGCCCATCCCTTCATAGAAAATAGAAAATACTAAAAATTTAAGGCCTGCACTGAATATTTCCCCACTATTTTTATAAAAAAATGTATCAGCAATTGAATAGCCGCCAATTGTATATTGCCATACCTCCCGAGAATTACCATAAAGATATGAACCACGGCAGAAAATTTCTGCAATATTAAAACACTGATTGAACTGAAGATATATCTCTTCAATTCCACCCCTGCCCTGGACATACATATCAAGTCCATTGGTGACACTGTAGATGTCAAATACCTGGCTGAAACGCTCTCTGGTGCCGAATGATATGGTAAAACGCTTGTGAACTGGAATTTTCGTATCAAGATAAAATGGGTTTGTCCAGAATATACCACGGATATTTTTTCCTTCATTCAAAACATTCCATTCGGGTCTCAGTGAAATTTCAATACGGGCAAGACTCAAATTTCCGTAGAAAGGATATATAAATGATACCTGCTCCTGTCCCAGTCCTTCAAGAGAAAAGATTGACGCAGAGAATATTGAAAGCAGAATAATATTCATCGCTCCCTTGGTGGTTTGATATATCCAACTTTCAATTGATGGGAACCTGAAATAAGTTTAATATTTGCGATATCATAATTCTCCGGTGAAAGATAAATAAAGAAACCGAAATTTGAATCCGGATGTTCAATCATCCGCTGGACATATTTGACAATATCAATGGTAAATAATGTATCACTCAGAGCGAATTTTTTTAATGCAATCGGAGGACTGAGTTCGGTATCAAAACCGGCAAATGGCTTCAGTAGATATTTTACACCGATTTCAATTGAATCGCGCAGTCCATAATGGCCCATCGCCCGGAAGGTCAATTCTCCATATACTGCTTTAGTATTATTG
>JAOAFX010000116.1 GCA_026416055.1 Caldifarciminota bacterium
GGTAATACTTATTCAGGTTCTTCACCGACTGGATTCTCGGCAATCCTCGATGAAGCTCAACCCGGAGACCTTATCTTCTTCGTCTCTTTTGGTTCTGGTGCGGGTAGTGACGCCTTTATTTTTAAGGTTACCGAGCGGATCAATGAAGTGCGCGATAAGGCAGAAAAAGTTAAGAACATGCTGGAGAACAACAGGATATATTTGACTTACGGTGAGTATGCAAAGCATAGACATAAAATAATAATGGCAGAATGACTTTGCAGGTTAATTGTGTGTGGTTTTACGTTATCGCTGCCCATTTCGTCAAACGGTTTCGTAATACAGCAAAATTCAATAACTATAGCCTTTTAACGATACGGGCAGCAAAGCCGTATAACCATGAACGAAAACTGGAGGTAATATGCGTGAGGTAGCAATAATCGGAATCGGAATGACAAAATTTGGGGAATTATGGACAAAGTCATTAAGGGATATCTTTGTTGAAGCAGCACTAAAAGCAATCGATGATGCGGGTGTTGACCATATTGATTCAATGTATGTGGGTACAATGACTCCAGGTTTATTCGTTGGTCAGGAACACATCGGAGCATTGATGGCAGACTATCTCGGAACTGCACCGATACCATCAGTCCGTATAGAATCTGCCTGCGCCTCTGGTGGTTTTGCCTTCAGACAGGCATTTATTGACGTAGCATCAGGAATTAATGATATTGTGCTTGCCGGTGGTGTGGAAAAGATGACCGATGGGGCAGATGTAACCTACGCATTATCAACCGCTGCTGACCAGGAATATGAATGCTATCATGGTATTACATTCCCTGGACTTTATGCAATGATTGCCAATATATATTTTCATAAGTATGGTGCATCGAGAAAACATCTGGCAATGATTGCAGTAAAAAATCATAAAAATGGTGCGTTAAATCCCAATGCTCAATTCCAGGGTGAGATTACGATTGATGATGTTTTGAATGCAACGATGGTTGCGGATCCGATTTCAGTGATGGATAGTTCACCAGTTTCAGATGGTGCTGCCTGCGTAATTGTAACAACAGTTGAAATTGCAAAGAAACTTGGAAAACCTGTGGTAAAAGTTATTGGTTCGGGTGCGGCAACTGATACCATTGCCCTTCATCAAAGAAAAGATATTTTAAACCTTGATGCAGTAAAATTCTCTGCTGAACGTGCCTATAAGATGGCGGGTATTACGCCCACAGATATTGGTTTTGCTGAAGTTCACGATTGTTTTACAATAGCTGAACTATGTATAATGGAAGAACTTGGCTTCTGTGAGCGCGGTAAGGCATATCAAATGGTTGAAAAAGGCGAAACAGCACTTGAAGGTAGAATTCCTATAAATCCTTCAGGTGGTTTGAAATCAAAAGGGCATCCAGTTGGTGCTACAGGTATTGCCCAGATAGTAGAAGTGGTAGAACAACTTCGTGGAAATGCTGGAAAGCGACAAATAAAAAATGCGAGAATTGGTTTGACGCAGAATATGGGTGGCTCAGGTGCATCTTCGGTTGTACACATCTTCAAAATTGAATAAGTATATGAATGGACAAGGAATGGCGTCAATAAGCCCAGCCAGCAGATCAGTAAAATACTCTAAATGCCAATCCGTCTGTCCACCCGGTAGACCAGGTACCAAACAGTCTTTGGTATTTAAACTACAAAATGAAAATTTAATTAGAATCTGGATGTTGCCTGTAAACTGGTACCTGGTACCAGGGATTTAATGAGAAAGGAGTATTTATGCCCTCACCAAGATATACAAGAGAAATACCACAAAGGTATAGACTTGAAGCCGCAAAATGTAAAAAATGCGGAAAGATATTCTTTCCGCCAAGATTAGTTTGTTCAAATTGCAAATCCAGAGAATTTGAAAAGATTACACTATCAGAAGAAGGAAAAATCGTTACTTATACTACAATCCGTGTAGCACCCGAGCAGTTTAGCACCCAGGTGCCTTATAATATTGCGATAATAGAACTGAATGATGGTGTCAGATTGATGGCACAAGTTGTTGATTGTAAACCTGAAGATATGGCAATTGGTAAGCCAGTGCGTATGGTCTTCAGAAAAATTCAGGAAGAAGGTGCAGCCGGAATAATTTGTTATGGTTATAAAGCTGTACTCGCTTAAACTGAATTATCTACGGTTATATAAAATGGCTACCCTTAATAGCCCTTTGAATGGTTTATAGTTTACATTAAACAAAAAACCATCATAACCTTCATGTCTGACTTTAACTAAGAAATATGTATAGGATAGAATCAAAGATAAATCCGAACAGTCCCGAGTTTAAAGAAAATTATGAAGCAATGGAGCAAGCTGTTCAAATATTAAAAGAACGACTCGCTCTTGTGCGTAAAGGTGGACCAGAACACATGCATAAAAAACACAGGGAAAGAGGTAAATTATTTGTCCGCGACCGTATTAAACTCCTCCTTGACCCAGATACTCCATTTTTAGAACTCAGTCCACTTGCTGCCTGGGATATGTATGATAATGAACATCCTTCTGCTGCCATTATAACCGGAATTGGTGTTGTTCATGGTAGAGAGGTTATGATCATTGCCCATGATGCAACGGTCAAAGGTGGAACTTATATTCCTGAAACAATAAAAAAGCATATTCGTGCTCAGGAAATTGCCATTGATAATCACCTGCCGTGTATATACCTTGTAGATTCAGGTGGGATATTTTTACCATTACAGGTGGGCACTTTCCCTGATAGATTCCATTTTGGCAGGATATTCTATAATCAGGCAATAATGTCGGCAATGAATATACCACAGATTTCTGTAGTAATGGGTTTCTGCACTGCTGGTGGAGCATATCAACCAGCAATGAGTGATGAAGTCGTCCATGTTAAAGGAGTTGGAACGATTTATATAGGCGGTCCACCACTTGTAAAAGCAGCAACAGGTGAGGTCGTTACCGAGGAAGAGCTGGGTGGCGCAGATGTTCACTGTAGAATTTCTGGTGTGAGTGACCACTATGCATTAAATGATGAACAGGCAATAGAAATTACCCGGAATATAGTAGAAAATTTGGGAAGACAGCCAAAATATCCTCTTGAAAGGACAGAACCAAAGGAACCTGCATATGATCCTAAAGAACTATATGGAATAATTCCAAAAGATCTTCGCAAACCATTTGACATGCGTGAGGTAATCGCACGGATTGTAGATGGGAGTGAATTCCACGAATTTAAGGAATTGTATGGTCAAACTCTGGTCTGTGGATTTGCACGAATTATGGGCTATCCTGTTGGTATCCTTGCAAATAATGGTGTTTTGTTTTCGGAATCATCACAAAAAGGTGCACACTTTATTGAATTGTGCTGTGTACGGAGAATTCCCTTGATATTTTTACAGAATATTACTGGATTTATTGTAGGCAAAAGATACGAACATCAGGGGATTGCAAAAGATGGTGCTAAACTTGTCCATGCAGTAGCGAATGCCCGGGTTCCGAAATTTACTGTTATTATTGGCGGTTCTTATGGTGCAGGTAATTATGGAATGTGTGGTCGTGCCTATGAACCGAGATTATTGTTTATGTGGCCTACAGCACGGATATGTGTAATGGGTGGAGAACAGGCTTCGGATGTTCTAACTGATATTAAAGTAAAAGCACTGGAAAAAG
>JAOAFX010000117.1 GCA_026416055.1 Caldifarciminota bacterium
AGGTGACCGTGAATTTGACGAATTTGAAAAAGAAATTTTTCTATTTTTAGGCATTGGGATATGGCAGACAATATCAAAAATACATAGACCACTACCGCTGGTCCTTCCAATTCTGCTTGATGAGATAGAAGAAGATAATCTTAATCTACTTGATTCTTTAAAAAATCTGAGTGAGAAGAAATTCATTGACCGCATTGGTCAAATCATAGATAGTTATCCTCAACCGGCAATTTTATTTTATATTGTTGATACACTTATCGAAGATGTGGAAACAGAAATTAGTTCGGAGAAGTTAGGGTTGATGTTCATCCATTTGAAAATAGTGATTGAATCCTTCCAGAAAGCAATCGCATTTAAAAAAGAGAATTTTCAAACAAAATGAAGCACTGAAAACATTTTTCACCAGTCTGAAGTTCCTGTGGTGCGAACCTTATTGATTTTTAGTGGCACATTATTCCTTGCCCTTGGTATTCTTGGAATATTTTTGCCGGTTCTTCCTTCTACACCATTTTTGCTGCTTGCCTCAGCCTGCTATATGAGAAGTTCCAAAACCCTTTACAAGTGGCTCTTGAATAATCAATTGCTTTGACAACACATCAGAAATTTTCAACAAGGGAGAGGGCTAAAATTAAAAATTAAGATTATCGCAATCCTTATCCTTTGGGCGACAATACTGGTTTCAGCACTCATTGTTGTAGAATTAATTTCTTTAAAAATCTTGTTACTTGTTATTGCTGTGCTGGTATCAATTTATATAATCTCACGCCCAAATTATAATCTTGTGAACACAAAAAAGGAGTAAATGTGGCTGAATTATCTATTGAACTGCAGATAACTATGTTTCTATTTTTTGCCTTATTGGGTTATCTTGTTGCCCTAAGAATAAATCAGTCCGCAGTAGTTGGTGTAATACTCGTTGGGATTATTGCTGGACCTTCGGTATTTAATTTAATCACTTATACAAAGCTCATAGAAGCACTGGCACACATAGGTGCAATCGTCTTACTTTTTGCGGTTGGTCTGGAATTTGAAATTACCGAGATATACAAGCCTAAATATGTGATCATTGCAATAAGCGGTATGGTTGTTCCGTTTATATTTGGTTATATTACAGGAATTTTGTTCGGCTATCCGTTCAGTGCATCTTTGTTAATTGCCACAGCGCTGATCGCCACGAGTATCGCAATAACCGCAAGTGTCCTTTTAGAAATGGGCAAATTAAATACCGAAACAGCAAAAACAATAATTGGTGCTGCGGTTGTTGACGACATTTTGACGCTGATTGTCCTTTCAATAACAACCCAGATTGTTCAGGGTTGTCTGAATGCTATAGATGTTATAATTGACATCGTAAAAGCCATTTTATTTGTCGGAAGCGGTATTTTCATTGGAAAGTTTATGAGAAAATTTTTTATTAAACTTGATGAGACAAAGGTTGCCCGAAAGTTTCCTGATTTTTTATTTATCTTTGTTATGATGATTGCATTTTTGTATAGTTTTATTGCTGAATTCATCGGCTTATCCGGTATAATAGGTGCATTTGTTGCCGGGACAACCTTCACTGGAGTCCATTTTAAGAATAGCAAAGATCTAAAAGAAGGTGCCGAATATATGCACATCATCTTTGCTGCAATTTTTTTTATATCACTGGGAATTCTCGCTGATATCCATACACTATCATACGAGAGCATAATTTTTATAATTGTCCTGACAGTAATCGCTATTTTGAGCAAAATTTTGGGATGTTTTGTGCCGGCAAGGCTTTTTAAAATGAAGTCAAAAGATGCTTTCATAGTTGGAGTAGGGATGACACCCAGGGGAGAAGTTGGTATGATTGTTGCACTCCTGGGATTAACATCTGGAGTTCTGCCGCAATCAATATATGTTTCGCTGATAATTGTGAGTATTTTATCAACCTTAATTGCACCGGTGATGTTGAGACAGATGGAATTTAAATAGAGACAATTTTGGATGGTGTAAGGCTGCTCGTGTTAATATTCCTTGACTTGATTGAATTTTTAGTTATAATCTCCAAGTAGAAGGGAGGCAAATGGCTAAGGTTATCATTATTATGGGGTCAAAAGGAGACCTTGAACATTCAAAAAAAATTGCTGGAATTCTGGAGAAATTCGGGGTCGAATATAGTTTAAGAATCGCTTCTGCGCATAAGGTTCCTCTTAAAGTCCTTGACATTCTTAAGGAATATGAGAAAGAAGAAGTTGTCTTCATTACAGTCGCAGGCAGGAGCAATGCCTTAAGTGGTTTCGTTGATGCCAATACCACAAAGCCCGTAATTGCCTGTCCACCCTATAGTGACAAATTCAGTGGCGCTGATATATTTTCAACAATCAGGATGCCTTCAGGAGTCTGCCCACTTTTTATCCTTGAGCCAGAAGAAGCAGGTTTAGCAGCAGTCAAACTTCTTGCCCTTGTGAACAAAGATTTAGAAAAGAAATTAAAAGAATATCAGGAATTAAAGAAGGCAGAAATAGAAAAAGCAGACAAGGAGGTAAGTAAAAATGGGTAGTGTAAAAGACCTTCTTATTATCCAGAAACCAACTGCTGAAAAACCAGGTATTGGCAGATTTGTATTTTCTGATAGATATTCAGTCTTTGACTGGGGTGAGATGCCTGACCATATTTCAAAAAAAGGAGAGGCGATATGTCTTGCCACTGCCTATTATTTTGAAAAACTTGAAGATTCCGGAATAAAATCGCATTACTTAGGAGTTGTTGAAGATGGTAAGGCAAAGCGATTGAATGAACTCAATATGCCTTCAAACACAATCGAAATAAGTCTATTAAGGGTATTGAAGCCTGAACTAAAGGGTGATAAGTATGATTATTCAATATACGAAAGGGAGTCTAAAAACTTTTTAATACCCCTTGAAATTATCTATCGCAATTCTCTGCCCGAAGGCTCTTCAATTTTTAAGCGCTTAAAAGAAGGAATCCTTAAACCATCCGATATTGGGCTTAATAAAATGCCAGAGCCTGGTCAGATTCTTGAAAAACCTATCTATGATGTTTCGACAAAACTAGAAGTGACTGATAGATATATCAGCTGGGATGAAGCAAAGGAAATTTGTAGACTTTCTGATGTTGAACTTAACGAAATGAAGAGGATAGTGGCATATATTAATGATCTCATAACTAGAGAGACCAAGGAACTCGGTCTATTCAATGAAGATGGTAAAATCGAACTGGGATTTGATGAAAACCGTAATTATGTCCTTGTTGACGCCTTGGGCACTCTTGATGAATGTAGATTCACTTTTGAGGGTATGCCGGTAAGCAAAGAGATTGCACGGATTTACTATCGTAAAACTGACTGGTTCAAAGAGGTTGAAGAAGCAAAGAAGAAAGATAGAGTAAACTGGAAGTCAATTGTAAAGAGTCAACCACCTAAATTGCCCGAGGAACTCTTTGTTGCAATAAGCCAGGTTTATCAGGCATATACTAATGAGCTTACT
>JAOAFX010000118.1 GCA_026416055.1 Caldifarciminota bacterium
ATATTGTCTGGCAGGATTCACGCAATAGTCCGTGGGATATTTATGGAGCAACTGTTTCAAGAGAAGGAATCGTCATAGGTTCATTCAATGTTAGTATCCAATCTGGTAAACAGATCTATCCTGCTATTACATCTGGTGGGGACAGTGTCCTAGTCGTCTATTCGGGTTGGTGTGATTCTATTCTCGGTTTTCCTGCCAATACAATGCGAATATGGGGTAAATTTTTAGTGCCTACTGTAGTGATAGAAAATAGAAATCTACATTATAAAACTGTTGGCCATAAAGTATTAATATATCCCAATCCATTCACAAATCACTGCGTGATTAAATTCCAATCCGCCACACAATTTGGCGGACCAAATCACCAAACAAATCCCAAACTTGCTACTTGCTACTCCGCCACACAGTATGGCGGACTACTTGCTACTCTTAACATTTACGATGTTTCAGGTCGGGTTGTGAAGTCTTTTAATCCAGCATCAAGTATCCAGAATCAAGAAAGCATCATCTGGGATGGTCGTGATGATTTCGGGCGTCGTGTGCCTGCAGGTGTGTATTTTTTAGTCTATCAGATGGGTACCTCAAAAGCGAGTGTCAAGGTGGTGAAGTTGAGGTAATCTTTGCGAGTGAAGAAAATAGCACAAGCCTGAAGGCTTGTCCTACATATCCAATCGCGCGAAACAGCGGAGCAAGCTCTGGCACCACAATTGCTCAATTTTGCCACGCAAGCTCGGTTACTACAAACCATGACAATAAAAAGAATCTGTAGTGGTCAAAATAGAAAAACGTAGGGCAACAGCTTGCTCTTGCAAAATATAGTGTTATCGTTGTTACTCTGCATAAAACTCCATCAAACATTCCTGAGCCCGTCGGACACATGGTATCCACTTAATGAGCCTTTTGTATACCGTAGGTATACAAAAGGCATAAGTTTAGCATACTCAGACAAAAAGGCACCTCGCTCCGATAACATCCATTGGGCATCAAGATCTATATCATCAAGCACTACCGGTGGAAAATTCATAAAATTGGGATTATCAATCCCACTTTCCTGAACCATCTGCCAGGGCGTCTTCTTAAAAGTCATATTCGGACGCTCAAGATTAAACCACAAAGAAAAAGTATAAGCTTTACCCAAAAAATCTTGCTGGTCAGTAAAGCGCTCAATATCATAAAACTCATCTTCGATCCGGTCGTGAAAATTCTCCACCGCACCATTAAACCGAGGCGTCCTTACCGGAATCGTCCGATGAGTACCGCGGAATACTCGCTCCACCAACTCACTAAAACCACTATCTCTCTTTGCATACACCATCCCGATAAACTCAGGACCATTATCAGTCTGAATCACAACCCTACTGGTAGCCACACCAAAAAACTCTAAATGACATAATAAAAGCCAGACAAACCGCATAGAGTTGATAAGCGAAAACTCGCCCGCATAGGCAAAGAAGGTCGTCCCGGTCGCAACATCCCGAGCGCTATACTGGTAAGCAGGGATAGCACGATCTAAAATCAAGCCATAAAGATTGGGAACATCCCGCAAATACTTAACATCAACCTGCCATAAACAGAAAGGCTTTAAACTCTTGCGGTATTCGGTAATCATCCGTCTCTTCTGCCACTTCTTCCGCCGAGGTTTGATTAAATTGTGCTTATTTAAAACCCGATTGATAGTAGCGACTGAGACCTTAATCCCGTGTTGCGCCAAAAACCACTTTATCCGTTCCTGCCCCAGGCGAATTGTTATCTTTTCACCTTCCGGATGGATTTTCTGGCATTCCCGCAAGGCCACTATTTTTGCTTCAATCTGGGGTGAAATTGCCTTTGGTGTCCGATGCGGTCTTCGGGAGCGGTCCTTTAAACTAGTTTCACCTTCAGCCTTGTAACGGCAAATGACTTTTCTCACCGTCTTACGAGTGGTCTTAAAAATGCGGGCAACTAATGAGATGTTTTGGGCAGTGTTATAAAATTCTACAATCTGTTTGCGAATTTTGGCTGGAGATTTGGAATCCAAAATTCTCTGGTAATAATTTTCAATGGGTGTCATAATACCTCCTGGAACTTTTTAAATTTTTTGCCGAGCATTTATATATACTAATAAATTTCTTTATTTTTTCAACCCAGAATATTCTTTTAGGGTGGATACCATGTCTTGAAACTCTGCATCGAACTGAGCCCTCTCCACTTTTTATCTCCTTTCAGGAATTAAACATATTTGAAATTTAATTGAATTACACCGACCTGCAACTGATAATCCAATTCTGAACACACTCAATAGACGTCTGGATTTCTTCGCCTTCGGCAAAATCGATATCTCCTCAATCAGCTGATGATACTTAAGCGCTTGTGCACCCACGAGCAAAACAAAAACATAAACCAAAACACCCACTAACAACATCTTACCAACCTTATCCGCACGAGATAATCTCAACAACTTAAATGATAAATCACTTTTCAAATCACGAAAACCCTCCTCAATCAACATCCGCCGACCATATATCGCTAAAACTAACTTCGCATTCGGCAAATCAGTCACAATATACCACGGATCATCACGCTCATGTTTTATTAATAAATTCAACACCACACCGTCCTTCCTCCGATATAACACCCCTGAAAACCATTTTATCTCATCAGGCGCTAAAGGAATCCAATTTATCCAACCTTGATAATCCTTAGTTGTTACCCAAACTTTACCACACACCCGAATCACAAAATGAATCCTAAGAGCTATAAGAAAAGTAAAAAGCTCGGTTTTAGCATAGCCCCGGTCCGCAACAAAGACTAATTTGGCACGAAGTGACTGAGGAACATGAGCCAGGAAGTAGCGAATAGTTTCCTGTTCTAATTTATTGGGTGAAAAATCGTCGGGGTCAGCAACGAGCCAGAGTAGTGGGATTGCCCGTTTATGATAAGGAATACTGAAGAACAAGACCGGATATTGGCGAATTTTAGTCCAATCACACATGATTTCTAACCATTTGCGGTCTTTGAGTGCGGTTAATATCCAGGTCAAAAGGGGGTGGCAAGCACTTTGATAGTTAAATTGTGATTTAGCAAGGAATCGCCAGATACGACGTAATCGATTATTAAATTTCATTCCCCAGGGTATTTCTCGGGCTAATTCAGAGAGAATCGGACGTTTGACCTCAAGCAATGCCTGGGCGATGCTGGTTAAATTGGTTAATTGGTGTTTGTACAAAGTATTTGACATTAGATTTTTAATGAATACAATTAATTGCTTTAAATGGGTTGGTGGGGTAAGGTAAATTCTTATCTTTTTCATTTTTCCTCCTTACCCCATCATATAAATAATTCATAATCTTGTCAAGAAAAAAGTGGAGAGGAGTCAGGGCAAGAAATCATTGACATATTTGGATTTTGGGTTAGAATATTACTATGTTAATCAACGTAGTTAGTAGTAAATTTT
>JAOAFX010000119.1 GCA_026416055.1 Caldifarciminota bacterium
GCCCAAACACCGGGTAAATCCGGCAGTCCATCTGAACAATATGTGCTTGAAGATTTCCAGATCAAAGTTTATGCCACCGATTCAATGTGGAATAAGACAAGTGTCTCAGGTTTTCCAATCCGGATTTATGGCTCAACAGGATTTTCTAATCCACCTGACCAGAATCTTTCCAATGGCGAGGCCACCTTTACTGCCAATTTTTCAACGAGGGGTGAAAAATTTATATATGCTCGGGATCTTGCAAGCAACCTTATCAGTTATGATAATTTTTTAAAAGTCGTTCCACGTGCATCAAAATTTGACCTCCTTGTTGACCCTGATACAATTTCGCCTGGAGAGATTTCTTACATAACCGTCACTGTTTACGACAGAAATAATGAGCCGATCGATGGAAAATGGGTTTCCTTTTCAGTCATCAGCGGTAATGGGAGGATAGAAGATCAGTATGACTCGGTTCAGACAAATTCTCAAGGCATCTGCCAGTCTCGATTTACTGCGACGAGTGGATATTTCAATGAGCTTGATTCTATTGAAATCAGAGCCGATAATTATGCCGAGACAACGACGGTTTATGTAATCATACCTGATTCCTCAGTAATGGAAGGTAACATAGTGGCTTACCCAAATCCTTTTGGCAAATTGAATCAGCCATACACGCGCTTCGTATACTATCTTCACCAGAACTGTAATGTCATATTTTCAATCTACGATGCTTTCGGAAATCTTGTACACTACCGAGATATTCCCGCGGGTCAGAACGGTGCACGAATAGGAATAAACACCCTTACCTGGGATGGCAAAAATGAGAAAGGCGAAAAAGTGGCAACGGGAGTTTACTATGTATTAATCAAAGGCTATCTCCATACAAATGTATTCTTAGAAAAACATATCAAGGTAGGTGTTATATGGTAAGATTTCATTTTGCGGGAAGAATGCTCACTATCTGCTTTCTTCTATTTCCTGTTTCTTTATTTGCTCAAGATGGTGGTTTACCTGGTGCAGTGTTGAATTATGGTATGAGTCCACGGACAACAAGCATGGGTAAGGCATTCACCGGACTGGCTGATGATGCTGAGGCAGTATATTTCAATCCTGCAGGCCTCGCCCAGTTATATTCCCATAACATAAAATCTTCATATCTTGAATTATACGGACATCAACTCGGCTATCTTGCCTATGCACTCCCCACAAGAAGATTCGGGAATTTCGGGGTTAATATTATCCATTTACGTTCCAAGGGTATTGATTCAAGAGATATTAATATGAATCCTTTTGGCAGTTATTACTTTGCTCAAAGTTGTATACTCCTTTCCTATGCATATCCGGCTTCGAATATTCTGTGTTTAGGCGGAAATTTGAAATTCTTTACAAGCAAGATTGCCCAGTACGGAGCAATCGGTATTGGCGGTGATGCTGGTATATTTCTTTTTCCCAGACAGAATTATACATTAGGGGTTTCAGTACAAAATCTTTTGGGTCCTAATTTGCAGCATTTAGAGAATGGAGAAACTGAAGAATTTCCTGTAACCTTCAGATTTGGTGGAGCAGCAAAATTATATCAGGGCAGGGCGATTATTGTTGCAGACCTAACAAAAAATATCCTTGAATATTCGGGAGTAAAACCGCATCTCGGATTTGAATTTATTCCGGTCTATCCGATATTGATATTGCGGGCTGGCTTTGACGAAAATACTTTAAATGCAGGACTGGGTATAAGAAGATTTTTCGGGAGTATGTCCACAGGGATTGATTACGCAGTTGAGCTACACCACAAATCAAATTATCTCTTACCCCTGCGTCATAAATTAGGTGTCTTTGTAGAATTTGGTGGATTCAGAACCTGGGTTACTGCAACACCGAGAGAATTCTCTCCTGCTCCTGGTAGAAAAGAGAATGTAGCATGGCTTGATCTTCATTATACAACCAAACACGAAATCGAAAGATGGCAATTGCTCATCAAGAATCAATATGGCGAGGTTGTCAGGACTTATTCTGGATGGGATGCACCTCCTTTGCGCCTTTCCTGGGATGGGCTTGATGATGTGGGCAGGCTCGTGGCTGATGGAAAATATTACTATGAAATCATCATTATTGATAAAGGCAAAGAAAGAATTTCCTTCAGCGATTATCTGGTAAAGATCGTCACCCTTGGTCCAAAAGGTGAGATTGAGTTTGTGCCCCAGGAGTAGTTATGTCAATCATTGTCTTCCTTTTTACATTGACCGATTACAACCAGCTCGTCACCGATTATGAAATCGCTCACAAACTATTTTTGCAGGAAAATTATGGCCAGGCATTACAGTATTTTATCGCAATCTTGAAAAAATATGGTGGAACTGATTTTGAGGACGAGATAAGGTTCCGTATAGCGGAATGCTATTTCAATATAAAAGAATATGACAAAGCGAAAGAGCATTTTGAAATCATATTAAAGAAAAAGAAATATAGCTATCTGGAACCAGAATGTCTCTATGCGATAGGGATAATTGATATACTCCAGGGTAATTATAGAGAGGCTGAGCAGATTCTGCAGAGATTGTTGAAAAACCCTGCCTACAAGGAAGAGGAGCGTGCAAACTTCGCCCTCGGTGTCCTTTATTACTTTCGGGGTAGTTACCTTGAGGCTAAAGAAAAACTTGAAGGCTTAAACCTGCTCGAGGCAAAATTCTATTATGGAAAGGCGTTATCAAGACTGGGCAATCCCCTTGAGGCGATAAAATCTTTTAAAGAAATACTCAATGAGGCACCAAACACACCAATCGCAGTGCTTGCGGAATTTTCAAGGGCTGAGGCACTCTTCTTTAACAAAGATTTTGATGGTGCACGGGTAAAATTTCGTGATTTTATTGCATATTATCCCAAATCTCCGCTTTGTGATTATGCCCACTTCTTTTATGCCGCCTCGTTAATCCATTATCGTGACTATGCTGGTGCGGCTGAACATCTCATACCACTGACCAGACACAAGGATAACCTACTTGCTGCGCACGCCGGGTATCTACTTGGAATATGCAGAATGAATCTTGGTGATGGGCTGGGTGCAGTAAGTGCCTTTCAGCGGGTTCGGGCAAATTATCCAGCAACGATGATTTCTTCATATGCGAATCTTCAGTTGACCAAGGCTCTCCTTGCCTTTGGTGATACTATCCAGGCATTGACATCATCGGCACAATTAGCCACGATGTTTGCCACAGGTGAACTTGCCAGTATTGGTG
>JAOAFX010000011.1 GCA_026416055.1 Caldifarciminota bacterium
AGATGTGTATAAGAGACAGACAGTGAACCTTGCCCAGAGACTCCAGAGTGCTGCACCGAAAGGCAAGATATATGTAAGCGAGGAAGTCTACAGGCATACCCATCGAGAAATTGTTTATAAAAGACTTCGCAAGATCCGGGTAAAAGGGAAAAAAGAGGCAATCCCAGTCTATACCCCAGTGAGGATAAAACTGCCTTACAGCCAGAGGAAAATCCTTGAAATCCCTATGATTGGAAGAATTGAAGAAATGGGGATGCTTAACAAAATCTTTCAGGAAGTGAGAAGTGGTAAGGGACGGGTTGTGGCAATTGTCGGTGAGGCTGGTATCGGTAAGACAAAACTTGTCTATGAATTCAAAAGGCAGTTAGGTGGGGATGTAACCATCATTGAAGGAAAAGGGATTGAGTATCATATCAATTCTCCATATTTTGTGTTAAAAGATACCATCAAAAAGATTTTTGACATCAATGATACTGATAGTGCCCAGGTGATCACCAGGAAAATTGTTAAAACTATTGAAAGATTTGATGATGCGGTACTGAAAACTAAACTTTCTTTTTATAAATATTTTCTTTCTGCTGAATTAAATGAATCAGAGCGGTTACATCTGGAGTCGATGCAGGTGGATGATAGAAGCAGGCTGATGCTCGATGCGATACATTCTTTGATCTTAAAATTTTCTCGCCTCCGGCCTCTGGTAATTATTTTTGATGACTGCCACTGGGTTGATAAGGAGACTGTAAGCTTTATGCATAATCTGGCTGACTCCATCGGTTACAAGCCAATAATGCTCATCATGTTATACCGTCCTTCTTTTGACATCGGCCGTACAAGCCAGCTCCCTTATTTTAATAGAATAAACCTGAAACCCCTTGCTGCTGATGAAACAATCACCCTTTCAAAGAAAATAATAAATTGCGATGAGATTGACAAAGGATTGCTCAATCTATTGTTGAAAAAATCCGGTTCTATTCCTTTCTATTTGAGCGAACTGGCTTTAAATTTATTGAGCAATGGTATGATATTTATAAAAAATGGTATTGCCCGGCTAAAACCGGATTCTTCACTCTCCTTACCCCGTAGTCTTGATGAACTCATCATGACAAAGATTGACCGGCTTTCACCTGAATTGAGATATATTGTGAATACTGCTTCAGTTATCGGTGAAGAGTTCTCATTTAAATTGTTGAGCGCCCTTTTACCGAATAAAGAGCGCCTCCAATATAATCTTGAACAACTCATCCAGCAGAATGTTTTCAAAGTTATAGAGATTTCAAAATTCCCCGATGAAGAAAAATATAGTTTTACCCATAGTATAATCCGTGATGCAGTCTACAATTCCCTGCTAAAAAAAGAACTGAAAGAACTCCATCAGAAAGCGGGTTTTGCTATAGAGAAAACTTTTAGTGGCAATATTGAAGAATACTTTGAAGCCCTTGCCCATCATTTTTACCTCGGTGGCGAGCTCCTTAAGGCAGTGGAATACTTGGAAAAAGCGGGTGATAAGAAAAAAGCCTTCTATCTTAATAATGCAGCGATAGAAACCTATAGAAAGTGTCTATCAATAATGCCTTCTCCCATGGTGCGGGAAATTGCCCGTATTAAGGAAAAACTCGGTACGGTTTATGAGCTGATCGGTGACTACAAGAACGCATTGAATACCTATCATAGTATAAAGAAATATAGAGAAAGTGATAGGATCATATGGGCACGGAGTTTAAAGAAACAGGCACTCATCTTCTACCGGCAGGGTATTTATGATAAAGCGTTCAAGCACCTGTTTGACGCAAGAAAAGAACTGGCGAGAATACCAAACAGAAAAGCGACTGAGGTATTAAGGGAACTCTCTGAGTTATCAAGCTGGGAAAGCTGGTTTTACCGTATAAAAGGCAGGATGGAACTGGCAGAAAAAAAGGCTCTGGAGGCGATAAGTATTATAAAAAAGGTTAAAAATTGGCAGAATGATATAAATCTTAAAAAAACAATGTCGGTTGCATATAATAACCTGGCTATCGTCTACCAATCAAAAGGGGATCCTGCAAAGGCACTCAGTTTATGCCAGGAAGCACTTTCAATTGCAAAAGAACTGGGTGAGCTGCGTAACCAGAGGTCAATATATAATACCATGGGTGTAGCATACCGGATGCGGGGTGAATATGATAAAGCAATAGAATCATTTACAATGTACTTGAAAATCAGTGAAGAATTAGAGGATAAACATAATATAGGGATAGCATATTGCAATCTGGGCAATGTGTATCAGGACAAGGGTGAATCTCTGATTGCCATTGATTTCTATCGGAAATTTTTAAAAATCTCTGAAGAACTAGGTGATAAATCCGGTATCGGAACAGCGATAAATAACATCGGAATTGTTTACTTCAATGAAGGAGACTATCCCAGGGCGATTGAATCGTTTGAACAATATCTAAAAATAAGCAAGAAACTCGGTGAAAAGCGTGGCGAAGCGATCGCCTATGGAAATCTGGGTGAGATATATTACAACAAATTCGATTTTAAAAAGGCAATACAGCTGTTTAAAAAATATTTAAAAATAGCAAGACTGCTTAACGCCCAAAGGGATATTGCAATGGCATCATATAGTTTGGGAAGGGTCTATGCCGAAATCAATGGACTGAATTCTGCCCAGAAATATCTTGAAGATGCAAAAAAGGGATTTGAACAACTGGGGAATAAATTTTTTATCGGAATGGTATTGAACAGCCTTGCTTATTTGAAATTCAAACAAAAAAGACTACAAGAGGCAAAAAGATTCTGGCATTCAGCCGGCGAGATTGTTAAACAGATAGACTCTGATGAATTGAAGGTGTACCATTTGTTAAATTGTGGAATAATCTTTAATAAATCCGACCCGGCAAATGCCGAAAAGAGCTTTCAATCAGCAATAGCACTCTGCCAGAAGAACAGGTATCAAAAACTCCTGGCAGATGTTTATTATGAATATGCAAAATTTTTAGATTGCATCTCTAGGAAAACCGAAATGAAAAGGTATTACAATGAAGCGATGAAAATCTACCGGAAAATGGGCATTCAAAGAAAGTAAAGAAGGAACAAAATGATTGTCAAATTGAACGATATTCTACCTGCAGCCCGGAAGAAAGGATATGCAGTAGGACATTTTAATACATCCAATCTTGAAATAACGCAGGCAATCATTAAAGCTGCAGAGGAATTGACTTCACCGGTGATTGTTGGTGTGAGTGAAAAGGCAATAATTTATGCAGGATTGGTTACAATCGCAAAAACGATTAGGAGCCTTGGACAAAGTTCAAAAATCCCTGTTGTCCTTCATCTTGACCACGGAAGAGATTTTGATATTGTGCGCAAATGCATAGATGTCGGTTTTACATCGGTAATGATAGATGGTTCTTATCTACCATTTAAAGAAAATCTGAAATTAACAAAAAGAGTTGTAAAATATGCCCACAAAAGAAATGTCTCAGTAGAAGCAGAAATCGGCAGGCTTGCAGGAATTGAGGATGGTGTAGAATCGGCTTCGGGTATTTATACAGATCCAGAAGAGGCAGAAAGATTTGCCGATGAAGCCCATTGTGATGCTCTGGCTGTGGCTATCGGTACCAGCCATGGTGCATATAAGTTCAAGGGCAAACCCAGATTACGCATCGATATTTTAAAAGAGATTGCTAAAAGAGTAAAAATTCCTCTTGTCTTACACGGTGCTTCAGGAGTGAAGTCGAAATGGGTAAATTATGCCAATAAATACGGAGCAAAAATAGAAAATGTCAGTGGTGTGCCTGACCATTTAATAAAAGAAGCAATAAAAAATGGTATATCAAAAATAAATGTTGATACTGATTTAAGAATTGCATTCACTGCAGGAATTCGTGAGTTTTTATCCAAAAATCCCGAAGAATTTGATCCAAGAAAAATTCTAAATCATGGCAGGCAGATGGTGATTAAAACTGTCAGAGAAAGGATACTCCTTTTCGGTTCAGCAGGCAAAGGAAGTTATTAAAAATATAAGAACCAAAATTGGTCGTTAAATTTTACAAATTAAAATATACTTGTCAAAACAGCCTTTATGCCTCGGAATGGTTCTTCAAATCGGCAAACTCCACCTGAACATACCAATCCTCCTTTTTCACCGCCAATTCTCAATCTGAGATTATGCCTGGTCGTCAAATCAAGGCTCAATTCAAGCATCGGCCAGAATGTCTCTTTACCTAGTTTCTCTATTAACCATCCAGGAACACGATTCCTCTTTTCCACCCGCAGGGTTAATACGAATCGCTCCGGTTTACCAACTGATACAGATGCGGCCCGGTCATTATATTTACTTGTATCACTGGTAGTGAATGTTTGTTCAAGCCCGAGTTCAATAAAGAATGTACCAAAGTCATATTGCAAATCCAGATAAGGCTTGGTCTCAGTTTTTTTGTTGACCGGTAATTCAATCTTTTGCTTGACGAGATAATCTACACCGATTGTGATTTCAGATAATTCTGTGGGATGGGTTATTGCCTTGACACCCTGTTCCAAAACACCAGCCATGCCATCCATCAAATAAAAAAGTTCTTTGAATCTACCCAGTCCCGGGTCATGGGTTGAAACTTTATTGTTATCAATCTCCAGTGAAATGAAATCAAATGGTGAAGTGACGACCGCTATACCATAGCCAATCTCATCTACACCACGATTAACTGAAATTCCAGATTTTATCGGTGTTGGTGGCTCGTTATAACGATACCCGTCTTCACTGAATACACCGAGATCATTGTAGTCCATATACTGCAAAGAGAGACCGAATCCTGTTAGTGATAAGGCAGAAGTGAATAGATAGCCATCGCCCTTCAGTCTGCCACCTACTCTCGGAATCGTTCCCAGGCGTTGGGCATATTCAAGATAGTTCTCCCATGGTCCAAGTTTGAAATTGATACCACCCCCGAAGAGCTCAGTAAACGCCTTTGGCGTCATATCCTTTTTCCGATTTATCCGTACATACCTTCCACCCAGGCTGGTATTAAATCCCCAGGGATTATCGAAGTTCAGAATGCTGGTCTCAAAATTAACACCCCGTATCTGGTCGGTTGTATCATTTTTTATTTTGTATTGCAATTCTTCGAAAAAGATATTGCGGGGTTTGCCGGAAAGAAGCGTAACCCGACTCTTGAAACCACTCAAGTCCACCTTCACACCAAAGAGTGAATTGTCATTGTTAAAATCCTCATCAAGGAACTGATTCAAACACAGCCCCCGACCAAATGTAGCATAATATCGCCCATAGAGTAACAGAACTGGATCTTTTTTGTACTGCGCAGAATAGTCGATATATGAAAGTCTGCCTATCGTCCGGAGCGAGGGCTCCCAGAAGAAAAATATTCCACGCATGGTCAGTTCTTTGTAATCAAGGGATAACTTCAATTTTTCGGTAAGGTGGTCTTTATAATTAGTTGTGTCAAGATTGGGATCGACAAAAAACCAGTATTCAGCACGATTAGAACCACTGAGCCGCAAATCCTGACCATGGGCAGGCAGTATCAGTAATACAAATATGCAGGTGAAGATAAGTTTTAGAAATCTTTCTGAATTTTTTATCTGGACTCCTGATTTCCAGAATTGCAGGTTTATCGATCTACTCATGGCCCTTTCCCTTGCATTCTCCTTTACACTTTTTGCCGATAAGACAGCGAACCTTATCCACTATAATTTCCTCATCACCGGGTTTGTATCCCTGATGTACAAAAACGATCTTTTTGTCCTGATTGATGATAAAACTCGTCGGCATCGCCTGAACATTATATAACTCCCGCAAAATATTATCCGGGTCAAGAACCACAGTATATTTCCATTTATGGCTTAATGCAAATGGTTTAACCTTGGGCACAGCCCGTGCCTTATCTTGACTGATTGCAAGCATCTGTAAACCCAGGGAATCAAACTCATCGTAATATGGTCTGAGGGCATCGAGTTCTTTTATACACATCTTACACCACAATGCCCAGAAACTCATAAAAACCGGACCTTTTTTCAATAATGAATCGAGGCAGACGACATTACCATCCACATCCTGAAGTGTAAAATCAGGAGCCGTGGGCAATTCCTTTTCCTGGGCAAATACAAAATTTACAATTAATAAAAACAGACTGCTAATCGCCAACAATTTAAATCTTATTTCTTCCTTCATTTTGCCTCCTCAAATTTTGTTGATATGGTCTGCATAACTTCTTTGGTACCTTTATTCTGGATAAAGACTGTCGCCCGCATTTTTGATGCGGGAATGTTGTGGCTGAATTCAAAGTATTTAATCATGCTGTCAGGATATTGGAGTTCCACAGGGAACTCATATAAAGCCCTGCAGACACGATAGAAGGTTCCATATGCACCACGAAGACTATCTTCAGTAATGGCAACGAATGCATTTATCTCCCCTGATGGTATTGAATCGGCTGCCACTATCTTTAATTTGAATCGGGCGATTGAAGGCTCGGTAATAGCACTATCAATAGTGAGATTATAATAGGGTGTATTGGTCCGTGCCAGCTGATAATGAATATTGTAGATGCTGTCGTATTTGTTAGGATCAGGTTCAAATACTGCATCAGTACCATCAAAGACAACAAAGGGCTCGGTATATCCAGTATTGTAAAAATCCTCTCGCTCCTTTGCTTTAGGTATCATATATGGTCCGCTCGCATGATAACACACCACGACTAAGGTGTCTCCAGTCTCGTTTGCCACACTATCAATCAATGCCCGCTCCGCGAGCACGCAGAAAAATCAGCCATCCTCGGTAAACATTTCTGCAAGAACTATTCGGCTTGTGGGTTCAGGAAATTTTACGACCGGCGCATCTGAACAAAATATAAATAATAATGTTAAAAGGTATAATTTTTTCATGGAGTAATTATATCCCTGTATTTCATAAAGTCAATAGCCAGTGCAAAATTTTCAGTCATTCATGTCTATCCTGAAATAATATTCGTGATTGGGAAGATAAATAGAGCAAAAATCTTTGAAAATTTCCGGAGCATCATAAAATATTTACTGAACTTTATCTCTTTTCATAATAGCATAAAAATATTCAGGCAAATAAAAAGATGCAACATTGATTCGTCTGTCAGATGAGAAGTGTATAGCAGTTATTTTAACAATTGAAATTCAATTTCGTAAGGAAGTTCCAAACAGGAGTCAGCACACCGGTATATTGACATTTAGCACAGTTTATTTATAATTGATTATGAAAATTCTTGTCACAAGTGCCCTGCCTTATGCCAATGGGGATATACATTTAGGCCATCTTGCCGGTGCCTACCTGCCGGCAGATATCTATGTGCGCTATCAGCGGTTAAAAGGAAGGGATGTTATACATATCTGCGGAACAGATGAACACGGTGTTCCGATAACCGTCCTTGCTGATCAGCAGAAAAAGACACCAAGGGAGATTGTTGATTACTATCATGAATCAATCAAGAAATCCTTTATTGAATTTGGTATTTCCTTTGATAATTTTTCTCGCACCACAATACCCCTCCATTACCGCCTTGCCCAGGATTTTTTCTTAAAAATTTATAACAAAGGATATATTTACGCAAAAGAGAATGAGCAGTTTTATTGTCCGAAATGCCAGAGATTTTTGCCCGACCGATATGTCGTGGGAAAATGTCCCCGCTGTGGCATTGATGGTGCCAAAGGTGACCAGTGTGAAGCCTGCGGCAGGTGGCTGGAACCTTTTCAGTTGATTGAACCCCGCTGTTTGATCTGTAATGAAAGGCCAGTAAAACAAAAAACAAAACACTGGTATTTCCGGTTATCACAATTCCAGAATCAACTCGTCTGGTGGATCGAAGAAAAAAAACACTGGCGTGAGACAGTCCTGTCCTCTGTCAAGGGCTGGTTAAAAGAGGGGCTTCAAGATAGACCGATCACAAGGGATATGTCCTGGGGCGTACCGGTTCCTCTTGAAGAAGCACGGGGGAAGGTTTTATATGTCTGGTTTGATGCACCGATCGGATATATCTCATCAACGATGGAATGGGCAATAAATAAAGGTGAACCTGATTTGTGGAAAGAATACTGGTTTAATCCAGAAACCAAACTCGTCCACTTCATCGGTAAGGATAATATTGTCTTCCACGCCCTTATCTGGCCTGCCATGCTCATGGCCTATGGTGATTATATACTGCCATCCGAGATTCCTGCAAATCAGTTTTTGAATCTGGAAGGTGAGAAACTTTCTACATCCAGGGGCTATGCCATCTGGCTTCCTGAATATCTTAAAGAATTCCCTGCTGATTCATTGAGATATGCCCTGACCCGGAACCTTCCCGAGACCCGTGATTCAGATTTTACCTGGCGTGATTTCCAGGCCTGGCATAATAATGAACTTGCTGACATCCTCGGTAATTATATCAACCGCACACTAACTTTCATTGAGAAATACTACAATTATAATGTTCCTTCGGCTTCCGCGTTTACCGAAAGCGAAAACAGAATCCTTGATATGCTCCATAAGGCACCAGGGATAATCGGCGAGAAAATTGAAAATTTCGAATTCAAAAATGCACTTCAGGAAGTGATGAAACTTGCCCAGGAAGGTAATCGTTATTTTGATAAAGAAGCACCCTGGATAACCCGCAAAACAAATCCTTTGATCGGTGAAAGGACGATGTATATCTGCATGAAAATAGTAACATCACTTGCCGTCCTCATTGAACCATTTTTACCCTTTACAGCACAAAAACTCAAGAAGATGATAAACTTCACCGAACAGAGCTGGGACCATATCTCAACACCGATCGTTCCGACCACAATCGGTAAACCCGAGATTCTGTTTAAGAAAATTGAAAATCAGGTGATTGAGGTCCAGATTGCAAAACTGAAAAAGAAGGAGTGCACCATTGACGATTTCAACAAATTAGAATTGCGCACCGCCAGGGTTGTCTCGGCAAAAAAGGTTGAAGGAAGTGATCATTTAATCGTTTGTGAAATTGAAATTGGAGACAAGAAAAAACAGATTGTTGCAGGCATTGGAAAGTATTATCAACCAGAGGAACTCATCGGTAAGACGATTATTGTGGTAAATAATCTCAAGCCAGTTACCCTTAAAGGTGTCCTTTCTGAAGGAATGCTCCTTGCAGCACAGGATAAAGAAGGATTGGTACTTTTGACGACCGATAAACCGATTTCACCGGGTGCAACAGTGAAGTGATTGACACCCATTGCCATCTAATCGACCCCCAGTTTAATCACGATTTACAAAAAGTATTAGAGAGGGCAAAAAAAGCCCGTGTAAAATGTATAATAAATATTGGCTATGATCTGGACACGAGTAGAGATACCATAAGAATGAGCGATGAATACGATTTTTTACTACCGGTTGTGGGCATCCACCCCAATGAGCTGGCCGAAGAGTCTTTGCACCAGATGGACGCGATTGAAGAATTGTGTAATGATAGAAGAGTAATCGGTATTGGCGAAACCGGCCTTGATTATTATCGAAATTATTCTACCCGTGCCGCCCAGCAAAATCTATTTCGCGCTCATATCAATCTTGCCCGAAAATATAACCTGCCATTAATCATCCATACGAGAAATTCTATCGACGATGCAATCGGAATACTTAAAGAGGAAAAGTATCATAAAGGTGTTTTCCATTGCTACAGTGGAACTTATGAACAGGCTAAGGAAGTCATGGATATGGGTTTTTATCTGGGTTTCGGCGGAGTTCTGACATTTTCCAGGAATGCTCGCGAGGTCTTTACCCGTGTATCACTCGATTTTGTCCTTTTTGAGACCGATGCCCCGTTCCTTGCACCTGCGAGCCACCGTGGACAGCGGAATGAACCATCCTATCTTCCGGAAATTTTGAATTTCGCCGCATCTGTAAAGGGCTTACCGGTGGAACGGATCGAGGAAGTCACAGATAGAAACGCCCAAATATTATTCACCTTGAGAATTTGAAAAGATGCCGAGACGTCTGGGGCAGCATTTTTTGAATAGCCTGCACATCGCAAAAAGGATAGTAGAATTTGCCGAAATAAATAATGAGTCGGTCATCGAAATCGGTGCTGGCAAAGGGATGCTCACCCGGGAGATTGCAAAAAGGGCAAAGATTGTGTATGCGATTGAGATTGACCAGAAATATGCGGAAATGCTGCGTGATAAATCGCTACCGAATGTCCAGGTGATTAATGCTGATTTTCTTGAAACTGATTTGAGCCTTTATAAAGGCTCAATCGTGATTGGCAATATCCCTTATGGAATCACAACCCGAATAGTAGAAAAACTTGCACAGGAAAAAGAATATTTTAAAAAAGCAGTATTAACCCTGCAAAAGGAATATGGAGAAAGGATACTTGCCCGGCCTGGTTCTACTAATTACAGTTCCATCACCTGTTATGCAAATTATTATTTCAAAGTGTTAAAGGGCTTTTCAATTAAACCAAAATTCTTTACCCCTGCACCCAGGGTTGATTCACTCGTTGTTTGTCTCGTTCCCCATAAACCGCCTTTTTTCTTAAACGATGAATTACAATTCTTCAATTTTATCAAGGGTCTATTCCGTTACCGGCGTAAAACACTCAAGAATGCCTTAATTCACCATCTCGGATATCTACCAGAAGAACTGAATGGAGAAATTCTCTCTCGGCGGCCACAGGAGTTAGAATTAGAAGAATTCTATAAATTATACTGCAAAACAGAGGTTAGAATCTGAGATGAAAAGCAGGGTATACATCATATCCGCGGAAAATTTAAATAGCGCAATAGAGACTATATTCAATCAATTTTACAAAGAACCTTTAAAAAATAAAAGAATATTTGTCAAACCGAATATGCTGAGGGCAGCCCAACCCGAGGATTGTATAACAACCGACCCGAAGCTTGTGGAAGCAGTCGTCGACTACCTGCTGGAAAAATCAGCTCTGGTCACGGTTGGTGATAATCCAATTCCCCAGAGGGTGAATGAAATTGAGACTGCAAAACTCTGTGGTTTTTATGAAGCAAGCAAAGGTTACTTTAAAAATGTAGGCAGGTTTATAAAAAAACTAAAAATCAAACACCGCTTAATAAAAGAGCTATATGTCTCAAGGGATATAATCGATAGCGAGATGTTGATTTCGCTACCGAAATTCAAGACCCATGCATTAACATTTTTGAGCGTTGCAATCAAAAATCAATTTGGCATCATCCCCGGCGGGTTAAAATTAAAATTACACTATCAATGTCCAACACTCGATGATTTCTGCAATCTTCTAATTGAAATTTACAACCTTAAGAAGCCCGGACTGATAATCGTTGATGCACTGAATGTGGTCGATGCCCGGGGGAGAAGATACCGATTAAAAAAACTGATTGCCGGTACCGATGGATGGGCTGTAGATTACGTTTGTGCACTCATCGCCGGTTTAAAACCTGAATTGAGTCCTTTATTAAGGATCGGTTTGAAAAAAAATTTATTTGATCCCAAAGAGATAGAAATTATTGGCGAATTGAGTCCCATAAAAGGGTTTGCAATCCCATTCACAATTCCTTTTAAAGACTTCCTTGCTGGTATCGGAAGTAGAATGTTTGCCCAAATTCAGAGTCTCTGGGTACCAGCGTTTGAATTGAATCTTTGCAATCGTTGTAATTCCTGTGAAAATGTCTGCCCAACGCGGGCAATCAAATATTATAAAATCGATTATAAAAGATGTATAAAATGCTACTGCTGTTTTGAGGTCTGCCCGAAAAATGCAGTAAAGAGAAAAATTAAGATTGTCTAATAAAAAGATTTCATATTGCCATCTTTTATATAACACCAGGACATTGCCTCAGTGTTGTTGACGCATAAAATTCTACCATGTCGATCGATGCCAATCAACCCTGCACGGCATTTATTTCTTGTTGCATACTCGATTGCCATCTTACCCGCCACTGGTGCTGAATACTTCTCCATGTACATTACCGTACGGAAGGCAAGGAGCGTCTTCATAATCATCTCACCATGACCGGTTGCAGAGACACCGCCGTATTTATTGGCATAAGTACCAGCACCGATTATTGGTGTATCACCCACCCTTCCTGGGAGATGGAGTGAGATTCCACCGGTAGATGTGCCCACTGAAATCATTCCGTTTTTATCCATTGCCACAACCCCCACTGTTTCATAGAGTTCTTTTAATTTATAGAGTTTAGGAAAATAGGTGCTTTTCATCTCCTTTTTTGCCCGCAACCACATCCTTTCTTTTTCCCTGGTCTTGGGGTTGTGGTATTTAATTCCACAAAGCCGGGCAAAGCGGAGTGCTCCATCGCCACAAAGGAGTAGATGGTCAGTCTTTTCCATGACAAGGCGTGCAACCTGGATTGGATAACGAACATTTTTTATTGCTGCAACTGCTCCATAATCTCCGTTGGCAGTCATTATTGATGCATCCATTTCTATTTCCCCGGTCAGACCGAGGGTTGAACCGGTTCCGGCATTGAAGATGGTGGTATCTTCCAGAATCATTATCGCCTTCTCCACCGCATCAAGACTCGAGCCTCCATTTTTTAAAATCTCATAACCAATGCTTACAGCTTTCTTCAAGCCCTGGGCACGGCGGTGAGGAAAATTTATCCCGCCGGCTCCACCATTAGCAATTATTACAAGATTTTTCACCTCTGCCTCGCTATCTTTCCAATGCTATTAAATGTCTTGCTTTTTATCATTACAAAGTAAAGCCCTGAACCTGCAGGGTGTCCATTTTCATCATCACCATTCCAGTAGATTCTTTTGTTGATAATTTCTGTAGGAGAAAACTTTTTAATCAGACGGCCTGTTATCGAATAAATATAAATTTCGGGATTGACTCCTGCAGGATAATCGAGAACAATTTCACAATTATCTACAAATGGATTGGGAATAGAATAAGGCACCGCATAATTTTCTAAATTTACCAGAACAAGATTTGAAAGATTGCCTTCATTATTGTATTGATCACGGGGATATACGCCATAATAATAATTACCCCTTAATTTGTTAAAGATATAAATTGTAGTATCGGTCAGATTATATCTTACAAACCTTCCAGCTGAGAGATTATAAAATCTAATCCGGTCAATATAGACACCACCATTGTTTACACTGCCATTAGTGCGATAATAAAATCTTAATGGTGAACTCCCGGGTGGCACGATAATCCTGATATTCTGCCAGCTTTCTGACCTGCCATAAAAGAACCAGCGCTTCGACCCGAACTCCACAATGAACGAATCAACCATATCTTCGGTATTGTAGTATAAATAAAAATCGAGAAGTCCGAGTTCTTCAACATAAAAATCATGTTTTGTGTAAAGGGAATTATTGAGGTTACTGCTGTTACCAGAAAAGAATGAACGATTTCCTTCATAGGCAATGTTGTTTACAAGCGTAAAGCCGCTTGATACCCAGTTTGTTGAATCTTCACAGTTATCTGCAAACAACAAAATAGTATCCCGGCATTCAAGGACACTATAAAAAACTGGTGCGAGATCAAAGGATTTTGTCCAGTAGAGGCGGAAATCATTATTTTTACCCGTATTGCCTGTATAGAGTGTAGATTGTGCAGGCCTTATGTCATCTTCACCATAAAACCAGTTTAAAAAATTTATCCATCGGGTTTCGCTATACTTCAACAGGTAATACAGTTCCGCAATATTCTTGAACTCAATATATCGGTCTGGAAACCAGATCGTAATCCCACTCAATCGGCGAAAGCTTGTTCCCCAGGCTTCAGCTTTGACCACAGTTTTATTATAGGTATCAAATAATTCCTTCGTGTCTTCGTTATTAAAATATTGATTAACCAGTCTCAAAAAATCACCAAGATCAATATAATCATCCTGTGGCCCAGGACTAGAATCGAGTAACGAGACCGTCTGGACCTGTTTACGAATCTCTTTAAAATCCGGTGTGGGTGGATTTTGGGTGATTGTTTCGATATTTTTCTTCAAAGATCTTTTTAAAACTTCTATTTTTTCTAAGTCAACAAGTGAAATCGCCGATGGTTGTGAGGAATAATATTTCCGGCAGAACTCTACTATTCTTTTTCCCAGTTCAACTTCATTTATTCGTGGTTCAGTCTTAAATATATAAAAGATATGCTCATACGGAAATCCATTTATTGGCCAGATCGTCTGGGGTGCAATACAGACCTTTCCATAATCTTTTATTTCGTTTATAATTTCAATCTGCTGCATATTACAGGCATCAAAACCGATTATATTGAATTTCCTTCCTGTGATTTCATAAAATCCTTTCAATGCCTTATTAAGATCGCCATTTGCGATACTCATCTGGGTTCCGGCTGACCAATCACTGCCGAACGTCCTTTTTGGTGCCAGGGTCCAACCTGTGCCATGATCCCAGAGAATAAGAAAATATCTTTTCGCGGGAAGGAGTGATATGCCCCACAACATGAAATCTTTCAAAGTGTGCCAGTCACACATATCAACCATTCCCATTTCCGCGAGTTTATAAAGGGTATCCTTACCGACATAATAGCGATAGGCACCGATATGGGGTTTATCAACCTGGACAAGAACTCCAAAATTTTCATCTGAACCGATATTTTTCATCTCAACCAGGTCTGAATCAGCAAAGTCGCTCAATGAATTATCTGCCACCATATATACAAGCACTGTCCATTCCCGGGCTGATAGAACTACAGGTAATATCAATAACAATAAAATATTACGCACGGATTATTTTATTGAAAAATAAGCAGACTGTCAATATGAGTGTATACTGGAAATTTTAAAAATTCTGTTCTGAAATCATTCTTTCAATTTGAACTTCACAAGGAGTGCATTGATGGCGCTATCAAGATATTTTTTCTTTAAAAAAATATTGATCGATAATTCTGAGGTCGTGACGGCTTCGATATGGAGTTTTGCCTTTGACAATTCTTTAAAAATTTCCGCAAGGATTTTATGTTCTGAACCGATGCCAAAACCGATTACGCTCAAAGAGCAGATATCGAGTGATTCTTTTATTTTTTCTATTTTTAGTTTTTTTGCCAGTTTTCCGATTATTTTCTTCACAAGTTCCCTTTCCTCAAGCGGAGTTATGAAAGAGAGGTCGAAATTGGGTGCATCTGATATCCCGTGGAAGAAAAATTTTAAATGAACACCGGCGTCGGTCAATTCTGCAGTAATCTGGGAAAGATAAGCTGGATTTTTGGGGACCTGGACAAGTGTTATCAAATACAAATTTTCACTGTGGGTGATTGCCTTAGGCTTGGGGTGCTCCATGCCATTGATATGGGTGATAAGAGTTCCTGGTTTATTATTAAAACTGTTTCTTACTTCAATCGGAACACCGAATCTGGCACCGATTCCGGTTGCCCGTGGATGTAAAACCTTCGCTCCGCGGCTCGCGAGTTCAAGCATTTCTTCGTAAGAAATCCTTTTTATCCTTTTTACTCCTGCAAATCGGTTTGGATCTTCAGTGAATACACCATCAACATCGGTATATATTATACACTTTTCAGCTTTCAATGCCGCAGCGAGTGCCACTGCGGTTGTATCTGAACCGCCCCTGCCCAGGGTCGTTATCTCCTTTTCAAAACTCACTCCCTGGAATCCGCAGACTACTGGGACATAACCCTGATTTATAGCATTAATGAGTCTTTCACCACGGATCTCGATAATCCGGGCGTCAGTATGGCGATTGTCTGTAATGATACCTACCTGGGAGCCCGTAAAGGAGATTGCCCTTATATTAAATCTATGGAGTGCCATCGTGAATAATGCTACGGAAATTCTCTCACCGGCGGTGAGAAGCATATCCATTTCCCTTGCCCGTGGATTTTCAGTAATCTGTTTTGATAGCTTAATCAATTCATCAGTTGTATGCCCCATTGCAGAAACGACCACTATCACATCACCTTTTTGTTTAAGGCGTGCAACCCGCTGTGCGGCTTTCATAATAAGTTCTGCATTTGCCACCGATGTACCGCCGAATTTCACAACATTCAATGCCATCGCTCACTACATCCTCATCAATAAACCACCCCAGGTAAATCCGGCACCGAAGGCAACCATCAAGACATAATCACCCTTTTTTATTCTGCCTTCAGCCCGTGCCTCAGCAAGGGCAATGGGTATTGAGGCAGCCGATGTATTACCGTATCGATCAAGGTTTACATAGACCTTTTCCATCGGTATATCGAGCCTCTTGGCCGTTGCCTCAATTATTCTTATATTTGCCTGATGAGGTATTAACAATGCAATATCTTTTGGTGAAAGATTGGCTTTTTTTAACGTTTCTATTGCCGATTCAATCATGGCACGGACAGCAAGCTTGAAAACCTCATTCCCTTCCATTTTAATGTAGTGCAGTCTTTTTTTAACAGATTCTTCTGAAGCTGGAATCCTTGAACCGCCTGCGGGTTGATGTAGAAGTTTCCAGTCTGATCCATCCGAAGCAAAATAAGAAGAGATTATTCCACTTTCATCATCATTGTTCTTCTTCACAACTGCAGCACCGGCTCCATCTCCGAATAATACACATGTCGCACGATCAGTAAAATCCATAACCTTGCTCAATGCCTCAGCGCCGATGACCAGGATATTGTCATACCCATTTTTGATCATGGCATCAGCGATCCCCAGACCGTATAAAAATCCACTGCACCCCGCTGAGATATCAAATGCCATGACCTTGCGGGCACCGATTTTACTCTGAACAATACATGCGGTTGAGGGAAAAAGCATATCAGGTGTGGCAGTTCCCAAGATGATGGCATCGATTGCCCCGGGTTTGACACCCGCATCTTCTATAGCCCTTTTTGCAGCAATAACCGCAAGGTCGCTCGTCGCAGTATTCTCATCAACAATACGCCGTTCCCTTATTCCGGTGCGGGTTCTTATCCATTCGTCTGAAGTCTCAACAATCTTCTCCAGATCAAAATTGGTTAAAACTTTTTCCGGAACATAAATGCCGATACCGGCAATGTAAGCCTTCATTTTTTCATCACCTTTTTTATCTCTTCGATTATATTACACTCAACACAACACCTCGCCATGAGAAGGGCGTTTTTCAAAGCCAGAGGTGAAGAATGGCCGTGGCAGATGATTACTACACCATTTACACCGAGCAAAATTCCACCGCCATATTCTTCGTAACTGAATTTAGCCTTTAAATCCTTCATTGCCGGTTTCACAAGAAATTGTCCAAACTTTCTGCGCATTGCCGCATCCACAGTTTCTTTAAGCATATTCCAGAGTGCATCCACAATCCCTTCAGCATATTTTAAAAGAACATTTCCTGTAAATCCATCAGTGACAATCACATCGACAAAACCTTTCATCAAATTGTTTCCTTCAATATTGCCCACAAAATCTGGTATTCCTTCTTTCAGCAACTGATATGCCTTCTGTCTTATTTCATCACCCTTTACACTTTCTGAACCCACATTCAATAATCCAACCCTTGGATTTTCCTTTTTCAGAATAATCTTTGCCAAGACCGAACCCATTATACCATAATACAGTAAATCAGGAGGTTTTGGTTTGATGTTGGCTCCGACATCGATCATTATTGAATATCCAGATTGAGTGGGCAGCGTTATTGCGAGCCCGGGTCTGGCATTTTCTTCAATCGTGCCTAGGTCGAAGAAACTGAAGCCCATTATCGCACCTGTATTACCGGCACTGACCAGTCCGTCTATTTCTTTTTTCTGGAGCATAGAAAAAAGCACACCCAGCGATGAGTTTCTTTTCTGCCTTACGGCCACTGTCGGAATTTCATGCATTCCGATGACCTCTTCAGCAATTCGGTACTCAAAGCCAAGATTCTTTACTTCCTTCTCATAATCACCTTTACCAACCACTATGATTTCACTTTTAATTTCATCTTTTATAAATTTAAGCGCCTCAATTTCAATATGGGGTGAATTATCTGACCCCATTAAATCAAAACCAATTTTCATTTTTAGTTAGCTGGATTTACGCCCCATGATTAAATTTGTCAGGATTTTTCCTCTTTTGGGGCAAAAACCAGGGTCCCTTTATATGTTCCACAGACCGGACATACCCGATGTGGCAGCCTCGGACTGTGGCATTTCGGACATTCAGTATATTGAATCGGTTCCATCTTAAATTGAGAACGCCTTTTGTTTTTTCTTGAATGGGAATGTCTTCTTTTTGGGACAGGCATAGATCTCTCTCCTTTTTAACGTGGATACATATTGACGGCACTGAACCATTTATTCAAGAGTTCAATACGCCTTTTCTTATCTTCAGGGAGCGAGAAAGGCCGTCCTCGACAATCGATGATTATTCCCACCACACCGCCTTGCAGTTCTGCATCAACAACCTTACCTTTACCATTACCTACATCGAAGCCACGCTCGGGATGTAGTATTATCTTTATCTTTTTATCAACCGGCACCGGAATCAGTTCAATCTCTCCATACTTAATTACTTTCTCGCTCACCCCCTTTTCATCTTCAATCTTTACCTTTAATACATTGATTCCTTCACGACCTTCACCTGCCGGAGCGATGCAATATCCCAACGGAACGAGGCAGTCCTTATTGAAGACCTCGGTTGCCGAGCGTTCATGCACCGTCGAAAGCACTCCGAGATGTGGCATCATGAAGATGGAGTCCACAGCCAGTTTAGTAATACCCTGTGGAAGGAATGCATCAATCATCATCATTGCTGCCTGATTCCTCCTCGGAGCATGAGACAGGATGCCACCAGAGCCGATTAAAAGATTTAATGCCATAAGATCGATGAGGGTTTCACCAGTCATTGTCTGGGCGAATGTATCCGAAATCGTTCTTTCCTGCTGTATTCCTTTTAACCCCACTGCCATTGATTTGTGCTGTTCAAATGCAAGACTGAGTGCCTCACGGGCAATTGCCTGTTCAATCTTTAGATCTTCAAGGGTATGGGGAATGGTCGTCGGCCTTATCATTTTATTTCTAATTCTATTCCGCAAATCCCGTTCCTCAATCTCAAACGGTAGCCAGCGCATTATGTTCTCAATTCCGGTTTCGGCGAGCACATTACTGATTGAATATGACATACCAAGATTGGCGCTCACGGTACGGTTAAATACACCCTGGAAGACTGAGAAGACATCGGTCGTGGCACCACCGATATCCACCCCTATGACTGTAATATTCTCTTTTCGTGCAACCGTCTCTACGAGCAACCCGACCGCACCAGGAGTGGGCATAATTGGAACATCGGTCATCTCCATGAGTTTCTTGTATCCTGGAGCATGTGCCATCACATGCTCCATGAACAGGTCATGGATCTTGTGGCGTGCCGGATTGAGATTCTCACGCTCTAAGACCGGACGGATATTTTCCACGATGACGAGGGCAGTATTCTCTTTTAGGATATCGAGTATTGCCTGGCGGGCATCTTTATTACCTGCATATATCACCGGTAATTTATACCCGATACCAAAACGGGGTTTGGGATCGGCTGCCCTTATCAATTCTGCAAGTTCAACCACATGGGAGATTGTTCCGCCATCAACACCACCTGAAAGAAGTATCATATCTGGTCTTAAATTTCTAATTCTTTCTATCTTCTCATGTGGTAATCGACCATCATTGGATGCAATAACGTCCATCACAATCGCACCTGCGCCGAGTGCGGCACGAGCCGCACTTTCAGCAGTCATGGTGAGAACGACCCCTGCCACCATCATCTGGAGACCGCCACCGGCAGAAGAAGTAGATACATAGAAATCAACCCCTTCTGAACCCTTTACACCTTTGATGATATTTTCTCCATCAAGGATTTTAACATTGGCAAGTTCTTCAACTTCCCGCACTGCGTTTAGCACACCCTTTGTTACATCTTCAAACGGTGATTCGACAGTGGTAGGCGCCTCACCACGAACAATGAGGCGATATTCATCACCCCTTTTTTCAATCAAAATCGCCTTGGTAGTCGTGCTTCCACAATCTGTAGCCAGAATTCTTTTAGGATCTTTTATTTCCATGTCGCTCCTCCTCAAGATGCTCGATTGCACAGATCAATTTCTCTATGTTGTTTCGATCTTCAAGCATTGCAGCGATTTCTTCGTACTCCTGATATGAAAAAAAGGCACGGTAAAATGGTTGCATAAATATCATCAATTGATTTCCTAAAAATGCTAATGGTTTTGATGATTCCAGAAAGACAATGGCGATTGGTGATAATCTTAAATCCACAATCTTTTGTGCAATCTTATTTATCAAAAAATTCTTACGCTCTTCAGTTATTTCAAACCTTATTTCTGCCATCTTAATTTTAGCTCCTTTGCCGCTTTTACCTCATCAAGGCGCCTCACCGGAGTTTTATGGGGCGCGCTTTTTAGAATTTCTGGATTTTCTTTTGCTTCTTTTGCAATCTTGATCATAGTTTCAATAAACTCTTCAATCGTCTGGAGTGATTCGGTATCGGTTGGTTCAATCATCAATGCTTCACTGACGATGAGCGGGAAATAGATCGTTGGTGCGTGGAAACCATAATCTAAAAGACGCTTTGCTACATCAAGGGTTCTAACTCCATACTCTTTCAAATTTTTTCCTGAAAGTACACCTTCATGCATGCAAAATTCCGGATAAGGGAGATGGTAGTAATCTTTTAAAGACTGGATAATATAATTGGCATTTAATATTGCAGCACGTGAAACTGACTGGAGTCCCTCCTCACCAATAATTCTGATATAGGTATAGGCACGGACGAATATAAGAAAATTGCCATAAAAAGAATGGACCTTGCCTATAGAGTCCGGGCGTTCATAATCAAAATAAAATTTACCGTTCTCTTTTCTAAGCACCGGAACTGGCAGGAATGGCTCAAGTATTTTGCGAACTGCCACCGGACCCGAACCAGGTCCACCACCACCATGGGGTGTGGAGAATGTTTTATGAAGATTGAAATGAACTGCATCAAAACCCATGTCGCCCGGCCTTGCAAGCCCCAGGAGGGCATTCAAGTTAGCACCATCGAGATATAAAAGACCACCCTTGGAATGGACAATCTCGGAAATGGTCTTGATATTCTTTTCAAATAAACCGAGGGTATTGGGATTTGTGAGCATCAAACCTGCAACTTCTTCGTTCATCACCTGGGCTAATTTTTTGATATCAACGAGCCCCTGATCATCGGAATTAATGGTCAAGGGTTTGAATCCTGAAAAATTGACACTGGCTGGATTGGTACCGTGTGCTGAGTCAGGAATTAAAATATATTTTCTTCTTTCTCCTTTTTTGTTAAAATAAGCCTTAAACATGCTTATTGCCGTAAATTCACCCTGGGCTCCAGCTGCTGGCTGTAAGGTTATGGCATCAAGATTTACAATCTTCTTCAGGTATTCTCCGAGTTCGTACATCAATTGAAGGGCACCTTGAACAGTCCTCTCGGGTTGCAATGGATGGAGCTGGGTAAAACCAGGGTAACGGGCGGTCTCTTCATTTATTTTCGGGTTGTATTTCATAGTGCAGGAACCAAGGGGATAGAAACCTTTATCAACATGGTGATTTAGAATGGAAAGATTTATAAAGTGGCGCACAACCTCGGGTTCACTTAACTCTGGGAGTTCTGCAGGTGTTTTCCGCCGGTATTTCGAAGGAAGTTCAGATTCAGGCACGTCCAATCTTGGCAGTGAAAATCCTTTTCTTCCTGGTCTTGAACGTTCAAATATGAGTTCCATCAGCGTTTTAAACACATCACAAATCTTTCAAAAGACCTGTCATAGGTTTTTTCCACTTCAGGAGGAAAAAAACAGCCAGGCAATTCTCGATGGCTCAGATGATACTTAAGGCACTCACAGCACTTGCCTTTCCTTGAACAGGGTTCGTATGTGCAGGTACAACTTTTTTTATTTTTCTCTATTATGCATTCCATACTGAATTATATCCATTTTCAGAATAGTGTCAATAACACACTTAAAACTTCCTACAGAAAAATTTTTACTCTACACTTGACTGGTGTTGCTCAATTCTGTATAATGTCTTATGACTATTGAAGAAATTTATTCCCGATATGAAAAAATAATACCTGATTTTAAAGAATTTTTAGAAATTTTACACCAGCCGCAACGGATTTCTATTAGATTAAACACCATCAAGTGCAGAAAGGAGACGATTTTAAACCTTTTTAAAGATTATGAGTTAATACCTTTAAAATTTTATGAAGATGGCTATATTGTAAAGAATGGCTTCGGAATAGGAAATCATTATCTTCATCAACTCGGCCTGATATATGTCCAGGAGATTGCTTCAATGATTCCTGCACTCATTCTTGAACCGAAACCAGGAGAAGTGATCCTTGATCTCTGCGCCTCTCCTGGATCAAAGACAACCCAGATTTCGCAACTCATGGGAAACAAAGGTTTACTAATTGCCAATGAGATAGACTATAAAAGACTTTCCAGCCTTATCCATAATGTAAAAAAATGCGGCCTTTTGAACGAAGTTCTGATTTCTATACCAGGAGAAAAGATCGGCGATGTCCTGCCGAATTATTTCGATAAAATCCTCCTCGATGCACCATGTTCTGCAGAAGGTACAATCAGGAAATCAAAGAAGGTTCTCTACCACTGGGGTATAAAAAACATCCAGAAGATGGCACGAATACAGAAAGGGTTGATCGTTTCTGCATTCCGTGCACTCAAGCCCGGTGGTATAATGGTCTATTCAACCTGCACGATTGCTCCTGAAGAGAATGAAGGGGTCGTTGATTATCTTTTAAAAAAATTCCCTGAGGCTGAAGTGTTACCAATAAATCTGAACGGATTCAAATTCCGTCCTGGTGTTACCAACTGGGAGAAAGAAAACTATGATCCGAGGGTTAAAAACTGCGCGCGGATACTGCCCCAGGATAATGACACCGCACCCTTTTTCTTGACGAAGATTACCAAACTCGGCCTACCGCAGATGCGTCCTGGCTACCATGGAAGGATTGAATATCAGAATAAAATCATCGATATGCTCAATCGCCAGTATGAATTACCCGACAATAGATTCAGTGATTTTGCGGTATTCCAGAGGGGTGATAAATACTTCATATCCACACCCGAAGCGTATGCTTTCATTGAAATCCCTGCAATAAGAAAGGGTCTGGAAGTGGGGAGGGTCTATGGATCTAACCTGAAACCGGATAATGACTTTGTCCAAATTTTTGCTTTAGGCGCAAAGAAAAATACCGTGGAATTAAAAGATTGGGAACTGAAAAGAATTTTGCGAGGAGAAAGTATAAAAAAGCAAAACGATTTAGGTGAGTTTATAATATTTACATTTAAAGGCTTTCCTGTGAGTGTCGGTCATGTTAATAACGATGAAATAAAGTCTACTGTAAAAAGGGCTCGCAGGATAAAAGAGGACTGAATCCAGGAATCTTTCGTCTGCCACCCTCAATTCATTCAATCGTATCGTCCGATTTCAGTAGAACGAATTTCAAATATGACAAAATTCATGTTTAAATTTTTTTCATATAGGTAGGGACACACAGATAACCTCTTGATTAACCAGTTAAAATTGCAAAGATACGACCACGCAACTGCTAAAGGTCCTTTTCTTTCGAAAATTTTGTCCGATTAGGAATTAAATTATGAGTAAGACTAAGGCACAGAAATGGTCTTGCATAAAGTTTATTATCTGGATATAATAATATCTTATGATTGAACTCAAATTAATAAGGAATATCGGTCTTGCTGCCCACATTGATGCGGGCAAGACGACCACGACCGAGCGAATTCTTTTTTATACCGGAAAGATAAGAAAGATTGGTGAAGTCGATGAAGGTTCAGCGACAATGGACTGGATGCCCCAGGAAAGGGAACGGGGGATTACAATCACTGCTGCAGCAACAACGGTTTACTGGAAAAACTATCGGATAAATATCATCGACACGCCCGGGCATGTTGATTTTACAATTGAAGTTGAACGCTCAATGAAGGTCCTCGATGGATTGATTGCAATCTTTTGTGCCGTAGGTGGGGTTCAACCCCAGAGTGAAACTGTATGGCGCCAGGCAGATCGATATCGTGTTCCGAGAATAGCATTTGTTAACAAGATGGACCGGATTGGTGCGGATTTTTACCGGGTCATCAGGCAGATGAAGGAAAAACTTTCTTTAAAACCGGTCATACTACAAATTCCGATTGGCGCTGAGGAAAAGTTCCAGGGTGTAATTGATATTGTAGAGCAGAAAGCGATTTACTGGGATGACGCTGAAGGACTCCAATATCATACCGAGGCAATACCCAGTACATATCTGGAGGAAGTGAAAGGATTGCGTGCAGAGTTATTGGAGACACTTGCTGAATACGATGAGGATATATTTGAAAGTTATTTTAAAGATACTACAGTGCCGACAGAGAAAATAAAAGAAGTTATAAGAAAAGGAACAATTAATCTCCATTTTTTCCCAGTCTTCTGTGGCAGTGCCCTTCGCAATCGCGGAATCCAGCCGCTCATTGATGGAGTTATTGACTATCTTCCAGCACCGATCGACTTACCACCGATGAAGGGAGAAAATCCTGAAACTAAAAAGATAGAAACCCGCAGCCCTTCTCCTGATGCCCCATTTTCAGCATTACTTTTCAAAGCCCAGTCTGACCCCCACGTAGGATTACTCTACTATATTCGTGTCTATTCTGGCACACTAAAGAGTGGCGACAAGGTTCGTATTTTTCCACCAGACCGTGTGGACCGGGTCGCAAAACTTTATTTGATGCATGCCAACAAAAGAGATGAAGTTCCACAGTTGAGTGTTGGAGAAATTGGTGTGGTAACAGGAATCCGGGAATCGAGAACCGGTTATACTTTATGTGATTTTAAACATCCCATTACCTTTGAACCGATTCAATTCCCTGAACCTGTGATCTTTGTCTCACTTGAACCGAGGACAAAGATGGATGATGAGAAACTTGATGATGCCTTAAAATATATCCAGTTAGAAGACCCGACATTCAAAGTTAAGACCGATGAAGAGAGTGGCCAGCGGATAATCTCTGGAATGGGCGAACTCCATCTTGAGATTATAACCGATAGATTAAAAAGGGAATTCGGGGTTGAATGCTATGTAAGCAAACCCCAGGTCTCTTATCGAGAAACGATTACCAGAACATCGATCGCTGAGGGTCGATTCATAAAACAAACAGGTGGCAAAGGACAGTACGGAGTTGTGAAACTCCAGTTAAGTCCCTCAGAAATTGCAGGCATCGTCATCAATAATAAACTCAAAGAAGGGGTGATTCCAAGACAATTCATTCCTGCAATAGAAAAAGGGATAAAAATGCAGTGTGAAACCGGGGTCTTTATGGGTTATCCAATTACAAATATTATGGTTGATATTATTGATGGGGCATACCATCCTGTAGACTCTTCAGAACTTTCATTTCAGGTTGCAGCCCAGATGGCCTTGCGTGAAGCATTTTTGAATGGAAATCCTATCCTTCTTGAACCCTACATGTCCCTTGAGATTGTCATTCCTGAAAATTACCTTGGTGATGTGCTCAACGACCTCAATGCCCGAAAAGCCCAGATAATGAATATCGAAACTAATAAAAAAGATAAAATAATTACAGCTACCCTTGCCCTTGCAAAGTCATTCGGTTATGCAACGGATTTAAGATCTTTAACCCAGGGCAGGGGTACCTATACCATGCAATTTTCACATTATGCCCCAAAAGAAGATTGATAGACTTGACTTAGAATATTTTTATGATAAAATTGGAGTAAGGAGTGCAATTGGAGATTATTGTAGTTAACGAAAGGGATAATAGAACTTTGAATTTTTCTGTGAATTGGGGTGTTCTATGCCTGATAATCTGTTTTATTATAACGATCGCCTTCCTCTTTGTACATGGGGTAGTAAATTTTGCACGCGGCCGGACTGATTATAAAAGATTACACCAGCTGACCCGCGAAAATTCGATCGTGCAAAAAGAGATTGAAAAAATGGAATTGGAGATAAGGACTTTGAAGGTTATGCTTGATACCCTGATTAAAAAAGACACAGTGATGAAATATTTTTCAGGGCTTATCCCACTTGAAAGTCTAATCATAAATCACATCCATGCGAAATTAGAACAAGGTTTTACAACCGGTTCACCTGAAAATATTGATGAACTGCTAAAGATAGCTGAAAACCAATACCTTACCCGGAAGGCGATCATTGATTATCTGAATCATAAAGAAGATTTTAAACAATCCATTCCATCAATACCACCAGTTAATGGCTGGTATATACGAGGGTTTGGTTATACCCACGATCCTTTCACCGGACAACTCTGGATGCATGAAGGAATTGATATTGCAGCTCCTGAGGGCACCCCTGTTTTTGCCCCGGGAGACGGGGTAGTAAAAAATATTCAGCATAATCGCGACTTCGGCATTGTAATCGAAATCGATCATCAAGAAGGCTGGAAAACTGTTTATGCCCACTGCCAGCGTGCCGCGGTCCGTGTAGGGCAACTTGTGAAAAGGGGTGATTTAATAGGATATGTGGGCATGACCGGTAAATGCTCGGGTCCCCATCTCCACTATGAGATAAGGCTTAACAATATTCCGGTAGACCCACTCGACTATATAATATTCAACTTCTGACCGATGCATGAACTGATAGAAAAAATTGAAGAACTAAAGAAAAAAAGGGATGCTGTCATTCTTGTGCATAATTACCAGCTTCCTGAAGTCCAGGATATCGGAGATTATGTAGGCGATTCCCTTGAGCTCGCCCGATTTTCCAAAAACACTCAATCAAAGGTCATCGTTTTTTGTGGAGTCCATTTCATGGCTGAAACTGCAAAAATTTTTAATCCAGATAAAAAAGTCCTGATGCCCGATATCCATGCTGGATGTCCTATGGCAAATATGATCGATCCGATACGCTTGATTAAAGAAAAAGAAAAACATCCTGAAGCTGGGGTCATAACCTATATAAATTCTACCGCAGAAGTAAAAGCCCTTTCTGATATCTGCTGTACCTCGGCAAATGGTGTCAAGGTTGCCAAGAAAATGGAAAAAGATGAAATAATATTCGTGCCTGACAAATACCTTGGTAGTTATGTAGCACGCCGGGTTCCAGAGAAGAAATTTTATCTTTATAATGGCTATTGTCCGACCCACATGCTCTTCAGCAGAGAAGAGATTCTCAGGTTGAAAGGGGAATTCCCCGATGCTCTGGTTCTTGCCCACCCAGAGTGTAGAATTGAAGTGCAGGAAATAGCAGACGAAATCTGTTCTACCTCCCAGATGCTAACCTTTGCCAGAAATAATCCAGCAAAACGATTTATCATCTGTACCGAGATTGGTTTAATCCACCGTTTAAAAAAAGAGAATCCAGAAAAAGAATTCATTCCTGGCAACCCCAATGCAATCTGTCCTAATATGAAACTGAACACCCTGGAAAAAATTCTCTGGTCTCTTGAAGATATGAAATATGAAATAAATGTGGATGAAGAAGTAAGAATAAAAGCACTTAAAGCAATAGAGCGAATGATGGCTATTTAATATTTTATTCTTGACATCCGATAAAATCTGAATATAATTGTTTAAATTGTGAGTTCAGTAAACAATATTTACCTTAACCTTTACGACTTATTCTCTTAAGCCGAGCTTAAATAAATAGTGGTTACAAAGGAGGCTTTAAAACTATGGAAATTACCGAGCTTAAAAAGAAAAAGGTTACCGAACTCCACCAGATTGCCAAAGAACTGGGTTTGAGTAACTATACGGATCTGAAAAAGCAGGATCTGATTCATGCTATTATAGAAGCGGAAACGAAGCGGACCGAACTCGTTCCAGTAGAAGGAGTCCTTCAGATCCATCCAGAAGGATATGGATTCCTTCGTTCACCAAATTTTAATTATCTCCAGAGTCCGGATGATATATATCTTTCAATCTCTCAGATACGCAAATTCAATTTGAAGGTGGGTGACAGCATAAAAGGACTCGCCCGTCCACCAAGGGAAGGTGAGCGCTATTTTGCTATGATCAAGATTGAATATGTAAACGATATTCCGCTTGCTGAATTCACTGAGAGGGTTCTTTTTGACAATCTCACACCCCTTTATCCTAATGAAAGGATTCACCTGGAAGTCGAAGGAAAAAACGATCTCTCAATGCGGATAATAGATCTCTTTACGCCAATCGGTAAGGGGCAGAGGGGACTTATTGTGTCGCCGCCACGGGCTGGTAAGACTGTCATTCTCCAGAAGATTGCAAATTCTATCACCATCAATCATCCGGAAATAAAATTGATCGTTTTGTTGATTGACGAGCGTCCTGAAGAGGTAACTGATTTTGAAAGGTCAGTACAGGCTGAAGTCATTTCTTCCACATTTGATGAAACACCAGAGCGTCATACCGAAGTTGCGGAAATAATTCTGGAAAGGGCAAAAAGACTTGTGGAATCAAAAAAGGATGTGGTAATACTTTTGGATAGTCTGACCCGTCTGGCACGGGCGTATAATGCTATTGTGCCGCATTCTGGAAAGACACTCTCCGGTGGCCTCGATTCCACCGCATTACAGAAACCGAAAAAATTCTTTGGTTCGGCACGCAAGATAGAAGAAGGGGGAAGTCTGACAATCATTGCTACTGCCCTTATCGATACCGGAAGCAGGATGGATGAGGTGATCTTTGAAGAGTTTAAAGGGACGGGAAATTTAGAAATGGTGCTGGACCGCCGCCTTTCTGACCGTCGCATCTTTCCGGCTCTTGACCTCTACAAATCAGGAACGAGAAAGGAAGAGTTGCTTCTGAGTGAATTTGAATTAAATCGGTTATGGATATTGAGAAAACTCCTTTCTGAAATGAATACAATTGAACAGATGGAATTCATTATTGAAAGGATGCAGCGGACAAAAAATAATAAAGAATTCCTGGAATCAATGAGTGATGCTACATAACGCAGGAGGTTTATAATGAAAAAGGGGATTCATCCCAAATATGTTCCGTGTGTGATTACCTGTGCCTGTGGCAATCGGGTGGAAACATACTCTGTAAAGGAAAAAATATCTGTGGATATATGTTCCCGTTGCCACCCCTATTTTACAGGTAAACAGAAGATAGTTGATTCAGCCGGCCGGGTCGAAAGATTTATCAAAAAATATCAACAAAAGCCAAGGTCTTCTCCAAGGAAGAAAACCGAATAGGTTTTAACATGAAGAAACCGAATAAGTTTGTATCTCTTACACTCAATGAGGTAAAGGAATTGAGGAAAAAATACAATATTCTAAAGGAGCATCTTTGACCCCAACAGGATTATACAACAATTAAAGAAACTCCAGGAAGAAGCAAATCAACCGAATTTCTGGGCAAATAAAGAAAGGGCCCAAAAAGTGATGGCTGAGATTGATGAGAAGCAGGGTTATCTCGATCGTCTGAAAGAGATAGACAACGGGATAACATTTTTAAATGAACTCCTTGAACTGACTGATATTGATGATGAGATACTGAAGGACGCAGAACAGGAATTAAAGAATATCACACAGAAAATAAAAGATTTAGAAATTCAATTACTGCTGGGTGGGGGAGATGACAGCAAAAATTGTTTGATAACAATCCATCCTGGTGCCGGAGGTACTGAATCATGTGATTGGGCTGAAATGCTTTTGAGGATGTATACGCGTTATATTCAATCCAAAAATTTTTCCTATCGAATAATAGACTTGCTCCCAGGTGAAATTGCGGGTATAAAGGATGCCACGATTGAGGTGAATGGCAAGTATGCCTACGGACTTTTGAAAGCCGAAACCGGTATCCACCGCCTTGTCCGTATATCACCTTTTGATGCCAATCAGAAAAGACACACTTCATTTGCCTCGGTATTCGTCTATCCCGAGGTTGAAGAAGTAAGTTTTGAAATAAAAGATGATGATTTAAAAATTGAGACATTTCGTGCAGGTGGCCATGGTGGGCAGAATGTAAACAAGGTTTCTTCAGCAGTAAGGATAACCCATATCCCGACCGGAATCACTGTTCAGTGTCAGAATGAGCGGTCTCAGTATTTGAATAAAGTGACAGCGATGAAGATTCTAAAATCTCGCCTTTATAATTATTACAAGCAGCAGGAAGAAGAAAAATTGAATAAACTTGAAGCCCAGAAAACGGAAATTGCCTGGGGCCATCAAATCCGCTCTTATATTTTTCATCCCTATAAACTTGTAAAAGACCACCGCACTGGATACGAAACGACTCAAATTGAACGGGTGATGGACGGAGAAATTGACGACTTCATCTATGCATATCTTAACATGATTGTAAGGAAATCATCCAGTAGTTGACAGAACTTATAATTACAGTATAATTCATCATGGTGTTTATTCTCATCTTTATTCTGAGTTTCAACCGTGAATATCAAAATTTTATAAATTCACCTCAAAGTGAATCAATATTTGTCCATCTGATGCGTGATAAAACAAAGTTGAACGAGTATAAAAACAACCCAATCATTTTATGGTTCTGGCGTAGTAAAACAAATGATACAAAGGTTGATTCTTTTCTAAAAAACTTAAGTATTCCAAGGAATCCATATCTTTCTGGGGTATTGAGGTGGGAAGCAAAGGAATCAAAAGACCTGATTGAGAAATATAATAAAATAAAATTGGCAATTCATTTTGATTCGCTATCAATAGAAAACTTTCTGTCACTAATAAACCTCGGTATAAGTTCGCGAAATTCTAATTTTTTAAAAGAAGCCCTCACCCTGCCTGTCTTTTCTGATTTCCGCAATCAAATATTCCTTTTAGGAAATTTATCTATTCTTTTAATCATTGCCCTCTTGGTTAACTTTTTTGTGTTTATTATAGTAAAATTTATAAATTATCTGCCAGTTTTGTGTCACAAACTTGACCCGATGGGTCATAATCTGCTAAAAGGGATGCTGGGTTTTGCCCTTTTGTTAATTCCAATTCTGGTGTTGAGAAATCTTTATCTAACTTTGATTATTTATAGCATTATTCTTACATTCATAATGAATAACCGGGAAAGAAACTGGCTCAGAATTAATTTAATCCTTGTGGTAACGATTGCTGTTATCATGTCAATGTTTAACTTCGTTTCTTTTCTCAAAGGGCAGGACAAAACGTATTATCTCTATCAAATGGTGGCAATGGATGGTGACATTAGAATCAATCCCGAATCAAGATTAGAAAAAGAGGTGCTTGCTTATGCCCTCAAAAAACAGGGGCAATATGATGAAGCCCTGGCGTTATATGAAGATTTATATTACAACCAGAATCTCCGGAGTGTGGATATTTTGAATAATCTCGCCAACCTTTATGCAATATACGAGGAAGATGAAAGGGCTGAAGAACTTTATCGTAAGGCGATGCTGAGCGACCGTGGTGAACCCTATTTCAATCTCGCGCTTCTTAAATACCGAAAGATTGAATATCTATCGGCAGGGGAACTCATGGAACAGGCAAGGCAACGTGGTTTTATCCGTGCCCAGAGTGAACCGGTGGATATAGCTCCAGGGACAAAATGGCTTTATAATCTTCTCATAAAACCCGGTTTAAACTTCTCCGGTCCTGTTAAAATTCCATACCTGCTGATCTTATTGCTGATATTTTTCTTTACCTTTATTCCTTTTAAAATTCCACCGCCCTATCGCTGTGCAATCTGCGGAAAACCGGTCTGCCGAGCGTGTGCTGAAGAAACTGGTGATGAATTCCAATGCCAGGGATGTGCAAAAAAATTGAATGCAACCAAAAATGAGGAGATCGAAGAAGAATTAAAAGAATCCCTGGGCAGGTTCCACAGATTTATCAAAAGGGCACTTTCAGTTGGTTTAAACATCATCCTGCCTGGAGCAGGATTGATTTATAAAAACAAAAACTTTGCGGGATTGAGTATTACCTTCCTGGCGGTAATGGCATATACACCGATCCTTATGAAATCCCATTTCGTCAGACCATCAGGATGGATATGCCTTTCCCTGACACCGATATTATTACCTGTGGCAGCGATCGTCCTTCTCTTCTGTTATGTTCTTTCTTTCCTCTTCTTACCAGGAGGTGGTGATGCCGATTGAAGGTAATTTAAAAAGCATAAATTTTGCAAGCATACTTCAATTAATCGCCCAGGAAAGGCTGACCGGTGTTTTAAAGATAAAAAGAAAAACTGAACTTGTGGACATTGGATTTATAGAAGGGCAGATTACAGGTGCATTTTTTGAAAAAGGTGAAAAGGTCGAACGACTGGAAAATTACCTCGTCCGTTCCGGATTTATCAAAAAAAATCTCTACGATATGATAAAAGAAATACATGAAGAGACAAAGCGTCCAATAATGAATATCATCATCGATGATAAGTATCTCACTATGGAAGAAGTGGAACGCATCATCAAATTCAAAATTCAAGAAGTGATTGATGAAGTATTTACCTGGCAGGATGGTGAATTTAAATTTGAAGAAGGCGCAATAATTTATCCCAAAAGTCTTATTAAGATCAGATTGAATACTGAAAATATTGTTCTGGAATCTGCACGCCGGTTTGATGAATGGCCACGAATTGTAAGCCAGATTCCTTCACCAGATCTGGTATTTAAAAAAGTGGAACGTCCAGAATTAAAACTAAAATTACCTGAAGATGAATTACGAGTTCTTTCACTCGTTGATGGACACCGGAGTGTGAATGACCTTGTGGATATATCAGGATTAGGGAAATTTCACACATATTCCTGCCTTTATCATCTTTTAACAACAGGGCAGATTGAACTTGCCTATGCAAAACCCACACCAAAAGTAACAAAACCAAAAAAAGAGATTTCTTTAAAATTTCTCACCACCCCGGCAACGATTCTTTTATTCTTTTTAATAATATTTTTAGAAATTCTGATCGGCAATGTCTTTGTTAAAAAGATTAATCTTGACATCGATTTTTTAAATATTGACTATATGGAAGAAGATTTGTATGATTATAAAAAAGTATTCTTCTACAAAAACAATCGCCTTCCTTCAGATTCTGAAGTGAAGAATATTTTCAAAAAATGAAAAGGGCTCGTTATGTTATACAAAGATGCGGGCGTCGATATTAACCGTCTGAATAAGTTAAAAAAAGGGATTGGTAAGCAGATAGAGAAAACCCTGCCCCGGGAATCCCTTTTTGGATTGTTTGGAGGCATCTATCCAATGGGTGATAAGTTTATAATCGCCAGCGTTGATAGCGTGGGAACCAAGATTCTCATTGCCTGTGCCACCGGCATCCATAAAACTGTAGGAATCGATATAGTAAATCACTGCGTCAATGATATCCTCACCACCGGTGCATTACCTTTATTTTTTATGGATTATATAGGATTTTCAGAAGTAAGTAATGGTGTTCTCAAAGATGTTATGAAAGGGCTGGTCAACGCCTGCAAAAAAGAGAAGATGGCATTGATAGGTGGCGAAACTGCACAACTCAAAAGATTTTATCCAAAAGGTGTTTATGACCTTGTCGGTTTTATAGTAGGAATAGTGGACAAGCAGGATTATATCAACCCCCAGCGAATAGAACCCGGTGACATTCTTCTGGGGTTAAAATCCTCAGGCCTCCACACCAATGGTTATACACTGGCACGAAGGGTTCTATTTAAAAAATACAGTCTTTCATCATATATTCCCGGTCTCAAATGCACACTTGCCGAAGAGCTTCTAAAAGTCCATAAATCGTATCGTCGGGAACTTGAGCCACGATTGAAATATATAGATGGCATTGCCCATATCACGGGTGGGGGTTTTTATGATAATATTGAAAGGATATTACCTCCTGGAACTTCGGCGATAATAAGAAAGAAATCATGGAAGGTTCCTGTGATCTTCAAGATTATCCAGGAAACAGGAAAGATTCCAGAAGAGGAGATGTATCGCGTATTCAATATGGGCATTGGTATGGTGGTGATAATAAAACCACAGAATTTAAAATTTTTCAAGCCAGTAAATCCAGTTATAATCGGTGAGATTGAAAAAGGTGAGAAAAAAGTTAAAATAGAGTAGACTAAAGAGTAAAAGGCTCCTGACCTTTTAATCGGTTGTCAATGAAAATATTGCTTAATCCGTACAACTGCATTATTTCTTCGTAAAAAAATGTTGAATCACATTGGGGGCAGATGTAATCACCATCCTGATTAATTATCAAATCGACATACCTTGAAGTGAACAGACAGTAAGGACAAAGTATTTTGTCAAACTTTGCCATACTCAATTATATAGTAACTCAACCATAAGTCAATAATAAATTATTCAAAGAATTTATCCCGATTGTCAATTATCTGCCTGGGCGTAAAAATTGACTGACTCAAACTCTGTAAGCGTACCTGACGCAGATGCTGGATGTATTTGACCATACTCGTATCAAAGGGCGCAACCCTTTTATTATCACATCTTATAATATAACCAGCCCATTCAGTCAGCAATGGCCTTGATACCTGACCAGAATCTAATGAGCCAAGTACACCTGAAAACTCTGGTCCATATCTCGCTTCTACATCGCTGAGGGTTAAGTCACGCAATCTGGGCTGGAAGAATAATATAGTATCTATCTCGGCAATTTTTTCCAGCATTCCTGTGGTCTGGAGTTCGCTAAATACCTTTTCAAGATACTCCTTGACCGCAGTTTTCAATCTTTCTCTTTCATATCGGGAACGAATTATATTTTTTTCTTTTTCGTTGTCCAAGCTCAATGTCCTGGCAGGGATTATTGAGTCGAGAATGAAAACATAATAACCACCAAAACTGCTGAAAGGGCCGATCACTTTTTTGGCCTTTAATTTTTTTAATTCCTTTGCAAATCCTTCCTGGTTGCGCACCGGAAAGTTGAGTTTATCAGGATTCAGTGGAAGTGTTCTGTTTGTGGTCAGGTTATATTCTTTTGCTGCCTCATCAAAGCCCAATTCTTTCACTGAATTCTTAAAAGACTCAATTCGGTCATTTAGTTCACCGAGGGTTGTAGAAGAAACATTTATCTTTACCTTTGCTGAGTATATCAATCCTTTACCTGCACGTTTAATTACTTCATAACCCCGGGATGTAAGGATTATTTCCGACACCTCACCATCCTTTAATTTTTTGTAAACTTCCACTTCATAGGGTAATAGTTCTTTCTCGTCCTTGAATTTTTTCTCTATCAATGTATCATCTGAGATCTCACGGGCAACACTCAGAAAATCCTCACCTTCTTTTACCCTTAATAAAAGGTCCTCAAGCCTTTCCCGGGCTTCCATTGAATCTGCGCTTGAAGGAAGTCTTTCAAAGAATACATATTTGAGAATCTTCATTTCTGGATTTGTAAAATCTTTAATGTGCCGGTTATAGTACTCTTTCAATTCATCCTCAGTAATCTCAAACTTGCCTTTCAAACGGAACAGGGGTAGACTCAGAAATGAGAAATCATACAATGTACCAAACTTAGATATTGTAACGCTATCTTCAAAAGGCGAGACCCAGGCCATTGTAGATATTAAAGAACGGAGTTTTTCACGAGGTAAACGTCTTCTCAAATTGAACTCGTATTCCATAAGCCAGGGACGGCTCTGGGGTGATTTTATTAGTTCAAGATATTTATTGTAGTCAAAATTGCCAGCGCTATCCTTCATATGTTCTGATTCATAAATTTCCCGTGGTGGATTGCTTTTTATAATTGCCCAGAGCTCTTCATCAACCACGCGGATATTCTCTTTTTTTATGAGATTATTCCAGATAACTTCCTCAATCATTAAATTCCAGATATCTTCACGGTCAATGTTCTTCATCTCCCTTTCTTTACTCTGGGCAAACCTTATATAGTCAGCATATGCAACTGGAACACCATCAATTCTGGCAATATTAACTTCTTCCTGCTGGGTAATACCAGTGACATTAAGCCCCCATTCAAAAAATATCAATAAAACAAAGGCAGCGACAACGATAAAGAGTATTAGTCGGGTATTTCTTCTAAAATTCTGCATCATAATTTTCTCCAGCGCATGCCTTATTCTATTTAAAATCAATAAAATGTCAACAGAAGATTTAATCAGCATGTATCTTATTGAAATTAAATCTATGCTCTCTTAAGATCCTAAATCGGCATTAAATCAAGTTTTTATATCTGTCAATTTTTTTGAATTTATGGACATTTTTGAAAGTGAAAATGGCAAAAACTTGTGGAATTTCATATAGTTTTTAGAAAATCATGCCCAAAATTCAAAAATGCAATTTTCCATTATAAACCGATTTTTTATTAATTTTTAACTTGTACTTCCAGAATTTTTTGATTAAAATGGCTCATGAATTCTGTAGTTGGGCTTGATATAGGTCAGGAATGGATTAAAGCTGTGGAGATTACCGAAGATTTAAAAATCAAGAAAGTTGGTAGGATAAAGGTTCCAGTAGATAAAGAACAAGAAGAGGCTGAACAACAGATATACATAAAAAAAATCAAAGAATTGTTTGACACCTTTAAATTTCCACTAGAGAATGTGGTGATAAACTTCCGTGGCTCGTACATCCTTACCCGCACTTATCTATTACCATCTCCAGTTAAAGAAGAGTTTGAAACGTGGTTTATAGAAAACATCCAGGAATTGGTTCCTGGAACACCCCTTGAGGAAGTTGTTTATTCTTATCAAATTCTTAAATCAAGCCGCGCAATAATAGCTTTTGCTGAATTCAAAGAAATAGAGAAACAACTAATGATGCTCCAAAATTGTAATATCATACCATCAATGATTGATGCCTCTTGCCTTGCCCTTTATGACACATTTATCTTACACCCCTGGGTAAAGGCAAAAAAGAACCTTGCGATACTGGATATGAGCAATAGTCAGGGAGATTTATTGATTGTCAAGGAAGGTGATCCAATAAGTGCGAGTGTTGTCAATTGTCATAGC
>JAOAFX010000120.1 GCA_026416055.1 Caldifarciminota bacterium
CCCCTAAGCACACCCATACCTACCTGTATGTGGAAACGAAGGATTAGCCATTAGCAAATTATAGTCAAATCATTCAAAGTGTCAAGATGACACAGCATCTCCTGACAATTATTTAACGGAAACTCAATTATGCAAAATGCAAAGATTCGACCCCTCTGCATCAAAAATTGAAATTTTTACCCAATGCTAATTCGGATGGGGAGGCAATTTTGTATTATGTTATAATGTTTAGATTCGATTCCATAACAGCGATTTACCCCTTAACCCTATTACCCCTATACCTACTTCCAGTTCGTAAGTGGAATTGCAATTTGATACTTGACAATGACTGGATTGTTTGTATACTATTGGTAGCAATGTTAAGAAAAATAGAGGATAATCATGACTGATGACACGCAAACTTTGGACTTAACATTTATAGTAAATGAGCCTGGAAAGACCCTTAAGGATAGATTTGAGCAGCTAATAAAGGACTGTAAATTCTTTGATTGCCTGGTTGGGTATTTTTATATCAGCGGTTTCCACAATATTTACAAAGCACTTGAAAATGCCGAGAGAATAAGAATCCTTATTGGTATTGGAACAACGCGGGAGACTTATGATTTAATAGAAAGAGCAAAAAATGTTTCTGGGACTTCCCCTTTATTTTCTCACTTCCAGACCAAACAAAAGATCGGTCCTGTAATAGAAAATGAACTGGCTGAATCAGAAGATAGTAAAGACATAGAGAATGGTGTGCAGAAGTTTATCACATGGATAAAAGAAGGTAAACTTCAAGTAAGTGCTTATCCAGGGCAGAATATTCATGCTAAATTATATATTATCACTTTTAAAGAGGGTGATCGGGATAAAGGCCGGATTATTACTGGTTCAAGTAATTTTACTCAGGCTGGTCTTGTTGATAATCTTGAATTCAATGTGGAATTAAAGAACCGTTCTGATTATGAATTTGCAAAGCAAAAGTTCGAAGAATTATGGAGAGACGCTGTTGATGTGTCAGAGCAATTCGTTCAAACAATAAATGAGAAAACCTGGCTCAATCAGAATATTACACCGCACGAACTTTATCTAAAATTTCTCTATGAATATTTTAAGGATGAGCTGAGCAGAATTGATGAGGTTTTCACAAAATATCTACCGGAAAACTTTAAAAGATTTGAATATCAGGAACAGGCAATTTTAAATGCAAAAAAAATTCTTGAAGAATATGGGGGATGTTTTATTTCTGATGTGGTTGGTCTGGGTAAGACCTATGTGGCAACGATGTTAACCGGACAGCTTGATGGAAGAACCATTGTCATTGCACCGCCATCGCTCTTAAACCGGAACAATCCTGGTTCCTGGCCTAATGTTTTTTCTGATTTTCATATTTCTGCTGAATTTGTTTCTATCGGTAAACTTGACGAGGCAAGAAAATATATGGAACAGAGGGAATATAAAAATATTATCATTGATGAAGCGCATCGTTTCCGAAACGAGACAACCATAAGTTATGAAGAAATATCTGAAATCTGCCGGGGTAAAAGGATAATTCTTGTCTCTGCTACGCCTTATAACAATACACCAAGAGATATCTTTAACCAGATAAAACTATTCCAGTCACCGAGAAATAGTAACATTCCTGGACTTCCTGACCTTGAGGAATTTTTTGAAAGAATGGAAAGGAAGTTAGAAAGTATTGACCGAACTAAAGATTATAAAAAATATCTTGAAATGGTTAGAACCAATGCAAAAGAAATCAGGGATAGGGTCCTGAAATACATAATGGTGAGAAGGACAAGGACCGAGATTGAAAAATATTTTGCTCAGGATTTAAAAAATAACAATATAAGATTTCCAGATGTCGATGCACCAAAGCCGATTTTTTACCAGTTAAATTCTGAGGAAGATAAGATATTTATGGATACAGTTAAGTTCATAATTCAGGATTTTAATTACGCCCGCTATAAGCCATTACTTTATTTGACAAAATCCATAACCCCACTGGAAGAGCAATCCCAGCGTAATATGGCTGGATTTATGAAGGTTTTGCTGGTCAAAAGACTTGAGAGCAGTTTTTATGCATTTCGGAAAAGTATTGAGAGGTTCATAGATTCATATAAAATGTTTATCAAAACTTATGAAAGTGGTTATGTTTATGTAAGTAAGAAATATATCAACAAGATTTTTGAACTCTTAGAACAGGGAGATGATGAGACAATTCAGCGGTTGATCGATGAAGGTAAGGCAGAGCGGTATGAAGCGAAAGAATTTAAGAAAGATTTTATCAATGACCTTAAACACGATCTCGAAATCCTTGAAAAAATTAAATCAATGTGGGAAGCGATAAAAAGAGACCCAAAACTCGAGACACTATTAAAAAATCTAAAGGATATGCCTCTATTGAAAAATAATAAACTGATTATATTTACCGAGTCAAAGGAGACAGCGGAATATTTAACTAAAGCAATAAATTCAATTTTTGGTGAAATAGCTTTACTATTCCATGGGGAATCTTCAGAGATAATTCGGGATAAAGTTATAGAGAATTTCGATGCCCGGGCAAGACATAGAAAGGATGATTATAGAATACTTGTCTCTACTGAAGTGCTTTCAGAAGGTGTGAACTTACATCGTTCAAACATCGTTATAAATTATGATATACCCTGGAATCCAACAAGGTTAATGCAAAGAGTTGGAAGAATAAATCGTATAGACACGCCTTTTGATAAAATCTATACATTTAACTTTTTCCCGACAAGCCAGGCAGATTCCGAGATTGAGCTTACAAATATCGCCCGCTCAAAGATAGAAGCATTTTTGACTTTACTGGGAGGAGATTCAGCTATTCTCACCGAAGGCGAACCTGTATCCTCTCATGAATTGTTTGACAAACTTTTATCAAAGAAGACGATAACTGAAGAAGATGATGGTGAAGACAGTGAACTAAAGTATTTAAAAATTATTGAAGACATTCGCGATAAAAATCCTGAACTTTTTGAGACGATAAAACACCTTCCTAAAAAGGCTCGTTCTGCAAAGGTGTTCAATGAAAATCTCGAAAAACTTGCATGCCCGAATTCGTTGGTAACTTTTTTCCGTAAGGGCAAATTGATGAAGTTTTTCCTTTCCAGTAAGAAAGAGACAGTGGAACTTGATTTTCTAACATCGGCAAAAATTCTTGAAAGCTCGGTTGATGAAAAAAGAGAAAAACTTC
>JAOAFX010000121.1 GCA_026416055.1 Caldifarciminota bacterium
ATGACACTAAGTATTAATACCTTAGAAATTATTTTGATTGCAAGGCTAAAGCCTTGCCCTACTTCTGCCTTATTGCTTGCAAGGCTGAAGCCTTGCCCTACATCAGAAATTATAAAAATACTGGGTGAACTTTCAGGTTTGCATAATAAAGATTTGCTCTTATAAAAAATTCGTTGACAACTTAGATATAATAAATAATATTAACCAATGGGGGTCATATGAAATTTCTGATATATGTTCTGGTATTCCTCTGTGCCTATGGCACAACCTACTATGTTTCAATCAACGGCAATGATAACTGGTCCGGCACAAGCCCTGATTCTGCCTGGCGCCATATCAATCGTGCCTGTACAACTGTGGTAGCAGGCGATACGGTCCTGGTTCTACCTGGAGATTATAACGAAAGAGTTACTTTCCGTCGTAGTGGGAATGCCCATCAGAAAATTGTCTTTAAATCCCATCCGCGAAGAACTGCCACGACCTGGGGTTTTGATACAAATTCGCCAACTGCAGGAAGTTATACAAGGATTGAGGGTTTTAATATTGAGTGGGATACATCTCTGACCAGCTGGCGTGATTTTGGAATTTTCATAAACAGCAATAATGTGGAAATTGTTGATAACTACATTTCTAATTTCAGAAAGACCGCAATCCAGGGAAACTGGTCACAGCCCTGGCGCAGGGATATTTATATCGCCAATAACAGAATCTTCCATTGCCAGATGGGTATCGGTGTCCAGGGCACGAAATGGATAATTGAAAATAACGAGATCGAAAAACTTTTCTATTACCGTCCTGGTGATTGTGATTACACAAGATTTTTCGGTGATAGCATTTTATTTAAAAACAATTATTTTCATGGTACTCACTTTGATTCCATTGGTACTGCCCATGTTGACTGTTTCCAGACCTTTGATAATAATGGTGAGCATGCACGCTATGTAGTAATTGACGGAAATCGCGGTTTTGATTTCCACCAGGGATTTATGGGCGAAGCAAATTACTACCACAATTCGCATGATATTATCTTCAAAAATAATATCTTTGCCCGTGGTGGAGCCTGGGGACTCTGTGTTAAAAATATTGCTAATGTTAAAGCTTATAATAACACCTTTGCCTATATCAGATGGCATGGCGTTGGATTCAGTGGCCAGTATGCCCAGAATGGGGATGTGAGAAACAATATCTTTTTTAACACCAATACCAGTTACTGGTGGGCTGATACAGCAACAGCAACCGGTGATTATAATCTAATCTTTGGTGCACGTCCACCAACTGTGGTCGGTCCGCACGATATTTTGAACCAGGACCCGTTATTCGTTGACTCAGTAAATAATGATTTCCGGCTTCGACCAAATTCTCCTGCGATTGACCATGGTGATTCACTCCTTGAAGTAATTTATGATATAATCGGCGTGCCCCGTCCTCAGGGACCGCGCTGGGACATCGGTGCTTACGAATATTCTGCAGGTGGAATAACGGAAATTAAAAAAGAGTGCAAAATAAAAAGCAGTGAAGCCATCGTTCCCAATCCATTTTCTCATTTTGCGATATTAAAAGGAAGCACAAAACAAACCTGCACTGTTTATGATGTTAGTGGCAGAAAGATAAAAACGTATTCAGTCAAAAATATTGGCTCTGACCTCAATCCAGGTGTATACTTTGTGAGTGACGGCGAACAAATCTTACGGGCTGTAAAAATCAAATAATGATACAATTTAATTTTTTCGCCAATTTTGGAATTGCAAAATACTAAGAAAACAGAATAGCAAAGTAAAAAATAGATTATTTGTTAAAGTATAATGAAAATCAAAATTGTAAAACAATCTTTCAATTAATAATAAAACAAATATTTGTCTGAACACGAATACCTAAACAATTGTTCAAATGTTCGGATGTTCAAATGTTTTATTCCTTACTCCTTACTTTCCACGCTCAATTAATGCAAACCTGAAGGTTTGCCCTACATTCTAAAATATGGTTATTCGGTTTTGCAATTCAAAAATGAAATGCAGACCGAGGTCTGCCATTACCCTGAACCCACTCACGCATAGGACCCTTAAGTCTAAAATTAGGGGGTTGAAAGATAAAAATATCTGAATAAAATCTCTCAGAAAGGGGGTATTATGGTGGTTCTGTCCATGTTTTTAGCAATCATAGAGCCAGAAATTTATCTCTGCAATCCAGTGAGCACGCCTTATGGTGTAATTCTGACAAATAATCATTGCAATAGCCTTTATCTTCTAACCGACAACGGATTGAAAGAAATTTACACCGCTCCTGGATGTGGAAGGTATTTTTCGTTATCTTATGATAAGTCTAAAATTGGCTTAAAGATAATAAATGAAAATGGAATGCAAACACCGGCAATATATGATTTGAAATCCAAAGCAATCAACAAACTCCACATACCAGTTTACCAGGCAGGACAGGTTAGTTTTTCCCAGAATGGAAAGATTGCATATACTATTGGTGAAGAACTAATTGTCCAAAATCAAAATGGGACAAAAAGATTTAATCTCGGTATCTATGCAAACCTCTCCCCTATTTCACCAGATGGCAATTTTGCAGTTTATAATGATAATCAAGACCAGTTATGGCTTTTAAATCTTATAGATAATAGCCTAATTTGTATCACTGATAACAAATATGGATATTGCTATCCCGAATGGTCATATGATTCAAGATTTATTGCCTATTCAACACTTGGTGGCTTCATTAAGGTCTATGACCGTCTTGAAAACCGCACTTATGAAATTGATGAAGGTAAGAGTTTTGCCTGGTCACCAGATAGCCGATATTTGATTTATCACAAAACTTTCACCAGTGGTCCTAAGCTGGTCAATTCCGATTTGTTTATCGCGAAGTATGATGGCTCAGAAAAAATTCGACTAACAAACACACCTGGAATATTTGAAATGGATCCCGAGTTTGTAAGTCCGAAAAGAATTATTTATCATAACTATAACCTACATGAAATCAATATTGCAGAAATTGAAAATTCTTCAATCAAGGACATTAAGATTTTATTCCGGGCAGGAAAGATTAAAATAAATTATTTCAAAATAATACCTGAGACGGAAATCAGGGGTGATTCTATTAATGTCCCTTATGTCCATCAGGTATATGAT
>JAOAFX010000122.1 GCA_026416055.1 Caldifarciminota bacterium
TTGTGGCGCAGGGTTGTAGACGAAGTCCATAGAGAATATTCTGATGTAGAACTCAACCATTTTTATGTTGATAATTGTGCGATGCAGATAATCAAAAATCCCGGACAGTTTGATATAATACTGACAAATAATATGTTTGGTGATATTCTCAGTGATGAATCTGCGATGATCACAGGTTCTATCGGTATGCTACCATCAGCAAGTTTTGGTGGGAAAATTGGTCTTTATGAACCAGTCCACGGAAGTGCACCGGACATTGCCGGTAAAAATATTGCCAACCCCTGTGGTATCATCCTCTCGCTCGCCCTTTTATTTCGTTATTCTTTAAATGAGCCTACGATTGCCGATGCAATTGAAGAAGCAATTAAAAAAGTACTCGAAAAAGGATACCGGACTGTAGACATTGCTAAAGAGGGTTCAAATATACTGAGCACATCGGCCATGGGAAATTGTATAAAGAATGAGCTTGAAGAAATATTTGCCGGTACTCGGTCAAGATTACAAAGTAAGATATAACCAGCACATATATCTACTTAGATTTCACAATAACATTTTCACTTCGTAAGTAAGAGTGTAAAATTTCTACCAGTAAATCCTGATTTCAAGGCTATCTGACCACTGTGAGAGTGCACCCTTTTTGTCTTTTGCCTGGGCATTGATATAATAAAATCCAGGGTATGACCAGGAATGGGAAAGTGATACACTGCCCCCTGAAGGAACATAGGGGCTCCAGATAGATGTATCACCATCACCCCAGGCAAATCTGATTGAGATACTATCGCCATCAGGGTCAGTAACTGAAGAGGTATAAAAATAAATTGAATCGACCCGGCCAATATCAGGTCCGGCAGGACGGGATGGTCTGTTCGGCGGATTATTTGGTTGAGTATAAATAACAATCTGTTTGCGGTCAGACCAGTCAGAAACCACACCCTTACCATCCTTTGCCTGGGCTCTGATGTAATAAGTCCCTGGATTTCGCCAGGAATGATACATATGGACCGGATTTCCACTATTAACATAATAACTCCAGGCAGATGTATCACCATCACCCCAGGCAAAACGGATGGAAACTGTATCACCATCAGGGTCTGTGGCGCTCGATGAAAAAAGGTATGAACTGTCTACAACTCCGGTAGACGGTCCGGATGGAGTTGATGGTCGATTTGGTGGATAATTAGTCACGATGGCTATGGTTTTAATCGCTGACCATGGTGAAAGTGCCCCATGTATATCTTTCGCCTGTGCCCTTATATAATAACTTCCCTCTGCAGGCCAAAAATGGGAATCAACCACCACAGAATTGTTAGCAACAAAATTACTCCAGTTAGAAGTATCACCGTCACCCCAGGCAAATCTGATTGCCACACTATCACCATCAGGGTCATAAGATGATGTTGAAAATGAGTAAAAACTATCCACCTTGCCGGTGGCAGGTCCTGAGGGTCTGGCTGGCGCATCAGGATAATTATTTGCCCCAAGGACGAGAATTCTGATTGAATGACTTGCTGACCAGTTTGAAACATTTTCGTTTTCATCCTTTGCCTGGGCAGTGATATTGTATCTACCTGTATCACTAAAAGCATACGAAGCAGAAATACTTTGTCCACTGGCTACCATAGAACTCCAGGCTGATGTATCACCATTCCCCCAGGAAAATCTGATTGAAATATTATCGCCGTCCGGGTCCTGTGCAGAAGTTGAAAAGTTATATACCGAATCTTCATATCCATATTCTGGACCAGCAGGAGTAGAAGGTACAGCAGGTGGACTATTTGCCTTGCCACCACAACTAATTATCGATGCTACTGATAAGATAATGATGAGAAAAAATCTGGCTAACATTTTCACCTCCAATTATTATATAATGTAAAGATAGCGCTGTCAAGCTTAAATAGACCTGAGTCCTCTCCACTTTTTTTGAACTGGAAAAATCAAGAATATCATTATTTTTAAGTATTGAAGGTTGAAAAAAAGACTATTGACTGGACATTTTTAGTTCGAAGAACCACTAATCCCTTACTTCCCTTTAAAAATGAGGATTGAGGAGATTATAAAAACAATAACGCTACCGATTGTAGTGGCAGACCCTGATCTGCAGTTTAAATTCAGACTATTTCAGATTTGCTTAAAAATCAATCATCCGCTGAGCGATGACGACCTGTACGCTGAAAAAACCCTTTTGTCAATGAATGAAAAAGGGTAATTATCGGTTTGAAAGTTTCTCTGATAAATTGTTAATAATGATATTATCGCGACTGGGAAGTCGCTCCTACAGAAAAAAACATTAAGTGAAGTGGAAAAGGTATAAATATTGACAAAATCATATTGTTTATTATAATTAAACTATGCATCGGGGGTAACATGAATATATTCAATATAATTCTAATAATCAATCTGTTTTTGCCAGTCCCTTTAAAAAAGATTCAGAGTCTGCAGAGAGAATATTACAACATTCAGCACATAAAAGAAAGCACAGAAACCATAAGGCCCTGGAACTGGAATTTATGCAATATTCCTGGTGGAGAAATCCTCGGCACATTCAGCAACCCCGGTTCTTCCAATCTTGCATTCGCCATTTCTTTTCGTGACCTATGGCGCACGACTGATGGCGGGGCCAACTGGAGCCTTTCGCTTGAAAACTGTATGCCCCGTAACGGCATATTATCTACGACCCAGAGGGGAATAGTCGTTGATGGTGGTGGTGTGGTCTGGGTAACGTTGAATGGTGGAAATGACTGGGCAGAAGTATTATATACAAATAATTTCCAGACTGCAAGCTTTGATGTTGCAGATACGATAATCTATCTTGTTGACAGCATTCCTCCAAGACTCTGGCGAAGCACAAATTCGGGATTATCCTGGCAGATAGTTGCGACGTTTAACAACCTTTACAGTATTGATCAGATAACTCATTTGAAAAGCAATCCCGCTGTATTCTGGTTTACTGCTCACACTACACCAGGGGACACATTGACCTATATTTACTTCTCCCCCTCAGGTGCGTTTGTGGATACAATTGTTGCAGGTGAAGTAATGGATATTCAACCCAATCCCTTTAATCCCAATTTTACACTCATTACTACAGACCTGGGTATATAC
>JAOAFX010000123.1 GCA_026416055.1 Caldifarciminota bacterium
GCTATAAGATGGTTATTATCGGTCTGTTGCTCACCGGTAAATGTGCGGATTTAAGTTCAATTTACTGTCGGGGGATTATGGATTTAGGTGAACGGGAAATTGTTTCTAATGTAAGGCAGGGAAGGGCCGCACGATTAATAGGTAACTTAATTATTGAGAGTACCAATCCAGTAATTTCAGTCGGTCCTGAATATCTTGACAGCAGTGATCCTTTATTTGGCATTTACGGAGCAAATAAAGGGATTACATTTTATACAAGGTATATGGGTGATTTGACAATAATGGGTGGTGCATCAGGGCTGGAGGCGATTGCTGCTACTATTCTCAAGGATATAATAAATTTTCATAGATTTTATTCATAAATGCGTTTTTTTAAATATCAACTTTAAGAACCGATGAAGATACTTGCTGTATCAGATATCCATGGCCGGCTTGAATATGAAAAAAAGATAATTGAAATGCTGAGTACTTCGGATTTAATTGTAATATCAGGAGATATTACTAATTTCGGGGGAAGGAGAGAGGCGCTTGAGGTGTTAAATACCATCAGGAAATATAATCAAAATATTCTTGCAGTTCCAGGCAATTGTGATCGGTACGATGTTCTTGAACTCTTAAAAGATGAACACATAAACTTACATGGTGAGATAAAAAAAATTGGAGATTTGACGTTTTTCGGAATCGGAGGCAGCGGCCATACTCCGTTTAATACCCCACAGGAGTACTCTGATGAAGAAATAATTAAAATTCTGAATAATTATGAAAACAAAGGCGGAAAACAGATTCTGGTTAGCCATTCGCCACCTATTAATACAGCGGTTGATAGAACATTGATGGGGATACATGCGGGAAGTAAATTAATCCGTCAGTTTATTGAGAAAAATCAATTTGATTTATGCCTGTGTGGCCATATCCACGAAGCCCGTAATACAGATAAACTCGGTAAAACATTAATTGTAAATCCTGGTCCATTTCCAAAATACTATGCGACGATTGAAATAACTGACCGAATCAGAATTTTCTTGTAGTTAATTGTTATATTTTCTCTGGCGATTATTCCAATATATAATCATTATTGTTTTCTGAACTGTAAAATTTAGTTTCATGCGGCAAATACAGAGCCGGTGGATTTTTAATGTCGAATACGTGGGCTTCAGTGATTTTACAATTAACTATAAAAGCATATATCTTTCTTATGAGCGGAAATATATTCCAGGAAAAAAATAGTTAGACTTCCTGTTTCGATTCCAATAATTGTAGTGTCCAATCTCAGTTGGAGAATTTCAAGCAGGGCAAACCTTCAGGATAGCTTAAAGGGATTTAAAAACTAACACCAAGCCCAATTGTAGTGGCTGATCTGGTCTGCAGGTAAAATTCAGAAGGGCAAAGACTTCCTGCAAATAGAGAATTTTCCATTTTTCTAAAGGGAAAGAGAAAAAATTAGATAGATTGAATGTAACATTATCACAACTGGGAAGTCGCTCCTGCAGAAAAATAAAAGCAATTAAACAAAAAATGGAGAGGACTTAGATAATATCATAGTTGACTTTAAATCTTTTTGGTATATAGTTTATAGTATCCACAAATTTTTAAAGGGGGTAAAATGGCTTATAAAAATATTATTGTTGAAATTACTGATAAGATTGCAGTATTAAAAGTGAACAGACCTGAGGTCTTAAATGCAGTAAATACCGAATCCTTATTGGAGATCGAATCAGCAATGAAAGAATTTAACGATAACAAAGACGTACGGGTGATAATAATAACTGGCGAAGGAAAATCGTTTGTCTCAGGCTCAGATATTTCGCGGCTTGCCCAGATGGATTCGCTTGCTGCACGAGAATACAGTCAAATAGGGCAGAGGGTTTTATCTTTTATTGAGAATATGGAAAAACCGGTCATTGCAGCAGTAAATGGCTATGCACTTGGTTCTGGATGCGAGATAGCGATGGCGTGTGATATAAGAATTGCATCTGAAAAGGCGAAATTTGGACAGCCTGAAGTTAAACTTGGTTTGATACCAGGACATGCAGGAACTCAAAGGCTTGCACGCCTGGTTGGTATTGGTAAGGCAAAGGAATTGATATTCACCGGTGATATGATTGATGCCCAGGAGGCATATAACATAGGACTGGTCAATAAGGTTGTTCCTGCTGAAAATTTACTTGAAGAGGCTAAAAACTTAGCCAAGAAAATCATTGAAAATGCAGGTCCAAATGCAGTGAGGATTGCTAAGACCGTTATCAATCGTGGAATTGATGCAAATTTACTGACAGCAAATTCTTATGAAACTGAGGCATTCAGCATCCTTTTTTCTACAGAAGAGGCAAAAGAAGGGATGAAGGCATTTTTAGAAAAACGGAAACCACAATGGTAATGCAGAATTGTCTGGATAACTCTTGACATAAGTCAGTTTTTAAATATATTTAAGATAGCTAGAAAGGAGGTCTCATGCCATATTTTACTTTTTTTACTGCTGTAGTATTGATTTCTGCAGAATCCATGAGTGTGATTCCTGCAGGAAGCCCAGCAGTGAATATAGAACAGGTGCAGGCGGTGGAACTGACTGAAAAGGTTGAATGTGCCTATACCGGTGTGTCTGCAACCCCACCATGGTTATTGTATCGGGATCCACCCTGGAGTGCCAGTGTTCAGGTGCCAGATGTTTACAATCGCGATGACAGGCTGTTATCCATGGCCCAGGATGCCCGTGGTAGAATTTATGTTGTATATGAGACCCCACATAGTCTATCTCCTTTACTTTATGGCTGGGGTATAGCGACATCAACCGATAATGGTCTAACATGGGATAATCGAGTTCGTTTTGTGAGCGGCTACACAATGCGTTATCCGGAAATTAGCATAACCATTGATGGTAAAATCTACATCTTTGGTACACTAGCTGGTGGAACTATTGACAGCACTGTTG
>JAOAFX010000124.1 GCA_026416055.1 Caldifarciminota bacterium
GGATTCAGAAGAAGCAAAAAGATTGCTGGATGGTTTAATTGCAATGTAGGGCAAACCTTCAGGTTTGCAATAAAAAAACGCAATGGAGTGTATTAGCTTACTGATGTGTCGGAAAAATATGGTGTCTGGAGTGCATTAGCTTGCTAATGCGCCAGAAAAATATGGTGTCTGGAGTGCATTAGCTTGCTAATGCGCCGTTTCCAATTTGAAGTTTTGCCAATCTTTCCAAACAGAGTCCCAACATATTGGAACAAGTTCAGCCGCTACAATTACTCAATTTTGCAGAGCAAGCTCTGCCACTACAGTTTTGGAATTTTGCAGAGTAATCTTTGCTACTACAATTATGAAATAAGGGATTTATGAAACTATGGAGTGCATCAGCTTGCTGTTGCTTTTTTATAAATGCAAAATATAAAAATTACCCAATCAATACAATTTTTCCATGCTTGACCCAAAATGTAGTAATCGATGTTGCTTGATAGGTAATTTCACAAAATTATTTGACATTTATTAAAAAACGCAAGGCTGAAGCCTTGCCCTACATTGGATGAATTGTTGTTGATTAAAAAAACAGCGCAACAGCAAGCTGTTGCACTCCTTAAATATTCAATATAATTAAATTGAACGGTTAGATGGTTGAATAGTTGACTTTTAGCTATGCCCAATAACCATACCACCTGCCATGCCCATTAACCAATAACCATTTTTACCTTATCTTCACCACCCGCACGGGCCGAATATTATTATCTTCAGAAGCAACAAAATAGACACCTGCAGGTAATTTGCGACCAGAGTTGTCATCGCCGAACCAGATAACTCAGAATTCTTGATACTCGATGCAGATTGAATGATTTCACCAGATGTCCAGCAACATCGTAGAGATTGCAAGGCTAAAGCCTTGCCCTACGTTTATCTTCATTCAAAATCATACAATTGTCGATAAAGAATCAATTATAGCCGCACGCTAAAGCCTGCGGAGTGTTGACAAAACAGCCGAGCAAGCTCGGCCAGTATTTTATTCTGACGCAAAGTTAAAGTTTTGTCCTACATGCTATCCTGAATTCAACTTCATATATATTCCAGTGTTCGGGCAATGATGTTTTTTAAATCATCCCTGTTAATCTCAACGATCACATCTATTGAGCCGAGAAAAGTTGTATTGCCCTTTCTAATTATGACACCACCAAGCATGTTATCTTCGCTTTTGATAGTAAAATTGCAATTTTCCTGTTTCAGAAATTTTTCTAATTGTAATTTGTATCTTTTTATGTCAGAGGTGGATAGGTATAACTCACCTTCTTTAACCCCGCTATTCTTTATGAGTGTTTTAAGAAAGTCAAAATATTTCTTGTGCTCTGGCAGTTTCTTGATTGCGGATTTGAGTATTTCATCAATATAAGATTGCATTTGAGTGGTGAGTTTTTTGTTGTATTCCAGCTTCAACCGGGCGAGCGCACGCGCTATTTCTTCCTGTTTCTTTTTTTCTATTTCTTCTTTAAGACTCTTTTCGGCAAGGGCAATCTTTGTTTCATATTCTTGCTTTAAGTTGTTGATTTCGGCATCATAGCGCTTTTTTATCGTCTCGACTTCATTCCGGGCATCACTTAAAATCTTTTCAACAATACTTTTCATGTTATAATTTCATTCCCATTAGACTCAAGATTGTGACGATCAATCCAAGCACTGCATAGATTTCAACGAGAATACCATAGATGACGGCCTTTGCTGATTCCTGAGGCCTCTTTGCCACCATCTCCACACCGGCGGTACAAACCTTTCCCTGCCAGATTGCCGAAACCAGTCCAGCAAGGGCAACCGGCATACAGGCAAAGAATAACTGGAGGCCCTGCCACAGAGAGATCGCAGGAATTGTTCCGCCGAGAAGACCGATTTTGGTCAACAATAAAAATGCACCAAGGAATCCGTAGAAACCCTGAGTCCCGGGAAGTGCAACAAGTATTAATAATTGCCCGAATTTGTCCGGATCTTCGCTCAGAACACCATTTGCAGCCTGGGCTGTATACCCAATTCCAATTGCCGAGCCGATGCCAGCAAGGATTGCAGCGAGGGCACCGCCCGCAATGGCAATGGCTAAACCCAATGGATCAACCATTATACCTCCTATTGTTTTATTTCAACATATCTGGTCTCCATACCGAATGGTCTAAACATCCTGCCTCCTCCAGTATAAAACCGGCCAAAAAATTCAATATAATGGAGGCGCATGGTATGGATAAAACCACCGAGTGCATTTATCAATATATTGAAACTGTGCCCGCCAATGAGCACAATTATTGCTAATATGATTCCAATCACAGGAACTTTTAAAACCATCCAGGCAATCATATTCACGGTTATTGCAATGCCACCGGTAACCATTCCGAGCGCCATCAGCCTGATATATGAAAGTATGTTACTTACAAATGAAGTAATTCCATAAAGTGTATAAAGTCCCCAGGCAATCCTTATTAGAACTTTTTTTCCTTTTTTAATCCGGATAATATTCACGACCAGTAACCCGAGGACAATATACCGGAAAAATGCCGGAAAGATTTTCATAAATGTTCCGAGTAAAAACAATACAAAAAGTGTCCAGAGAATCTGGTCAATCAACGGTGGGTTGCCTGAGCGATTGGAGAAGAGGATGATGCCTGTAACTGATAAAAGGATAAGAATTTTTAAAATCGGCAGTTTGAGAATTGTAAAATAAAGGGGAAGACATACGATCAATATTACCCAGGTGAGGTTTTCAAATATAGCCCGGGCATATTCTTTATTCCGGAGGTCATCAAAGACTTCAATCAATACACCTATCAGAACATGGACATAGCCTATAGCTAAAGAGAGATAGAAAAAGGGCATGGGATTGGTGAGAGGATCAAAGAGCATCAATTTTTTGAAATTTTTAAAGAAGCCTATACC
>JAOAFX010000125.1 GCA_026416055.1 Caldifarciminota bacterium
GATAGGGTATCTCATGAGATTTTGCCGTTTCCGTAAGAAGCCTGTAGAGGCGCTGGGGAATTGTGGCACCGCGGGCAATCACAGGTCCTTTATTCAAATTAAAATATTCTCAATCAGGTAGTCCTGGATATTCTCCATGGGTTACATCAATCACAACACAATAATCAGGAGATAAACGATAGGAATGTATCCGGGCACCAAGACCTGTAAATTCTTCCTGGCTTGTTGCGACAAAATGGAGATTCACCGGAGAACCGACCTGTGAAAGTTCACGTAAAATAAGAATAGCACAGGCAACACTTGAACGATTATCAAGTGCCTTGGAGCTGCGGAAATCACCCTGGAGTCTTGTGTAGTGTCCGGCAAATGTAATAAAATCGCCGATACTTATCAGTTTTTTTAATGCCCTTGAATCAATTCCAGTATCAATAAAGAGTTTATCAACGGATAAAACCTTTTCCCTTTCTTCTATATTCATTAAATGGGGTGGTTTTGCTCCGATTAATCCTATTACTCTCTTTTTTCCAAGAATCACAACCTCCTGTCCTGGTAAGATCCTTTCATCGCTACCATTTACGGGTTTGAACCTTATAAACCCATTACTTTCTATATCCGAAACAATAAAACCAATCTCATCAACATGGCAGGCGAGCATCACATCAATATCTTTTAAACCCTTTATAAAACCGTAAACACTGCCATCAGGAAATATCCTCGCATCCTTTGTCCATGATTTAATTTCTTCAAGAACAAGCTCCTTAACATTACCTGCATAGCCAACCCCATCACCTTCACATAATCGCTTCAGTATTTCATCTAGATAATCGAGTATTTCCCCCATTTTACTGCTCACTTTTTAATTTTTCTTCCTCGGTTTCTATTACACTTCCTGCAGGTTCGAGTGCGGTTCCAAAGACCAGATTACCAGTTTCTGATTGTATCATGGAAACGACCTTCACATCAATATTACGATTAAGGAACTTTGCGCCATTCTCAACCACCACCTTCACTCCTTCAATATAACCTATACCCTCATTTGCATTCAGCCCCTTTTTGATTATTCTCACTGAGATTATGCGACCCGGATAGAATATAGGAGTGAGAATGCGATAGAGTTCTTTTATATTGATAATCCGCAGGTCCGGGAAGGATTTCATATAGAAACCATAGGTATCAGATGCGATGATAACCTTTGCCTTTCTTCTCTTGGCAGTCTTTAATACACAGATTTCCTCAACCATTCCATCAACATTTCTGTCCACAAACTCAATATTCGAAAATTTTTTTATATTACTTATTATCTTATCTGCTTCAGCACCGATCTTGCGTCTGACGATTGTCTTTACGAGATAAGGTATTATCACCTTACCTTCGAGGAATTTTTTCTCAAAAAGACTGACAACCCGACCATCAATGATGCTTGATGAGTCAAGAACAAATCTGTCCTCTTTTTTAAAGAATAACATTCAACCCCCTTATTTCAGTTAGAAAAAACCACAGAAATTGCTTCATTTACTTCACTCACAGGAATGGTGTGTATTTTTAAATGCTCCGGAATTTTATTCTTTGAAGGAATAATCGCTGTTTTGAAGCCCAGGCGCTCTGCCTCTTTCAGTCTTAAATCAATACCGAAAACTGGCCGGACTTCACCACCAAGCCCTACTTCACCAATAGAAAGGAAGTCTTTATTAACAGGTTTATTTTTAATGGCAGAGGCAATGGCAAGCAATATACCAAGATCACTTGAAGGTTCAGATACTTTTATACCGCCGACCACATTGACAAAACAATCGAATCCATAAACACTTATTCCTGCACGGCGTTCAAGAACAGCAAGGAGCATGGAAAGCCTTTTATAATCTACACCCGTAGTTACCCGCTGGGGATAACTGAAGAAAGTTGGACTGGTGAGTGCCTGGACTTCAACGAGAAATGGCCGGGAGCCTTCAATCACAGAAATGATAACTGCTCCTGGCGCCACGGTGCCAGAAATGAATATGCTTGAAGGATTTTCAACTTCTTTCAGACCACTCTCTGTCATTTCAAAAACCCCTAATTCATTCGTGGCACCGAATCTATTCTTTATCGCCCTGATGATCCGGTACTGCCCTTCTCTGTCTCCTTCAAAATACAATACAGTATCAACAATATGTTCCAGAGTCTTCGGACCGGCTATGACACCAAATTTTGTCACATGCCCTATAATAACTGTAGCAACATTGTAAGCTTTTGCGAACCTCATAATATCACCACCGCATTCCCTTACCTGGGCAACACTGCCTGGTGCAGATACGATTTCGGATTTGTATATTGTCTGGATTGAATCAATCACCATTAATTCAGGTTTTAACTCTTCAGCCGTAGCAAGTATTGTATTTAATTCAGTCTCGGCAAGAATTTTTATATTACTTGAATCGATTCCCAGCCGTTCAGCCCGGAGTCTGATCTGGGAAGTAGATTCCTCACCACTAACATAAAAGACCGTTCCATTATTTTTGCTAATGTTGTTTTTACATAATCAGGAGCTTTGTCTGATACAATTGGTGGTAATTCATAATTACTTGTAACACTTGAATAATCTCCTTTGAAAAGATTTTCTAAT
>JAOAFX010000126.1 GCA_026416055.1 Caldifarciminota bacterium
GTAATATTAGTATCTGAAAATAAAGTACATTTTAAAGTAAGATACACACGTGAAAAGGCAGATGGCACGATAATGAGTGACCATGAAAATGTGTGGATTTTGACCTGTCAAAACGGGAAGTGGGCAATTCTATTACGATCATATTAAGGGCTGAATCAAAAATACGTTGTAGTAAAATTGCAGTAAATATCTATTTTTGAAAATAAAAAAACGAGTTCAGATTTCTCTAAACTCGCTGGTTCATTGTGGTGCGCCGTCGGGGACTCGAACCCAGGACCCATTGATTAAGAGTCAATTGCTCTACCAACTGAGCTAATGGCGCGTATCTCTCTTGAACACTTTTATATTATAAGAGCAATTTTGACTCTTGTCAACATTAATTTTTAAAAAAATAATATAAATTTTTACCACGTCGATTGAAAAGTTAAATTCCACCCCGATCTACTGTACATATAGAATTTAGTCTTACAAATTGAAGTGTGGAAATTAGTCTTGCAATTTTTTATGATATTCTTTATTATGCCAGACATTTTTGATGCCGGTATATTTAGGAGGATACCATTATGGCTAATAATAAGCATTTATCTTTATCTGAAAGAATTAAAATTGAAAACCTTTTAAATCTTCGTTATTCTTTCAAAGCTATTGGCAGATCATTGGAAAAAGATTGCACAACTATTTCTAAAGAAGTAAAAAATCACATTCTGTTTAAGAAATCAGGTTGTATGGGCAAGGCCTTTAATGACTGTGCTAATCGGTACACCTGTTCCTTAAGCTCACTCTGTGTTGTGAACAACTGTGGCAATAAACTTTGCAAATTCTGCTCCAGATGCTACCTTCATTGTACATACTATTCAAAAGAACCATGTTCCATTCTTCTCAAACCACCTTATGTGTGCAACGGATGTGAAAAACGTCAAAGATGCACTTTAGAAAAACATATATATTCTGCAGACTATGCCCACAATGAGTACAAGGAGCTTCTTTGCGAATCTCGTTCCGGCATCTCCATCACCGAGGAAGAAGCCACTTTATTGGATTCAATAGTTTCTCCCCTCATTAAAAAGGGGCAGTCCATCCATAATATTTGTGCCAAAAATCCTGATAAAGTTATGTTCTCTGAAAAATGTATCTACAATTATGTGGATGCTGGTATCTTCTCTGCTAGGAATATTGACCTTCCCCGTAAAATCAAGTACCGTCCCAGAAAAAGTAAACATGATTCCTTCAAAGTAGATAAAGCCTGCCGCATAGGTCGGTCTTATGAAGATTTCCGAAATTATCTGAAGAATAATGCTGATGTGCCCATTGTAGAGCTTGATTCGGTAGAAGGAAGGAAAGGCGGTAAAGTGCTACTTACTATCCATTTCGTTGAGTCTCAGTTTATGCTTGCATTCCTCCGGGATGCCAATACATCTCTATCCGTTATTAATATTTTTGAAAAGCTTTATTGGGAACTCGGGCCGGACACTTTTGTAAAACTTTTTCAGTTGTGCTTGGCTGACAATGGTAGTGAATTTTCTAATCCAACAGCCCTAGAATTCGATTTGCAAGGTAACCGAAGGGCACATTTATTTTATTGTGATCCGTCTGCACCATATCAGAAAGGTGCTGCCGAGAACAACCATGAATTAATTCGCAGAATTATTCCCAAAGGGACTTCTTTGGATAACCTGACTCAAGAGAAAGTAAGCCTTATGATGAATCATATCAACTCTTACAGTAGAAAGAAATTAGGCGATTTTGCTCCGTATGAAATCTTTGAAAAGTTTCATGGAAGAAAGATTTTAGAAAAGTTGGGAGCAGAACTCATTCGCACCAATGAGATTACACTACTCCCATCTATTCTGAAGTAAATATATATTTCTAACACCGGCATCACAAATTTTTGGCTCAATAGACAATTAAACATGGGTGGAATTTATCTTTTCAAAAAAAATGATTTTTTCGACTCACGCTTAATTACGCTCAAAAATTAGGTCAGAACAGCGTTTTTCACCACTAATTATATCAAATTATGATGAAAATGATAGTGAAAAACGATTTTTACTCTCAGGTTTTGCCCCACTTCTATTTACCGTGGAATTTAACCATGCAAAGTGGAATTTAACTTTTCATTTCACCGATATTAATAAATTTATAAATAGGAAAGTAAGTTATATAAATAACCTACTTTCCTAACATTTATTTACTTTTTAATAATATCTATTCCGTTCATATATTTTCTTAGCGCTTCAGGTATAACAACTGATCCATCTGCTTGCTGATAATTTTCGAGTATACATGCCGTTGTTCTTCCAATAGCAACACCGGAACCATTAAGTGTGTGAATAAACTCCGGCTTATCCTTTGGACCTCTTCTGAATCTTATATTAGCCCTTCTTGCCTGGAAAGATTCGAAGTTACTACAAGAGGATATTTCAACATACCTATTATAGCTAGGCATCCATACCTCCAAGTCATACTTCATCGCAGCAGTAAAACCAAGGTCACCAACACATATTTTAACAACTCTATAAGGA
>JAOAFX010000127.1 GCA_026416055.1 Caldifarciminota bacterium
TCCCAGACGGGTGTAAATCCAGGCGATACTCGTGCTGAATTGATAGACTGCATTTGTACCGGCGGTAAGCTTCAAGCCTGCGTAACAATATTTCAGTGCTGTCTTGTATTCACCCATCACTTCGTAAACCTGTACGATTTTATTATAAACTCTGTGATCGTTAGGGTTGATTTTTAAACATGCATTGAGATTTTCTATCGCCTTTTCATTTTCGCCCATAAGATAATAAATCTCAGCAAGAATCATTTTAATTTTGTATATTTCCTCAATATTTTCTTCAAATTTCAAGGCATTGTTAAAAAACTCAACCGCCTCCTTATGAGCATAATTTTCCTTACATTTCATTCCCGCCTGTTTTGAATAAAATAATGCTCTGGACGTATCCATAGCAAGTGTAAAATGATGAGCTAGTTGCTCATAATAACTCGGCAACCGGTTGTGAAAATATTTTTCTATCGCATCACCAACCTGGCGGTGGTATTTTAATAAATCACCACGGTTTATACTTTTATATACAATCTGACGGACGATGTCCTCACTGAAAAAAAAGAAATCTCCACCACGCTCCTTAATAAAACCAAGTTTTAACAGCCGGTCGATGGCATCCATCGTTTCTCCAACATTCTTCTGAAGGGAGAGGGCAATTATTTCGTAATTGAATTCCTGGCCATATACTGCGCAGACTTCCAGGCACTGCTTTGTCTCATTATCAAGGAATTGTATCTTCCTGAAAATTGTTGCCTCAACACTGGTAGGAATTTGTAACTCCTTTTCTGCCAGAAGAATCCACTCTTTTCCGTTATAGAAGATTTTGTTCTGTCTTTCAAGTTCTCTCAAAATCTCTTCAATATAAAAAGGATTTCCACCGCTCATCTTATAGATAAACTTTATCAGGGATTTCGATACATTGCCCATAATCATCTCAAGAAGTTTCTCGGTATGGACTTCACTCAACGGCATAAGTTCAATCTTTGTATAAAAATTTTCTCTTGCCCAAATTCCTAAAAACTCATTGATAGGTGAATTTTTAATCTCTTCTATTCGATATGTGCCAATAATGCGTAGACTTCTGGGCATACTCCGGATCAAAAAATCCAGAAGTTCACAACTGATTCGATCGATCCAGTGCAAATCGTCAAGAATTAAAAATACCATTCCGGGTTTTATCAACTCGGCGAGTTTGACGAAAAAAATTTTCAAACTATCAAAGAGGCGAAATTTATCAAGTTCTTCACCCTTTATTGTTACCACCCTGTCTTCCGGGAATAACTTCATTACCTCTTGACGGTGGATTTCAGGCATCTGTTTCAATACCCGCTGAATTAACATAAAATCTTTATTCACAAACTCTCTGAACATATTACAGAATGGATGATAGGGAACTGAAGAGAGTGCTGCATAAGAATTTGCCCTTAAAAACAAGTGATCAGGAAAAAGATTTTTCACTTCCAATGCAAGCCTGGTTTTACCCACCCCTGCTTCACCACATAAAAGTACTGTCAAATAATCATTCAAATTCCTGGTAATCTGGTTAATTTCGTTTTCACGTCCAACCAGAACTTTTGCGGGCAGTTCAATCTTTTTTGTTATCTCCGTTTTCAATCCAATTCTATTTTTACCGTCTTTTTTTGCCTGATACATCAATCTATCCGCCTGATTTATCAATCCTTCAATATTTATTCCGTCATCAGGATAAATTGCATAACCAATACTACATTGTACCTTATGACCGTTTATTTCGGTCTGATTCAAATTGGTCAAAATTCTCTGGGCAAGTTCCAGAATGCCACGGGTATCAGTGTTGGGAACAAGGACAATAAACTCATCCCCTCCATATCTCACTAAACTATCCACTTCCCGAACCGTACTTTTCAAAAAATTGCTGAATTCAATCAAAACCTTATCACCTTCAAGATGGCCATAATTGTTATTGATCTCCCTGAAATTATCAAGGTCAATTACAATAAGTCCAAACTTCGTGGCAAAGCGATTCGCCCGCTTTATCTCATTATCAATCCAGTAATATAGGAACCGGCGGTTATAAATGCCAGTCAATTCATCATAATAATATATCTCTCTCATCGCTAAATTATATTCAGAAAGTTAGCTGAGTCAATTGAGATAAAGTAAATTTACCGCTTATCTGCATGGGTAAACCTGCAGGGCAAACCTTCAGTTTGCATAATAAGGCTCTCTTTCCAAACCCTTGACAAAATTCAAATCATAAATATAATCCACCCCTTGACTTTTTATTACCAACGATTAAAATATTATACAGGAGTGAGTATGTCTTATCTTATTTATCACCATCCGAAAATAATCATCGGCAATTTATTGCCGATTTTAACAAAAGTTCTTTAGGCTTTTTCTTTG
>JAOAFX010000128.1 GCA_026416055.1 Caldifarciminota bacterium
ATAGAGTGTCCATCAGTAAAGTCAGCCCTTATACCAAATCCCATACCCTGGCTTAAACTTGCATTATGTTCTGGAGACTGGGCTGATGGATATTTTATTGTATCATCCCGAGCAATGTATAAATCGTTTCCTTCTCTATCAATAAGTAATCCAGCGCCTTTCACAAAACCGAAACCCTGACATCCCTCAAATCCTGTATATTTATCATTTCCGGAGATATCCGATACAACACCGGTGCCGAATAGACCAGCACCTATGCCATACAGATCCGTGATATATTCATCATCGCCTGTAAAATCAACGATTATCCCCTGCCCGAATATTCCAGTTCCCAGACCAAGCTTTTCTGCATAATAAAAGTCATTACCATATAGGTCCATAACAATTCCGTAGCCCGCTATACCTGTTCCGCAACCAATTTCGCTTTCGTATCGGTCATCACCATAGTAATCAATTATGATTGAAACAGGTTGTTCTTTGTTTGATACTCCACCGCTCCTGTATGTATCATTACCTCCAAAATCAATTACCAACAGATAAAAAGAACTTTCGAATTTATCATCATCAATTGTGCTCAACACAATCAAGCCATATTTAGTCTGGATTTCTATCTTCTCTTTTAATTGGGTATCGCGCATCCGTTCAACTGCTGCCTGTAGAACATATCCGAGGTCCATAGAACCAGCGGCGAGTGCTTTGAAATCTGTCTTTTCAATAAGTTCTTCAATATGCAAATTTGATATACCATCCCCGCCTGCATCAATAAATCCATTAATTATTGTGTCAATATCGTCTTTTGTTAGATTTTTATTTCCTTTCTGTATCCAATCAATGGAATTTTTTATTTCAGTCAATATCAGAAAAAGACCGATACGCAGATTTTCCGGTATGATTTCAAACTCCACTGACTCACAATTATAAAAATTTTTTAAAAGATTCACCAAAGCAGTATCCAGTGAAACACCTTCTGGCAACTTTTTAATTAGAAATTCATCTGGCCTTTCAATAAATCCCCTCCTCACGCCTTCATCTATTCTTGCCCAGGAAAAATAACTGATTGCCCAGAGCGAATCGCAATTATTAAGAATTGTGCGGGAAAGGGTTCTGATAAACGGGTCAATATCCAGTGGATTGTCAATCAGGCGTTCAAACAGTTTTGTGCGGAATTTCCCATAGCCATAAAATTCCAGGTCTTTTTTTTCAATCTTCAAATCCTTTATAGATACATTCATTGTGCTGGCAACTTTATTCATTGCTTGTTCAATGTTAATCTGACCGAAGAGTAAACAGACACTCCATAAGAATACAAAAAATTTTTGTGATTTTGAATAATTCATTTTTTCCTCCTTTCTTTTAAAACGCAGGGCAACCATTTTGGTTTGCATTTATAAAAATTATGCAAGGCTAAAGCCTTGCCCTACGTTTGAAATTAATATAATCGTAGGGCAAACCTTCAGGTTTGCAAAAGACTGCTTTGAAATTATAACAAAAAATTTTTCTTTATCAAGGGTATTAAATCGGTGAGTTTTTTTATCTTTAATGGGGTTTGCATCTTATAACCGATGAAAACACATCGTGCCCTTTTTGCAGTTTCTAAATCGGTTATTGTATCACCGATGAAGATTATTTCGTCTATTTTAACTCCCAGTCTTTTACATGCCTTCAAAAGCATTTCCGGGTCGGGTTTCGGTCTTTTTACATCATCGGAAGTGATGGTAATATCGATTAAATCCTTTAGACCGGATTTCTTTAATTCTAATTCAGTGATATCCTTATGGGAATTGGTGATACAACCAGTCTTTAATCCTGATTTTTTAAGTGCCTTGAGCACAATTTTAGCATTAGAGTCCACTTTCATATATTTTATGAACCGGGAAAAGTTTTCAGAAAAATACTTGATAACATCATTTAATTTAACCCCTGGCATAAATATTTTTACATCGTCTTCAGTGCTCCTTCCCCAGTTCAGAGCAAAGGTTTTCAGGTCCACAGGCTTATAACCGAAATGCTGGAGTGTTTGATTGAATAGCTGATACCATACTCTATAAGTATCAACAAGTACTCCATCGAGGTCAAAAAATACCGCTTTGATTCTCAATCTCTTCCCTTTCTCAATCATGGCTAATCATTTTACTCTTAATCTTTATCAAGTCAAGGATTTATTTATCTTAGAAATTTTTTAATTCCGGTATTGACATTTTACTGATCTCAAATAAAATTAAAAAAAGGAGGAATTATGAAATATTTGATGGTTGCTGTTATTGTCTTTTGTCTTGCCTATGCTGATAACAATCCACTCCGCCCAATC
>JAOAFX010000129.1 GCA_026416055.1 Caldifarciminota bacterium
ATCAGCCGCACCCCAGTAGCCGTCAATCTCGCCATTACATGCACCTGAATAATTACGGTTACAATCGGTGCCGATTGAACCACCAAACGGCTCCCGGTTTTTTCGCCAGCCACCCTGATAATACTGCCAGTCATATACATAGCCATCAACATTAATCACGGGAAAGCAATAAATCTGAGTTGTATTTATTATCTCTGTTATCTCCGGAACGATATTATAAGAACGAAGCATGGAATCAGCAAAGAATAGTACCGCCTGGGGTGTCGCCCATTCCCTTGAGTGGTGGCAGCCATCTATTGAGAAATTCGGCTCAAACTCGTCAAGGTAAACATTGTCTGAAATCTTTACGCCGTATATCCATCTACCTTCATAGGTTCTCAGCGGCAAAGAATCCATTTTGCAAAGTGAAGGATAATTCTGGGCAAAACGGCGCAGGGAATCAACAATCTGTTGATAATTCAGATAATCACCCCTGACCTTCTCTTTTTCAAGTTCCAGGCTGTAAATCGTTACTTCATAAGGCAACCCCGAGGCAATGACCCTGTCCAGTCCCTCACGATTAACGACTAAGTCATACCATTCACCATATCTTCCTGCCGCAATCTCCAGTGGTTCTCCATGGATTTTGCGGAGTTCCTGCCAGGTCGGAACATATACCCGGACAATCATTTCCTGAGCAATTAAAAAATTTAAGACGAGAAAACAACTCAATAACATTTTTCCTCCTTTAAAAATTTTAAAAAACACAAATATTCCCATCCAGATTAGAACCAGTATTTCTCAGCCTCAGAACACCATCATTGACAATGATGATATTCCCTGAATTATAAAAATATCCCGAGACAGAAAGCGTCTCATTATGAGTATCACCAATGATAATATCAGCGGTGATTTCCAGTTCAGATTTATCTTTTTTCAACACCAGGGGTCTCCGGGTGAACATTTTAAATAGTGCCTCAACTGGAGATAAAATAGAATCAGAAGTGATTGATAAACTATTTATTCTGGAAAAAATTTTATCAATCTGCTCTTGAGGAAAATAGAAAAATGAGCTGAATATCAGTCCTGAAATCACCCAGTCTCCTTCTTACTTAAATATATAAACTCTAATTAAAAAGTCAATAGTTTTTATGTAAACATCTTGTAGCGCTAGTCACAACCTTCCGTTTGCAGAGCGAGGATATCTAACACCCATCAATCGATCAACTGTAGCGTCCGACTTCAGTCGGACGAAATTCAAATAATGTAGACAAACCTTACCAAATGCAAAAATTTGACTCTTAAGGTTTCCATTTATGGGCGTCCTTTTAACTGCTTGACTTTTAAAAAATTTAGATTAAACTAAAAAAGTATGTCTAAAATGTTCTACACCGTTGGTTTACTCATTTTACTGTTTAATGAAGGAGAGGCGAGTAAATCAAAATTGTTTGCCATTACCGGTTTTACTTTCAGCATCATGGCGATTGTTGCGGATATAGAGGTTGAGCATTTTTATGATAAATATCAAAATGCAACCCTGCCTGATGACTGTATCCATTATCGCAATATGACACAATTTTATGAAAAGGTCAGAGATATATCATTCGGGCTATCGGTGGTGAATTTTTCCCTGAGTACTATCTTTCTTCTTAAAGAAAAAAAGAAACTTGAAACGGGATTTTATTATAAAAAAGGAAAGGTATGTCTCTTTTTAAAAAGATTGTTGTATTAATGGTATTGAGCCTTGGATGTGAACACAAGAAATTTCTAAATCCCTATGACCCGATAAATTTGCCACCAGCACCTGAATTACAACACCCTGAAGATAACTTTGTATCACCGGACAATCCACCTTTTTTTCAATGGGATTTGAAAGAAGATACTTTGAATCCATTTTATGGAAGTGACATTATTTATGAAATACAAATCAGCACTGATTCTAACTTCTTCTCGGCACTTTTTCTCTCAATGATAACCGATTATAAAATTTATCTTCCTTCTAAACTCTTCTGTGATTCAATTTATTACTGGCGGGTTCGGGCACGTTATCTTGAAACTGATTGGGGAGAGTGGTCTAAAGTGAATAAATTTAAAGTGCGGTTTCCGGTGGTTGGTGCCCTTTCAATTCCACCTCATAGTAATGATATGATAATCCACCAAAATTACGCTTTCATTGCATACGCTCCTGGTT
>JAOAFX010000012.1 GCA_026416055.1 Caldifarciminota bacterium
CCCTATGAAGATGCGAATGGAATTTATCTCCAGTGGATTGGGACTTACCCAATTTGGGCTGTTAAATTTGTGTTTGTCAACCGAACCGGTTATTTCCTTAAGAGATATTATTATTATGCTTCAGAAATAGAAAAATATACTATTGCCATTGATTCGTGCCGTTTTCTCTGTCGCTACAGGCGAAACGGATTGATCAATGATTTTACCGTTGAAAATGATTATGGGTTTCTGGCAATACCTTCGTTCGGCTTAGAAATAATAAACTTCCAGGGTGAAACTCCTTTTTTATACGGCAAACTGGAACTACCTGATAGTGTACGATATATTGAAACTTTCAGTAATTATGCTTTCTTAATCGGTGACAGCATCTTCTATATTATTGATATTATTGATAAAAAAGAACCCAGAAAATTAAGCGAATTCAAATTTGCCAAAAAAATCCAGGATTTTGAAGTGGATGGAGATTTTGCATTTTTTCTTTTAGAAAGCCAATCCCCGGATATGGCGGCTGATTTTTTGATTTTAAACATAGCAGACAAAAATGCGCCCAGAATAGTTACGCACTCCTGCAAGGACATATTATCGCCCGTAATAATGTTTACAGAAAGTGATAACTATATTTATTTCTTATCTGAAGGCAATTTGCTTTTTATTTATGAATGGAAGCGAGAGAATAACCTTTATGCTGTTTCTGCTCTGTCATTTCCCACTTCTAACAATTATCTTTTTATCAAAGAAAAAAGCGGGCTCATCCTAAGTGCGGGTATAGTTTATCTTCTCAATCTCACATATCCTGAAGCACCGTGTGTCAGTGAGATGATAAACCTCCAGGGAAATTTTACATACGGAGCGATTGATAAAAATTATATTTATGTTTTATCGCCTCAGTTGAATATCATTGAGATAAAAGAAATACCAGAATGAACCTTTTTCTATATTGTCTTTTTGCTGTTTCAATTTCTGGCAGAGTCTTTAATATAGATACCAGTGAGCCACTCCCGGCGCATATTTACCTGTTAGAATTAGACCGGACATTTGTCTGTGATTCAACAGGGAAATTTCTAATTGAAGATTTGAGACCGGATAATTATACCATCATCGCCAGCCATATTGGATTTAAAGAAGATACAGTCAGTGTTGATTTAAAAAATTTTGAGCATTTCTCAATCAGCATCGGCCTGCAGATTATACCAATCCCGCTTGAGCCTGTAAAGGTAATTGAAAAAAAACCATTTGATAGCAGAATTCAGATTTCATCCGGTGATGAGATTCAGATAATTCCGGGTGCAATAAAAGATGTTTTCCGGGCAATCCAGACCCTGCCCGGTGTAAGCACTCCTTCTGACTATCTCGGATTAATCTATGTCCGGGGTGGTGAGTTATATGAAAACCTTGTTTATAATGATAATCTTGAAATCATCGCACCCTATCATTATTTCGGTATTGGCTCTGCCTTCAATACGGATTTAATCAAGGAATTCGAACTTTATGATGGTGTATTACCGGCACGGTATGGCGATGCAATCTCTTCGGTTTTGAGCATTAAATCAAAGAAACCAGAAGGAGCAATCAGTGGAAGCCTGGGAATTGATTTATTAGAAGCAAAATATCTTTATATCTGTCCGGTTAATGATTATTTCTCATTTGTATTTTCTTCAAAAAGGAATTATCTGGATGTTCTGCTGAAGAATATCGGAATTGTGAAAGATGTGCTTTTGCCTTTTTATGTTGATCATCAGGGTAGAATTCTGATAAGTTCACCATTTGGCGAATTCAGCATTTCGGGTTTAAAGAGCAGTGAAGGAATGAATATTGTGAGTTCTTTCACTGAAGAGACACTGGAACTTAAACTTGACGGTTCGCAAAACGCTCTGGGTACTGACTGGAACTGGGGGATTACCAACAATACAACGATTTCAATTTCAACCTTTTACAGTGATATGAACCGCGAACTTTATGGTGCAATACCCCAGTTTGAAAATGCGCGAACAAACGAAAAAATAGTGAAAAAGAAATATTGCTTAAATTGTGCCACACAATCTGATTTTAAAATTTTGAGGTTTGAAGCGGGTGGAGGCTACGGAAAATTTAAATTCTTACATCAGGGGCAGAAGATTGAAGATTTATTATACGGATTAAAATTGTTTGATTATTCGCTGGAGGTTGACACATCTGACAATTATAAGTTTATATACTTTTCTGAGCGGTTTTATACCCTCAAGCCATTGCTTTGCGAACTCGGTCAAAGGATTGACTGGTCTCCTTTAATTAAAAATCCATATTTTTCGCCACGGATTGGATTTATTTATGAACGAAATCCCCGACTTTATGCTGGTTATGGTCATCACTTCCAGACTCCACCCTTTGAGTATGAATTACAGAAGCCAGAACCAATCTATGCCAAGGTTTTGAATCTTGGGCTGGAATATTTTTTTAAGGAACATTATGCGGCGAAGTTGGAGTATTACCAAAAAATATATCATAACCTTGTTAAAATGGGCACTGCCTGGTTTGATAACAGGGGAACTGGCTTTGCTTCAGGATTTGAATTGTTTGTTAAAAAATACCAGAATAGCGGCAATTTCTACTGGATTTCCTACGGGTTTTTGTCATCAAACCGCCCCTCACCTTATGATACTGAAAATCCTGAAGAAAATTATGGTGAACACAAATTTAATTTTCTAATTTACCGTAAGATAACTAAATCCCTCGGTGTAAGTTTAAGGGTTAATCTCGCCACTGGAAATTATTATTATGAGGTCATTGGCAGAAAATGGCAGAATGAAAGATGGATGCCGGTTTACGCACCAGAAAGGGCAAAGCTACCTGCCTACCAGCGGATTGATATAGAGATGCAACGACAGTTTTACCTCTGGGGATTTTCCGGGGAATTTTATATCGCAATTTTAAATCTCACCAATCAGCGTAATATTCAGGGTTACCTCTACAACAATGACTGGACAATGCGGAAGGCTTTTTATATGATGCCGCGATTACCACTCCTCGGGCTGAGATTGAGGTTTTAAAGGTCTGCTGGATGCTTAATCAGAAGACTCATATAATGAAATCAAAATTTTTATACTTCTTATGCTTTTTCCTGAATCTGGTCTGCTACTGTCATAAATCCGAGTCTTCAATCCGGTATGATACCCTGCCTGCCTGGTCACCGGATGGACAGTATATTGCATTCTGCAGGATGGTTAAAAAAGTCGCCCTTGATACACTCAACCCGTACGAGAACAATAATTCAATCTTTAGTGATGCAGGAATTAAATTATTAGAACTGAATACGGGAAAGGAAAAAGTTTTAGTCCATACTTTTTCCGAACTTGACTGGACAAAGGATAGTAGGTGGGTAGTTTATGAAGGTATTTATAAAGTTGATGTGAAGACTGAAAGAATTAGAAGGATATTAATAGATACCCTATCATCCTACCCAGTTATTTCTTCTGATGGTTCAAGGATTCTTTATTGTAGCATCCTTTCGGATTCAAATAGGCTTCCTACTTCTGGTATATATCTTACTGATACAAATGGCAGCTATAGGAAATTTCTTGTTGAAGGAGTTTTCCCGGACTGGCATCCTGCTGGCGATAGATTTTTGTTCTATCGGAAGCCGAATTTATACATTGCTGATACAAATGGAAATATAATCAAAACCATTCTTGAAGATAAATCAATTCAAGGACCAAGGTTCTCACCTGATGGTTCAAAAATAATTTATTGTGATGAATATATAGTAGGGGAAAGCGATAGATATTCATTTATTTATCTAATTGATACACTCGGACAGGAACAAAAAATATTGACACAGGGAATTGAGCCCCGCTGGTCACCGGATGGAAAAGAGATTGTATATTCAGGTTATGATGAGATTAATGATGGAATGGTTTTATGGATTATGGAAATAGATGGTAAGAACAAAAGGAAGATAACCGACCCGGATTGAACTTCTTAATTAGAAATCCTGCTCCTCCCTAAAGGCTACTGAAATTCTACTATCGTTGTGATTGACTTTTATCGTCTTCTGGATATAATTTTTTATGGTAAGAACAAAAAGCAAAAAAACCGGCATTGTTCTTTCGGCAAGAGCCGAGCAGATGCCCTATTCGCCGATTAGAAAATTATCCGCCTTTGCTGATGAAGCAAAGAAAAAAGGGATAAAAGTATATCATCTCAATATCGGACAACCTGATATTGAAACTCCGGTGGAAATCTTTGAAGCCATTGCCAATTACAGAGAAAAAGTGCTCGGTTATGGTCCTTCAGGCGGGATACTTGAACTGCGTCTCGCTGTCCTTGATTACTATCGCAATTTAGGTTTTGATCTTCACCTTGATAATATCTGGATAACTATCGGTGGTAGTGAAGCAATAATCTTTGCCATGATGACAGTTTGTGATCCTGATGATGAAATCATCGTATTTGAGCCATATTATACAAATTATAACGGCTTTGCAGTTATGGCCAATATAAAGCTTGTCGCAATTGAAACCAAAATAGAGAATGGATTCCATCTGCCACCAGAATCAGAGATTAAAAAGAAAATCACAAGTCGGACCAGGGCAATTTTGATAAATACACCCAATAATCCAACAGGAACAGTCCTTACTGAAGAAGAGATGTTTATTCTACAGCGCTTATGCAAAAGATACAATCTCTACCTCCTCTCCGATGAAGTTTATCGCGAATTCATTTATGATGGGAAAGAACACATAAGTGCCCTATCTCTACCTGAAATTGAAGACCGGGTGATATTGATGGATTCAATTTCAAAACGATTTTCAGCCTGTGGCGCCCGAGTCGGTTGTATAATAAGCCGGAATAAAAAAATTATGGATGCATTGATAAGATTCTGCCAGGCACGATTATGTCCACCAACACTGGAACAGATAGGTGCAGTCGCCGCTTATAAGTATATAGATAAATACATAACCCCGATGATAAAGGAATATGAGCACCGGAGGAATGTGTTATTTGATTGTCTGAAGGAAATTCCTGATGTATACGGGCACAAACCAGAAGGTGCATTCTATACAGTCCTGAGCCTGCCTGTAAAGAATGCTGACAATTTCTGCCAGTGGCTATTGACTGATTTCAGTTATGAGAATTCTACGGTGATGCTTGCGCCGGCAAATGGATTTTATTCGACATTAAAAAAGGGCAAAGACCAGATACGAATCGCCTATGTATTGAAAGAAGAAGACATCAAAAAGGCGATAAAGGCTCTCGACGTTGCTCTTAAAAAATACAGAGATTAGACGATAACCAGTCGATGTGAATATTGTAGTTAAACTCCAGAAATGTGGTGTTTTCCTGGCCAGAATAATGCCGCTGAAGGTCTCTGACTCCATTGCCCGATTTATCGGAGGATTATGCTGCTTTTTCTTAAAAAAGAAGCGAGGCTATATTCTCAGAAATCTTTATTATATCGTGCCGGATAAGAGCGCCCACAACTACCTCTGCCGGAAGACTTTTGAAAAATTTGCCCGGTGTATGGTTGACTTTTTTAGAATTGGCTACTTAAGAAAATCGGATGTAATTAATGATGTTTTAGCCTTTGGGGTGGAATACCTTGACCAGGCACTTACTTCAAAAAAAGGATGTATCCTTCTAACCCTCCATATCGGTAACTGGGACTATGCGGGAAGTTATCTTGCTGCCTGTGGCTACCCAATGAATGCTCTGGTTGAAGAGACTGAACCGGAGATGTTCCGCTTATACACAAAACATCGCGAAGCTACAGGTTTAAAAACATATCCCCTTTCCCGTTCTGCTGCTGCATTGCTCGATACGATAAAGAACAACCGTATCCTGGCAGTGCTTGCTGACCGCGACCTTACCGGAAAAGGAGAAAAGTTAAAATTCTTTTCAGGTCAAAGGAGATTTCCTGCAAATTTAGGAGAAATAGTAGTAAAAAGAAAAATTCCCGTGGTCTTTGGATATATGGTCTTGTCTGAAGGCAAAAAAAGATACGTTGGTTTCGTTGAACCGGCACAGATATTTGAGGATGAAAAGAAATTTTATAGATATATGATTGATTGTTTCGAACGAACTATAAGAAAATATCCTGACCAGTGGTTTGTCTTCCATCCGGAATGGATAGAATGAAGTCGAAAATGCCTATGCATTTGAAATCCAGAAATTCCAATAAATGCAGAATGAAAAGAGAAATAAAAATTAAAATAAATGGTATATTCATTCCCGAATACCAGACCCCGAATGCTTCAGGTTGTGACCTTTATGCTAATATTGAAAGACCTATAGTGTTGAAACCCGGCGAATTTCGCATAATTCCCACCGGCATTTGCATTGAGATACCTGAAGGCTATGAGGCACAGGTAAGACCGAGGAGTGGACTTGCGGCAAAATATGGAATCGGCATTTTGAACGCACCGGGTACGATTGATGCCGATTATCGGGGAGAAATAAAAGTAATCCTTTTCAATTTTGGTAAAAAAGATGTAAAAATAAAAAAAGGTGACCGAATTGCACAACTCGTCTTTGCTCCGGTATTGAGAGCAATCTTCAAAAATGTAAGGCGGCTCAGTAAAACCAGAAGGAATACCGGTGGCTTTGGACATACCGGAGGGATTGAATGAAAATTCTGCTCGTATCTGATATATTCTATCCACATACCGGTGGTATCTCTGAACACATCTTCAATCTCTGGAAAAATTTTAATTTAGTAGGGCATAATGCAAAAATTCTTGCACCATCCTATGGAAGAAACTATCCCTATGTTGATGAGAGTATCATCCGGATGGGACGGGCAATAAAATTTCCAAAAAATCGCTCATTTTCAGTTATGAGTTTTGGTCTTACCCTGCCCTGGCAGGTGCGCCATTTTCTTGAGACAGAAAAATTTGATGTGATACACATCCATGGTGCGATTGCACCGACTCTTCCGTATCTTGCTTTGAAATATTCAAATGCTAAAAATTTCGTCACCTTCCACTCGGCTTATGAAGAAAGTTTTGGTTATGTGCTGTGGGAACCGGTTCTTGAACAGTATTTCCGGCGGATTGATGGCATGATTGCTGTCTCTACTGTTGCCCGGGATTGTGTAAAACGTTATTTCCAAATCGGTGAATGCCGTATCATTCCCAATGGCATCGATTCTGAAAGATTCAGGCCAGATATACCTGAAATAGAGGAATTCAAAAAATATTCACCCAAAATCCTTTTCGTCGGCCGGTTCGAACCACGTAAGGGTTTGAAATATCTTTTGATGGCTTTTCCTGAAGTCGTTAAAGTCTTTCCTTCAGCAAAATTGATCGTTGTGGGTGAAGGATTTCTGGAACACTATTACCGGCGCTATATTGAAGAGCATATAAAAGAAAATGTAATATTTGTTGGATATGTGAGACCCGAAGACTTACCAAGATATTATGCATCCTGTGACATTTATTGCTCACCTGCAACCGGTGCCGAGAGCTTCGGGATTGTCCTGCTTGAAGCGATGGCAAGTGGTAAACCGATAATCGCCTCAGATATCCCTGGATACCGAACTATCCTAACCGATGGTGTTGAAGGACTGTTTTTTGAACCAATGAATTCTAATGCCCTTGCCGAAAAGATTGTATATCTATTAAAAAGACCAGAGTTGATGAAAAAAATGGGTTTGGCAGGAAGGGAGAAGGCAAAAAGATACGACTGGAAGATTGTTGCAAAACAGGTAATCGATTTTTACCAAGAGGTGTGCCATCGTCAGGGTTAGATTCTGGAACATCTTAAAAATTAGGGACTTTTCAATATTTGTCTTTTCCCAGACTATCAGCCAGTTTGGTGATAAGCTTGACTACATTGCCTTAATTGCCCTGATTGGACTCTTTCCTAAAGAACGAACTCCTTTCTTGCTTTCTCAACTTGCCCTCTTCATTACCCTGCCTGTATTGTTATTCGGACCGATTGCTGGAGTCCTTGTTGACCGCTGGCACAAGAAGAAAGTGATGGTAGTATGTGATACTATGAGGATGGTTTGTGCATTTTCTTTGCCCGTTGTCTTTATTTATACTAAAAATATATATCCGGTATTTGCCATCGTCTTTTTTATGTTTCTTCTTGCCTTATTTTTCAATACTGCACGGAGCGCAATAATTCCCAATCTTGTCTCAAAAAAGAGATTGCTCACAGCCAATTCTATACTCAATCTTATAGGAAGGGGCGCAACATTCCTGGGCATGGCTACAGGTGGTTTAATCATTGACTGGCCCATGTGGAAAAATGTATTTGGTATTGCTGGCTGGATTGTGGCATTCATCATTGATGGCATTACCTTCGGAATTTCTGCATTCATGCTTTATATCATGAGGGTAAATTTAAAAGAAAAAATAAAAGAGGAAACCCATCTTAAACCCAGAAACCTTTTGTTGATGCTCAAGGATGGATTGATAAAGATTATTAAAGAGATTGGAATTGCCCTGAAACACATTTTTAAAACTAAAAACCTTGGATTTGCGATGGCCACGATTTTTTTGATGATCATCGCCGGAAGCGTGGTTTATGTTCTCGCCATTCCCACCATCCAGCAGGATATGGAGTGGGGAACAAGAGGAGTAGGAATTCTCGCTGCAGTTGGTGCCATCGGTCTTTTGCTGGGTGCTTATCTTGCGGGTACCATAGGCCATTATCTCGATCTCAGGATATTTATCATTTATTGTTTCATTCTCATTGGCTTCGGATTATTCTCTTTTCCTCTGATAAGTAAATTTTATCAATTCGTTATCACCGCTTTAGTGGTCGGCATCGCCGCATCCCCAATCTTCATAGGTCAGGATACTTTGATCCACCAGTATGCAGATGAAGAGATGAGGGGCAAGATATTCTCCTTCCGCGACTGGCTTTTGAATCTCACCTTCGTCATCGGTGCTATGCTCGTCGGTTCACTTTCATCGTTCCTCACCAAGAAGTATCTATTTATAATTTTTGGTAGCATCATCCTTGGTATATCAGTTACATTCTGGATTTTTATTGTCCGGGGGAAAAATGCTCAAGGCGCTGCAATTCCACCGGGTCACTAAAAATTTTCAACTCTGTGGAACCTGGAACTATCCAGAAC
>JAOAFX010000130.1 GCA_026416055.1 Caldifarciminota bacterium
TTTTTCAATCTTTCTGTATGGAGTCTAAATACTGCCTCAAAATCAATACCTTGATGAATAAAGGATTGCATAAGGCGGCTATCTGCTTTCCGCTACTCGCTTTTTGCTAAAGAAAATTTGCCCTCCATACAGAAATTGTGATTCTGAAGTTCTGTGGCAGGTTGGTGTATAACAACGATGACATAACAACAAGAATCGGAATGAACGAAGTTATGATAAATCCAAATCATTTAGCAACCGGAATTTACTTTGTGGAGATCGAAAGTCATGAACACCGACACTCCAATAGAATTGTTTACCTAAATGCACATTAGGATGGAGGATTTAATGAGAGAAATTTGTAGGATTTATATAATTGCTCTAATCTTCATTGTTATTGTGTGTCAGGAGAATCATAACCCTGAAGCACCAGACGTTTTCGAACCTAGTGAAAGTTTTGTGAGTGAGGAGGATACATTTTTGATTACGACTACTGACCCCGATGGAGATTCAGTAAGATATATGGTTAACTGGGGTGATAGTAATTTTGCAAGGTGGAGTGTTTACCGTGCTTCTGGTGAAACAATTCAATTTACTCATAAATATGCATCAGCTGGTGTTTACCAAATCTCAGCACTTGCGCAGGATATAAACGGAGACACATCTCAATGGTCAGAACCATGCAGCACTATCATACTCATTGAAATTCCTCAGAAATGGGAATTTTCATATGAACCCGGTAATATTCCGTCTATAGGAGTGCCTGCAATTGGAGATGATGGGACAATATATTTTGCACTCAATAATGTGCTGGTTGCCTTACATCCGAGTGGCTCTCAGATGTGGTCTTATACCGCGAGTTGCTCCAAAATATCAAGTCCTTCAATTGGAAATGATGGTTCAATTTATATTGCAGGAGACGATTACATTGCTTTGAATCCGGATGGCACAATGAAATGGATATACACTCCCGTGTTTGGTGGTATTCCTACTGCAGGAGCTATCGGTGGCAACGGGACAATCTATTTTGGAACAGATGACTCCTGCTTATATGCTTTGAATCCCGATGGTAGCCTTAATTGGTTTTATAAAAGTTTGGGTTGTATTCGTGTTCCTCCGATAATTAGTCAAGGTGGCATTATTTTTTTTGGCACTGACAATGGCTATATTTATGCAATTGCGTCTGATGGTGGACTTGTATGGCGGCTACGATTGTCTTCTGATTATTGTTATCCAAAGGCAATAGCCGAAGACACAACTATTTTCGCTATTACAAATGCTGGATTATACGCCATTAAACCTGCAGGTGCAGTCAAGTGGTTCTGTGTTATTCAGGATTTATCACCGGAATTAGGACCGGTTGTAGGCCCTGATGGTGTTATCTACATTAGTAGCGGAAACATTCTTTATGTAATCTCGCCAAGCGGATCAGTTATTAAGTCTTCAACAAGAGGCTGGGGTAAATACCCGACTATAACACAGAATAATTACATAATTATTCCAGGTACGGTCCCGGGCAATATTGGATTAGAATCTACTTTTGAAGTTTATCAAGTAACCACCGAAATTATTCCCAGTGCGAGAAGTCGAAATGTTCTATGGGGCAAAGAGTGTGTTGTCATTGCAAATGACGGAACGATTTATGCTGCCGGTGCTATGATTGCATATGGATTGGGTTATATCTTTTCACTTGAATCAAGGTATCCACCGGCATCAGCTGGCTGGCCTATGTATCAGCACGACGCCAAACACACAGGCAGGGCTGATTAGCAAAATGAGATATTATTCAGCGATGGCTGTGCTGATTTGTAGCAAGGTAGTCGCAAAAGATGTGCGGCTGGATCACCTCCTTTCAAAGAGAAAAATTGGACTCGATACCCTGGATTGTTTATTTTTCAATCTTTCTGTATGGAGTCTAAATACTGCCTCAAAATCAATACCTTGATGAATAAAGGATTGCATAAGGCG
>JAOAFX010000131.1 GCA_026416055.1 Caldifarciminota bacterium
GAGTAAAGCCTTTTCTGGGTCACTCGTTTTGCGTTCGTAAGAATAACGGTTTAGAAAATGGATTGAGTAATCGATACCGATTCCTACGCAGATGCTACCAATAAGAACTGTGGCAACATCAAGAGGAATCTTTAACAAACCCATAATTCCAAAGAGGACAGATAAACCCAGTAAGATTGGAACGAGCCCTAAAATGCTTTCCAGAAGAGAACGGGTGAGGAAAAAGAGACAGAAAAATATAGCAATGATTGCAATAAAAAGACTGAGAAACTGGCTTCTCAATAGACTCTGATTGAGATGCTGATAAACAACTGCCGAACCGGTTAATTCAAACTTATAAAGGTGATTATTCTTTGACCTTATATAATCTTGGATTTTTTTAATCAACACTTCACTTTCTTCATTATAAGCACCCGGCGTCATTGCCTGGATAATGCCTTCGGTCTTGTCTTCGTTAATAAGTTGCTCAAGGGTCTCTTCTCCTTCCAGTAAAAAATACAAATTACTGATTTTTTCTTTCGTATCAGGGATATTCTTACCTTCACCCATAGCATCATTCATTTCTTCAATTAAATTGACTATGGACTGCGGATGATACACACCTTTCAGCGTATCAAGAAAATTATGCAATTCTTTCATTGCATTGAGGACTTCTGGCTTTTGTAAATCACCCCTGACAAGAATCTGTATAGGGACTGAACCACCAAAGCTTTGCTCCATTATTTTCTCGGTAATCCTGATAGAACTATTTTCTTTAAAATAATCGAGAAAATCCACTTTTGTTTTTATAAAGGGAATACCCAACAAAAAACAGATGCCGATGATGGTTCCAGTAATCCAGATGATGTCTTTGTGATGAAAGACCCAGTATCCGATGCGTTCCATTATCTTATTTAAGATTTCTAAATTCTGTCTCTGATTCGGCTTTAAATTTTTAATACTTCCCAGTAGTGCTGGTATTAAAGTGACGCTTAACAAAAATGCCATAGCGATTCCAGACGAAGTGAAAATGCCAAATTGCTGAATCATTATTAGATAGGAACCAAATATAAATGATATGAATCCGATGATTGTTGTAAGTGCGGCAAGGAATACAGGAGTGATTACCTTTGATAAAGAATCTATTGTTTTGGCGCGATTATCCATTACATTATTTTTTTCCATAAATTTACAAATCACATGGATTGCATAGGCACTACCAACAGCCATGAGTATTGCCGGTATTATATTGGTGATGATGGTAAGTGGAACCCTCAGCAGTGCCATAAATCCTATCGTCCAGAGTGCACTCAAACCAACCGATAAAAGTGGCATAACAACATAAATGATTGAACCAAAACTGAGATAAAGAACAATTAAAATAATCAGGGCTACGAATGGCAGAAGGATTTTTATATCCCTGATTATCATATCGTTTACTGCATTTAATTGAAATGGTAGACCTGCGAAATAGGTTTTCAAATTCTTGAGATTTGCTTCTTTTGTAACCTTTTCAATTGCTTTTGCAATCTTTGATTTGTCTCCAGTTATGCGACAGATTATCAGAGTCGTTTTAGCATCCTCGGAAATCAATTTATTGCAATATATCTCTTTACCCAATGTATACTCTTTGATTTTATTCAAACCTTCCTGATCCGGTAGATTGTCTTCATCTATCAATTTGCCAATCACAAGTCCCTCTTCAGTTTTTTTAATATCCAGAATATTGGTCAAACT
>JAOAFX010000132.1 GCA_026416055.1 Caldifarciminota bacterium
TATAAGAGACAGGTGTTTTACCTGAACATCCTATGCCTGAGAACACTACGACCCTGTGTTGTTCGATCTTCATTTCCGAAAGAGCTATCTGTATGGCCGAAAGTATGCCAAAGTCGCCACAACCTGGACACCAATCAACCTCCAGACTCAACATACACCAGCGGTGGTGCGATTTATAAATAGCCAGGTTGGTTTTGTAGCTGGATATTGCGGTATGATTCGGAAGACGACAAACGGTGGGTCGGTGTGGATAGCAGAAGAAAAAGAAGAGAAGAATCTAAATGTAGATATTCATAATCAGAGATTGTGGGCTTATCCGAATCCATTCAGGAGTAAATTAAACATTAGATACAGGATACAGGATACAGGATACAAGACAGAAAAAACAACAGCCGGAATCGAGATATACGATGCTACAGGCAGGTTTGTTAAATCTTTCAATCCAGCATCTTGTATCTTGAATCTTGAATCCCCGTCACTGCTACGCAGAACTGAGCAGGCCAGCATCGTCTGGTTCGGTGATGACAACTCTGGCCGCGAATTACCTGCTGGAGTCTATTTTATCGTGCCTGAGGATAAAAGTTTACCACCAGTAAGGGTGGTGAAGATAAGGTAAAAATGGCTAATGGGTTTTGGTTGAGAAGTTAGTTATAAGGACGGAATGAATAATACTTATAGAAAATTTCTCGGGGATATTCTCATAACATTAGGAGTGATAATGCATAAAGAAGTCTTTGAGGCACGATGGGTGCAGATGAATAAGTACAGCGGCCAGAATAAACGACTGGGTGAGATAATGATTGAACTCGGCTACATTACAAATGAAGACCTTAATCGTGCCCTGAGTTTGCAAAGAGATTTGAGAGAAAATGGAGTCTAATGATGTTACAAACGGTGCAGGACGCTTATTATGTTGGATAAGGA
>JAOAFX010000133.1 GCA_026416055.1 Caldifarciminota bacterium
GCTCTGATGATTTTATATCCTTACAGAGAATCATCCGACGCATGCCAGTGAGTGATGAAGTAATCGAAAGAACCTTGAAACTCGTTGAAATGACCAGACCCGAAAACGACCGCGCACCAGAAAATGTTAAAAGGTATGTTGCCTGGGGTGCAGGTCCAAGGGCTTCCCAGTATCTTATCCTTGGTGCCAAGGCAAGGGCAGCAATCGATGGTAGATTTTCACCCAATCTTGATGATGTTCGCTATGTCTGCCATCCGGTTTTAAGGCATAGGATAATAACAAATTTTGCTGCTGAAGCAGAAGGGATAAAATCGGACTGGATAATAGATGAACTTTTGAAAACATTTGGATAATTATTTCAGGCTAAAAATGTAGGGCAAACCTTCAGGTTTGCTTAAATATTTTCTCTATAATAAGAAGGGGATGGCAAAGCCATCCCCTTCTTTATTTTCGCGTTTAGCCTTTCCCATTTTACTCAGCAAAATGGGAAAGCCGTTCCTATTGAATTGTTACCGCACTATCGTCATTGTCTTCGTTGCACTACCTTCTGGCGTTTCCACGCGCACAAAGTAGATACCGTTGGGCAATTCTTGATTGTTAAGATTCAGCGTGTAGGTTCCCGCCGGTTTTGTCTCATTGACTATTTCATCCATCAACCTACCATTTGCTTCATAAAGGGTTATCCTAACATTACCAGCATTTTTGAGGGTATATGAAAGTTTTGCATCACCGCCTGAAGGATTGGGGG
>JAOAFX010000134.1 GCA_026416055.1 Caldifarciminota bacterium
CACCAATCAGAGGCAGGTTATCAGCTAAAAGTGCTCGTTAAATTTCCTTTCATGGTAGAACATTATGATAGCCTTGGCAATGTACTCATGGACAGTCTTTGTAGAAATAGGGAACAATTGGGGGGCAGGCGTTCGTTTGTTCGTTTTTTCAACCCACTTAAAGATGTTAACTTCTGAAAGTAAGGTGTGTGGTTTTTAAAATGCTTTTTCTATCAATTTTTGAAAATTAGGAGCGAAGGTGATTCACTATGCAATATGGGAAGAATGCTCAAAAGTCAACATTTTTGAGGCAGGCAGAAAAGTGTTGATTTTTGCCTTTTTAATAATTTTTGAAAATGGGGATAAAAAGTGGTAAAGGCTTGTGGTATTAAAAATCGTGCAGATGCTGGAAAATTCAGCATCTGGAAGTGGTGCATTTTGGGACTTGACAAAAAAGATACATGATTATAATTGAATATAGTTAAAAGGGGATAGAATGGTTAAAGTTATCTATCTTATATTTGGCTTTGTTGTAGTGTCATTAAGCCTTTGTTTTGGTCAGGAAGGTTTTAAAAAATGGGTGAGCAAAAAGTAAGGGCTAAGTGGTGCTTCATTTTTTTCCCCGGTATTCGTATTGTTATAGGAGTCGCTTTATCTTTGATAATCTCAATTAGTTGTGAGCCCGCACCTACACATAGAAATTGCGATAAGGAGCCGGCATGGTCACCAGATGGAAGGTATATTGC
>JAOAFX010000135.1 GCA_026416055.1 Caldifarciminota bacterium
TTGGGTTGTGCCTGATACTCCAAGCAATTTCGCAAATAGGTTCTGGCTTGTGGTAAAAGGTCAGGGCAGATATGATTCCACATCTTCACCAGTATTCTACATCAAACGCCCCACCGGGATTGAAGAACCTACTAATCCACCAGACCAGATAGCAAACAACATCTACCATCCGAATTTAGAAATTTATCCCAATCCTGCCTATGACAAACTTACAATCCATTATGTCCTGCCTGAAAGGTCAATGGTGAATCTATCTCTATACGATGTTTCAGGCAGGTTGATTGAGACTATGGTTAATGGAGTAAAAGGCTCTGGCTATCATCAAAAAACATTGAAAATCTCCCATCTTCCCCAGGGTGTCTATTTTATACGATTGAATCTTGACAACAATTGTATAATCCGTAAAATTGTGATAATGGAATAAATCAAAAAAGGAGGAATTGGTGAAGAAAAATTTGTATTTAAAAGGAAAAAAACTTTTCGCACTCGCAGGTTTAGTAATTTTTGTGTGCACACTTACCGACCAAAATAATATCCTATATGGTTGGAACGAATTTCTCATTGACAAGAGTTTTGTTTATATACCTGCGGCTGGTAATCAATTATTCCCCTCAATTGTATTTGCCAACTCTTGTTATTTCATAGTTTGGGAAGATTGGCGTAATGGTATATCTGACATATATGGTGCAAGAATATCAC
>JAOAFX010000136.1 GCA_026416055.1 Caldifarciminota bacterium
GGATATAGAGTTTTCACAAAATGGACCGTATGTTTTTTATTCTGCACTTGTGGGTGTAGTGGTTACTACTGAAATTTATCGCCTCAATTTGAGTGATTCTACTAATGAACTCGTAAAAATTTTTAATTGTGGAGGCGGTTTTGATTTATTTGATAATGATTCTGTCTCCTTTGATTCATGCATTAGTTTCCCTCAAATAAATCCAGTTTTTAAAAAATATGTGATTGGCACACATCACCCAGAAGGGTTAAAATTTATTCTGCGAAATATTGAAGAACACCAATTAGATACTCTGCCCGACTCCTTCGTTCCATACAATGGCTACGTGGGCTATCCATATTGGTTTCCAAATGGGAGAGACATTGTTTTTATGGCAAAGCCATATAATGAACCAGCAGGCGAAATCGCAGGCGAAATTTGGATTCTTACAAATTTGTTTGACCAGATAGATACAACAATACTTAAATGAAGGAGAGTATATAATGAAGTATCTTCAGATTTTATTCGGTTGGGTGCTGATGGTTTCCTTAAGCAGAAGCGATCAGTCCACAGCACCATTTTACACCCGTATCGGGGTAACGGCTGGTAGTGCCAAGGTGGATAGTGAATTAATGATAAAAGGCTGGGCTTCAGCCCAGCTTTTTTTTTAATGCAAACCTAAAGGTTTGCCCTACGATTATTGCATTTATTTGCA
>JAOAFX010000137.1 GCA_026416055.1 Caldifarciminota bacterium
GATGAAGGATTTATTTACTGTCGCGCGGAATACCCGTTAGCAATTAAACGATTGAGAAATGCACTTAATCAATGCCGGAGCAGATGTTTACTTGGCGAAAAAATTTTTGGTTCAAATTTCAGCTTCGACATAAAAATTAAGGAAGGAGCCGGAGCGTTTGTATGCGGAGAAGAAACTGCTCTTATGCAATCAATAGAAGGAAAACGCGGTGTTCCAAAACTACGTCCACCTTTTCCTGCTCAAAAAGGACTATGGGGTAAACCAACTAACATTAACAATGTAGAAACCTATGCAAATATTCCCTGGATTATTCTTAACGGATGGCAGGAATTTGCTTCAATGGGAACAGAAAAAAGTAAAGGGACAAAAGAACAGGTGCAATTATGGGTTCTGGTGGTCTGATAATTCTTGATGAAACAACTTGTATGGTCGATCTTGCAAAGTATTTTCTGAACTTTACACAACTTGAATCGTGTGGCAAATGTACTTTCTGTAGGATCGGGACAAAACGTATGCTGGAAATACTTGAACGTATCACAGACGGGAATGGAAGAGAAAGAGATTTGGCATTGTTGGAAGAACTTGCTGTAAAAATTAAAATGGCAAGTTTATGTGGACTTGGCCAGACTGCACCTAATCCTGTTCTTACCACATTAAAATATTTTAGAGATGAATACGAGG
>JAOAFX010000138.1 GCA_026416055.1 Caldifarciminota bacterium
CCCGCCCAGAGCGAAGGCGAACCCGCCGGCCATATATAATCCTGGGGCAAAGGAATTTCTAACTCCCGCCACGCAGAAGAACCAATATTCCGCCAGTAGATTTTTGGCGGTGAAGCAATATCTGGTAAGAATGATACTAATATTCTACCGCCTTTATCATAACCAAGTGCAGTAAATTTTGGCGCCAATGACAAAGCAGGTGCGATAACCTGTGTACTATGATAAGCCGGATTAGATAACAAGAAGCGCAGCGTATTTACTTTTACACCCAAATGATAATAACTGAACCCAACATATCCACTATCAGTTGTGACGGTAATTGAAGGTGGACTGAGATAATTATTGGTATCGGGTGGAGGATTAAAAGGATTATCATCTACAATAAAGTCATAGAGCAAGCGCTCGCTCCAGCCCGTGCCCGTGCGCCATTTTACATAATACTGCAGATGCCAGCCCGGGTCTTGAGGTCCTTTAGTAATTATCTGTGCATATTGTCCCCAGACAATATACGGAGTACCATTGCCACTCACACAAATTGCAGGATTGGTGATATATTCGGCACTTGCCACAGGCATTCCAGTAAAACTCAATCCGTTATCAGTGGAGATTAAACATGCGATGCTATTACCTGAGCGGTAAGCCACATACACATTATTCCCATACTTTGC
>JAOAFX010000139.1:0-405 GCA_026416055.1 Caldifarciminota bacterium
CTCTGGGATTGGTGATTTCTATCACAGGTAGTCTTTTACTGCAACTCACAAACAATGTTATTGTTAAAATAACTGCTATTTTGGGTAAATAACACGATTTTTCTCTCATAATGACCGTATTATCAGATTATATCAAGATATATGAAGATGTCAATCAAGGAAAGTAATCACTGTTGACATAAATCTCGTTTTTTGATAAAATAGATTTAGGAATTTTGTTAATGGGAATTAAATTAATAGAAAAATACAAAGAAGGACATGACATAGTATATGCTAAAAGGAACAAAAGAAATGGTGAAAGTTTATTTAAAAAAGTATCTGCGTATATGTTTTACAGGGTATTAAACTATTTAAGTGATATTGAGATTCCTAATGATGTTGGAGATTTTAGATTGATTACAAGAG
>JAOAFX010000139.1:415-657 GCA_026416055.1 Caldifarciminota bacterium
TTCACCTGATAATAAGACTGGCAGAAATCTGTCTTATGCTCAATAAAAAGGAAGAGGCACTTTTGTATTTGAAGCGGGCGTTGCGTCTCAAACCATATGATGAATATGTTAGAAGTCTCATTAAATATAATTTTGATGAAGATAAAATAAGGGATATTGTTTTCGCTCAAAAACCAAAGCCGTTCTACAATGATGTAAAAAGTTTACTTCTCTATCCATTCAAGAATGTCGGAATCACCAGA
>JAOAFX010000013.1 GCA_026416055.1 Caldifarciminota bacterium
GGATATTTGTGTGCCCAGTAAATAGCTAATATGAGAGCACACAAAAACTCAAAGACAAATGTAATGGTAATAACAACAAGACTCATTTTCTTAATATCCGACAAAGAAATGCCGGCGAGGGATTCGCGAAACGCTATTCTGGTATATAAGGCTGGCTTATGTCCTAAAATGAATGCAATCAAAAGAATGAAAACCATATATCCAAGTCCGCCAATCTGAATAAGCACCAAAAGCGCAATCTGACCAAAAAGGGAATAATAACTTCCTATGTCAACAGGGGTAAGTCCGGTCGTGCTGATACCCGATGTAGCAACGAAAAAAGCATCTATAAGTGATTGCTTCTCCCCTTTTGCTGAAGATACTGGCAGATGAAATAAAAAGGCAAAAAATAAGACCAAAAGTGTAAAGCCTAAAACTATGGACTGTATTGGAGTGAGTTTATGCCAGAATCTGGGGAAAGTATTCATTAAATATATTTAGTTTGCCTCATTCCATTGGCAATCAAAATTTTTTCTGTCCTTTTTTAGTATTTTCCGCCTTCAGAATACGGCCTGCTCAGACAACTTGCATATTAAATAATGGAAACATCTTTTTTCTTTCTACAAAGACCTTCTTAATATTTGATTTGAACTCAAATATTCGTAGATATTTAATTTTACGGTGATTGTAACCCTTTACTCTTGCGTAATCCTGCCTTCAGAATTATATTTCAACGATGAACGCCGGGAAACAATCCTAACCTCTAGTTCTGAGATAATCAACTGTTATTAAAGGAAACCCTGCACCCAATTTTCTCTCACCCTTATTTTGATCCTCCTCCTACAAGAGAGATGAGATAAAAAACGAATAAGCCGTCCATCTTAATATGGACGCTACATTTTACGCAGCATGGATTGGCGGGCAGCGAGTTTCCAGGGGCTGATGGTTTGTTTTGTTGATTTTGTTGCAACCGATGCCTTTTGTTCCTGCAGGGTTTTTGTGATCAATGCAGCGATTGCTGCAATCTCATAATTTTCTTTCTTGTATTCAATCTTACCGAGAATTCTATCAATAAATGTTGTATCATATTCGCCGGCAACGAACTGTGGATTTTGCATCACCAACAAATGAAAAGGAATTGAAGTTTTTATTCCGCGGATAGTATATTCCCTCAATGCCCTTTTCATTCTTTCAATCGCCTCTTTTCTGGTCGGTGCCCAGACAAGTAATTTGGCAATCAACGGGTCATAATATATCGGAACTTCAAACCCTTCGTATATTCCACTATCAAGCCTCACACCGATACCACCAGGCTCAATCAATTCAGTAATTTTACCGGTAGATGGTGCAAAGTTGTTCTCCGGGTCTTCAGCAGTTATTCGACACTCAATCGCTGAACCATTAAGCTTTATATCTTCCTGTTTTAATGATAGTTTCTCACCATATGCAATCTTGAATTGTTCTTTAACAATATCAATCCCAGTGACGAGTTCAGTAACAGGATGTTCCACCTGTAAACGGGTATTCATCTCAAGAAAATAGAAGTTTCTGTCTTTATCAACCATAAATTCCACTGTTCCCGCATTATTGTATCCTGATGCCCTGACAGCCTTTTTTGCCGCTTCACCCATTTTTTCTCTCAAATCCGGTGTCATGATTGGTGACGGCGATTCTTCAATCAATTTCTGATGTCTTCTCTGTATTGAGCATTCCCTCTCGCATAAATGCACAACATTTCCATAATTATCCGCCAGGATCTGGTACTCAATATGCCTTGGCTGTTCAAGGAATTTCTCAATGAAGATCGTAGGATTACCAAATGCTGATTGTGCCTCGCCAGATGCCTGTCTGATTGCTGTAGCAAGTTCCTTTTTATCACGAACCACCCGCATACCTTTTCCACCACCCCCACCTGCTGCTTTTATCAAAACTGGCAAACCTATCTTTTCTATAACCTTAAATGCCTCACTCTCATCCTTTACCGCGCCTTCACTACCTGGGATCACCGGCACGCCTGCCTTGACCATCGTAATTTTTGATGCAATTTTATCGCCGAGAAGTTCGATTGCCTTAGAATTCGGTCCAATAAAAGTAATACCTGCGTCTTCACAGGCTTTTGCAAATTCAGTATTCTCAGAAAGAAATCCGTAACCTGGATGGATTGCCTCAGCACCGCTTTTCTTTGCTACATCAATTATCTTTTCTATGCGAAGATAACTTTCTATAGATGGTGAGGGCCCGATATAATAGACCTCATCGGCGTATCGAGTATGCAATGCAGTCCGGTCTGCATCAGAATAGACTGTGACCGATTTTATACCCATCTCCCTGCAGGCCCTTAAAACCCGTACCGCAATTTCACCCCGATTGGCAATAAGTATTTTTTTAAACATCCTCTTCCCCAATCAAATTTATTTATTATTTAGTTATACGGTTTTGCAACCGTATCGACTATCATCTCGCGTTCATTGTATCTACCAAACCTGTAAAACGATACGGGCAACCAAGTTTTATAACCACAAACCTTTTAACTTTTTAAAGTGGTATGTTTCCATGCTTGCATGGTGGATTTGTATCACGTTTATTCTCAATCATTTCAAAAGCCTCAATCACCCTCGGTCTTGTTTCCGAAGGTCTGATTATTGCATCGATATAACCCTTTGATGCAGTTACGAATGGATTGGCAAATTTTTCAGTATATTCGTCGATCAATTTCTTTTCCAGCGTTTTGGGATCCTTTGCTTCTTTTAGTTCCTTTCTGTATAATATTTTTACTGCACCATCAGGACCCATTCCCGCAATCTCTGCACTGGGCCAGGCAAAGTTTATATCCGCTCGAGTATGTTTTGAACTCATAACACAATAAGCCCCGCCGTACGCCTTTCTTGTTATAACCGTAACCCTTGGCACGGTCGCTTCACAGAAAGCGTATAACAATTTTGCACCATGCTTTATCACTCCACCCCATTCTTGGGTAGTACCGGGCAAAAATCCAGGAACATCAACAAAGGTCAATATTGGGATGTTAAAGCAATCACAAAATCTCACAAACCTTGCACCTTTCATCGATGAATCGCAATCAAGGACACCAGCAAGAACAGCCGGTTGGTTTGCAACAATACCAATCGATTTCCCGTTCAATCTTGCAAATCCCACAATCAAATTTTTTGCGTAATGTTGATGGACCTCAAGAAATTCACCGTTATCAACTACCCTTTTTATCACCTCATACATATCATATGGTTTTATCGGATTGTCAGGAATTATATCATCAAGTTCTTTATCCATCCTGTTTATATCGTCATTACACTCTATTACAGGAGGGTCTTCGAGATTATTCTGCGGAATGTAAGAGAGCAATTTTTTTATCAACTCTATACATTCAATTTCAGTATCAACAGCAAAGTGAGCCACGCCGGATTTTTCATTGTGAACCATTGCACCACCGAGTTGTTCAAATGTAACATCTTCATGGGTAGCTGCCTTTACTACATCAGGCCCTGTTAAGAACATATAGGAACCTTTTACCATTATCACAAAATCAGTTATTGCAGGAGAATATACAGCACCACCAGCACATGGACCCATTATTGCCGATATCTGCGGCACCACACCTGAGGAAAGGACATTTCTTAAAAAGACTTCGGTATAACCAGCAAGGCTATCAACACCCTCCTGAATTCGGGCACCACCAGAATCTTTTAAGCCTATAATAGGACAACCCATCTTCATAGATAAATCCTGAAGTTTACAGATTTTTTCCGCATAAGCCTTCGAGAGCGAACCGCCGAAGACTGTGAAATCTTCAGCGAAGACACAGACATTCCTTCCATTAATTTTTCCATAGCCAGTTACTACACCATCTCCTAAGATTTTTTGCTTATCCATATCAAAATCAGTGCAGCGGTGGGTAACAAACATATCGGTCTCACGGAATGTACCTTTATCGAGGAGTAAATCTATTCTTTCGCGTGCTGTCAATCTTCCTTTGTCATGCTGTGCTTTAATCCTGGCTTCTCCCCCACCAAGTATTGCCTGTTTTTCAAGTTCTTCAAGTTGCTTCAATTTCTCCTTAATTTTCATTTAACCTCCCAAATTAGAAAAAAATCACGAATATACAGCATCAATGCCCAAATGATCCGTGGTCCAACTTTATCAACAGTTTTATATCCTCAATATTAACAAAAATATCAAATAGGGCTTTCAAAAATTTCTGATATCTTTTGCAAATTTTTTATATCAATTATGCCAGATCTTATAGATTTAATTTTTAATCTGGACCGGCTGAAATTTGTTTTGCACTTGGATTTTGACATTCAGCTTTTTTCGTTGCAGACAGGTTTTAATACCGGTTTTCCTTTTTCTTCCTCAAGATATGCAAATACAACATCCGGGTCATGCTCAAAAATCATCAACCAGTGTTCATCAATAACCATTTTCAGATATTTTCTCTTCAATTCTAAAAGCTCCATCGGATAAAGGTCAAAACTTGTATGGTATGATAGTTTAACATGTGCGGATGTGGGCATAAAATCACCCCAGTATATCGCCTTTTTACCTCCGGATTCAATGAGTACCGATTGATGACCTCTCGTATGTCCGATTGTATTTATCACCTTCACACCCGGAACTATTTCTTGCTCACCATCGACTAAAATTAATTGTCCCGCTTCTTCAACTGGTATATAGTTTATTTTTAAATAGCTTGCCCTTGTCCGTTCATTCGGATGAGTGGCGTCATACCACTCCTGCTTTTGAATAACGTATTTTGCTTTAGGAAAGGTCGGGACAACTATTCTTTCACCATTCCCGTAATTTGTGTTCTGTTTGTCTTGTTTTACAATTGTGTTCCAGCCACAATGGTCAAAATGCAAATGGGTATTTATCACAAAGTCAATTTCTTCGAATGTTGTATTACATTTTGCTAAACCGACTGCGAGATCAGGTGGCTGTTTTATTTTATACATCTCACGGAATTTTTCATCGTGTTTATTTCCAATACCGGTATCTACAAGGATTTTTGCTTTTGGCGTTTTTATCAGCAAACAATTAAGCGGAATTTCAATTCGATTGAGTTCGTCAGGTTTCCAGATTTTCTGCCAAAGAATCCTGGGTACGACGCCGAACATCGTCCCACCGTCGATTAGAAAAGAACCATCTGAGATGGCAATAATTTCAAATTGGCCCAATTTCAATTTTGTCCCTTCTTTTTTAACTCCTTCTCTATAGGTTTTAGAAATTGTTCAAGGGTGATATAAGGATTTACTTTCATCAACTTTTCAAGTATTGATTTACGCTCTTCATCCGAACTTGCATTTAAATATTTAATTCTGAGGCGATTAGTTTTTTCTCGCCTTTTTTCTCGCTGATGCAGTTCTGTCTGACGAACCTGCCCTTTTTTCATTTACACCTCCTTGTTAAAAAATCAAAATAATTAACTATGCATTAATAAAATTATCATTTTTGCTTTCGGGACTTTTTTGATTTTGTAGACTGCCCCGGGCTATTTTTTCCACCCACATTGTTTTTTATCCATTCCACTATTTCATTTGTTGGTGTACCAGGACCAAAAATTTTTTTAACTCCCATCTTCTCCAATTTTTTTACATCATCCTGTGGTATTATACCACCACCGATAACAGGAATGTTAGCCTTCCTCTCTTTTAATAGTTTAAGTACCCTGGGAAATATTGTCATATGAGCGCCCGAAAGTATTGATAGTCCTATCACATCAACATCTTCCTGGATTGCCGCCTCTACGATTGCCTCGCAGGTCTGGTGTAAACCCGTATAAATCACTTCCATTCCTGCATCCCTTAATGCCGCTGCAACCACCTTCGCCCCACGGTCATGTCCATCAAGCCCGGGCTTACCGATGAGGACTCGTATCTTTCTCATAAAACCTCCTCACATGTTGTTGCAAGTTATATGGTTTCACAGCATGTTTTGTAAAACTTTAGCTGGTAACAGTTTTTTCTAAAAAATCTTCCAGAAATTTATGATGATACGTTATGCCACACAGTACAACCCAAAAACGATGACTTTTAAAATATGATCGGTTCCCGATATACACCGAAAACTTCTTTCAATGTATTACACATCTCGCCGAGTGTGGCATATGCACGGACACATTCAAGAATCCTGGGCATGAGATTCTCACCATTTTCTGCCGCCTTCCGTAAATCCTTTAGTTTTTCTTTAACTTTTGTGCTGTTACGTTCCTTTTTAACTTTTTTAAGATTTTTGATCTGCTCAATTTCAACTTCAGGAGGAATTTTCAAAATCTCTATGTCAGGTTTCTCTTCTTCCTCAAAAATATTTATCCCCACATGATATTTTTCTCTCCTTTCAATCGCCTGTTGATACTCGTAAGCGCTGCGGGAAATTTCTTTCTGAAAAAATCCTTTTTCAATCGCCGGTAAGACTCCTCCCAGTGCATTTATTTTTTCAAAATATTCATACGCCCTTCTTTCCATTTCATTGGTCAGATATTCAATGAAATATGAACCACCAAGCGGATCTATCACATTTGCAACACCTGTTTCATACGCAATCAACTGTTGTGTCCTTAAGGCAATCTTTACTGCCTTTTCTGTTGGAAGTGCATAGGTCTCATCCATGGAATTGGTATGTAATGATTGAGTTCCGCCCAGTACAGCAGCAAGGGCCTCAAATGCCGTACGAATTATATTATTTTCGGGCTGCTGGGCAGTCAAAGTGCAACCTGCAGTTTGAGTATGGAATCTCATCAACCAGGAACGGGGGTCCTGGGCTTTATATTTTTCCCGCATTTCCCTTGCCCAGATTCTCCTTGCGGCCCGGAATTTTGCAATCTCTTCAAAAAAATCGAGATGAGAGTTGAAAAAAAAGGACAATCTCGGTGCAAACTTATCAACCGGAAGTCCTGCTTTTATGCCATACTCAACATAGGTAAATCCATTAGCAAGGGTAAAGGCAAGTTCCTGAACAGCAGTTGCGCCAGCTTCACGAATATGATAACCGGAGATTGAAATCGTATTCCATTTTGGAACATGGTCTGAACAGAAAGCAAGAATATCAGTAATAATTCTCATCGATGGTTCAGGTGGGTAAATCCATGTCTTCTGCGCCTGATATTCCTTTAACATGTCATTCTGGATTGTTCCAGTGAGCATATGTGCTGGGACACCTTGCTTTTCTCCTACCACAATATACATGGCAAGAAGCATTGCTGCAGGTGGGTTGATGGTCATGGATGTAGAAATTTTATCAAGGGGAATTCCATCAAATATTATTTCCATATCCCTTAAAGTATCAACTGCTACCCCACATTTACCAACTTCACCATGTGAAAAAGGATCGTCGGAATCGCGTCCATAAAGAGTGGGAAAATCAAAGGCAACCGAAAGCCCGGTCTGACCGTGTTTTAAGAGATATTTATATCTCTTATTCGTGTCCTTTGGTGTTCCCATACCTGAAAACTGACGCATCGTCCAGAGCCGCCCTCTGTACATAGTCGTCTGAACACCACGGGTAAAAGGAAACTCACCTGGAAACCCGAGGTCACGTTCATAGTCAAAGTCAGCAAGGTCGTCGGGAGTATATAGCGGTTTTAAGGGAATTCCAGAAATCGTGGTAAACTTGAAATCACGTTCCTTACAGGTTTTATATTTGTCTTCCCATTGTCTCTTTTTCGATTGAGACATCTGAACCTCCTTTCACCCCCCTTTTAACATATTTTCCATTATCTTTCTTGCAATCTTATACGGACTTACTTTTCGCTCCATAATTTTTTCAATATACCTATCAAGTTCTTTATCATCAATCACTGTTTCACGTAAGTGCCTTTTTATCTCCGTTTCTATGTACTCGTGAATCTGGTTCAGAATTCGCATTTTCTGTAGCTTCTTTATTTCATCACTCTTCTCCAGATATTCTTTATGGTTACCTATCTCCTTAACCAGCTCATCAATGCCTGAATCATCAGTGGCGATTGTCTTTAAGATCGGAACCCTCCAGCCTGTCTTTGGTTTCAAATCAAAGGCAAATTTCAGCTCTATCAGCAAGGAATCACTTCCTTCTCTGTCTCCTTTATTTACCACCACGATATCTGCAATTTCAAGTAAACCTGCTTTCATTGCCTGGATAGAATCACCGGATTCCGGAACGAGAACAACTATTTTGGTATCACAAACCTGAGCAATATCAAGCTCAACCTGACCGACACCAACAGTCTCAATCAAGATATAGTCCATGCCAGCAGCATCGAGAACCAGCGCAACATCTTTAGTCTTCTTAGAAAGTCCGCCAAGGCTACCCCTGGTTGCCATACTACGGATAAAGACATTTTTTTGTAGCGATAGGTCACCCATTCTGATGCGGTCGCCGAGCAGTGCCCCGCCTGAGAATGGTGAAGTGGGATCAACAGCGATAATGCCTATTTTATAACTCTCCCTGAGCAATTTTTTGGCTATAGCATTCACCAGGGTAGATTTCCCGGCACCCGGTGGTCCTGTTATACCAATATGATAGGCGTTTCCTGTGTACGGATAAATTCTATCTAAAATATCATAGCCTGTATCATCTTCAACCTGGCTGATGACCCGGGCAATACTTAATTTATCACCTTTCAATAGATTTTTAATTAAATCCATTTACTTATGTATTGTACTTGTAAGAAGTCAGTTGATATGCCTACTATAATTCTTCAAACTCACCGGTCTTTTTGTTTTTACGTACATTGTCATGGGTGAAGTATCTGCCATTCATAGCAATATAAACACCGGATGGTAATACCTGTACGAATGCCAGTGCACAACCGAGGTTGAACATTCCATCTGAACTGCCAAAAGTGTAGGGAATCATTGCACCTGTTAACACAATTGTTTTATTCTTCACCCTCTCGGCAAGATATTTAGCTGTTTCTACCATAGTATCTGTACCATGGGTTATAACGATCCTATCTTCAGGTGTTCTGATACAGTTTCGGGCAATCACTTCGCGGTCTTCATCAGTCATATTTCGACTATCAATCATCATTAAAGTTCTAATCTCAACCGGCACCCGGCATCGCCCTAGGCGTAACATCTGTGGAATATGTGTATCTTTGAAGAACAACTCTCCGGTGAGTTCATTGTATTCTTTATCAAATGTCCCACCGGTTATAAAGATGCGAATTGACAATTTACACCTCGCTTTTGAAATTTTTAGATAGAATCACAGATACCGCCAGGCTTTCACAATTTCATCATCACTTACTTTTATCAATCCCCATTACTTATCAAACTGAAGAAGGATACTATATTTACTTGCCTGCCATTCTTGCCTCTATTTTCGCCCAGGTATCTTTGATATTGACCGAACGGTTAAAAATCAATTTACCAGGTTTTGAATCTCTGTCTACACAGAAATAACCGAGCCTTTCAAATTGAAAAAATTCACCTGGTTTTGCATCTTTAAGTGCTGGTTCAAGTTTGCAATTAAGCAAAACTTTCAGCGACTCGGGATTAAAATTCCTAAGAAAATCACCACCTTCGTCAGGGTCAGGCGTTTTGAATAAACGATCGTACAATCGTACCTCGGCATTTATGCAATGGTCTGCAGAGACCCAGTGTAATGTTGATTTCACTTTTCTTCCATCAGGTGCATCACCACCTCGCGTCTTTGGGTCGTAAGTACAATGTAACTCAACTATATTTCCATCTTTATCTTTTACCACGTCCACGCATCTTATGAAATAAGCATATCGCAATCGCACTTCCCTGCCCGGTGCAAGCCGGTAAAACTCTTTTGGAGGGTCTTCGCGAAAATCATCCTGTTCAATATAAATTATTTTTGAAAATGGAACTTTCCTTATACCCATGCCCATATCTTCTGGGTTATTAATTGCATCAAGTTCCTCTACCTGTCCCTCAGGATAATTATCAATTACAACTTTCAAAGGTCTTAAAACAGCCATTCGTCTCGGTGCCCTTTTGTTTAAATCATCGCGAAGGCAATGTTCAAGCAATGCGATGTCTACCACAGTATTATTTTTAGAAACACCAATAATCTCACAAAATTTTCTAATCGCTTCAGGAGTGTATCCCCTGCGCCGCAAACCAGAAAGTGTCGGCATCCTCGGGTCATCCCACCCATCTACATATTTTTGTTCTACCAGTTGTAACAACTTTCTCTTACTCAGAACTGTATAAGTCAAATTTAATCTAGCGAACTCAATCTGCTGGGGATGGTGAATACCAAGTTCGTCGAGAAACCAGTCGTACAGAGGTCGATGGTCTTCAAACTCAAGTGTGCATATTGAATGTGTAATACCCTCAATTGAATCAGATTGTCCATGTGCCCAGTCATAGGTGGGATAAATACACCACTTATCACCTGTGCGATGATGGGGAACATGCATTATACGATACATTATCGGATCGCGCATATTCAGATTGGGATGTTTCATATCGATTTTGGCGCGCAGCGTCTTTGCACCATCAGGGAATTCTCCAGCACGCATTCGTTCAAATAAGTTCAGATTTTCCTCAACCGAGCGAGTTCGATGTATACATTCCTTACCCGGTTCGGTCAATGTGCCACGCATCTGCCTCACTTCTTCTGGTGAACAATCACAGACATATGCCTTGCCTTTTTTTATTAGAATAATTGCAAATTCATAGAGCTTTTCAAAATAATCAGAGGCATAATACTCTCTATTACCCCAGTCAAAACCGAGCCAGCGAATGTCCTCTTTTATTGACTCCACATATTCAACTTCCTCTTTCGTCGGATTGGTGTCATCAAAACGAAGATTGCAGAGTCCACCATATTCTTCTGCAATACCGAAGTCAATACAAATTGCCTTGGCATGTCCAATATGGAGATACCCATTTGGTTCAGGTGGGAATCTGGTGTGAACCCTACCACCAAATCTACCCGTGCGGTTGTGTTCATCGATTATTTCATGAATAAAATCTTTTGGTTTATAATTCTCTGCCATGGTTTGAACAATTCTTTTATTTACTTAAGTTTGGTGCCGCATTTAGCGCAGAAACGTGTACCCGCCTGATACAGAATTTACCTTCACCTGAAGGTTTACCACACCGGGGGCATATCGTCTGCTTTTTTTCTATCTTTCCGGAGAAAACTTTTGCTTTTTCTGCTTTTTCTTTGATATCCTTCGCTCGCTTTTCGGCGTGTGCTGCCGCTACTTCTATGCTTTCCCGTGGTGCACATTCAACACAGAGACCATCTTGTTCATTCAAGTCATTTTTGCAGACCCACTTTGTACACTTAGGACATCGCTTAAAATGCTGTCGGGCTTCATTCTGGGCAGTTTCAAAAGCCTTTTTATGTTCTTTGTGCCATTCTGTTGACATACCCTGGAAATGTTCACTTAGAATATCGGTTGTTCTCTGCACTCCATAACTGACACCATACCTCCCAGTAAGTTGAGTCACTGCTCCCCGTAAATCACCCAGTCCTCTTAGTAACTTTCCTTTTTTGTAAATCTTGGATTCGATAAATCTGGTTTTGTAACCTTCCTGCCAGATATCACAAAAGAAGGTAAACTGGAACCCGGCTTCTGTGCTATTATCAGCATAGTTGCCTGTAAAACCAATCAGTCTACCTTCTGCCATTTTAATCACCTCCTTTTCTACTTTTATCTTCAGCCATGGTTCGCCACATTTTATACAATTATTGCTAATCGTCGGCTGTTCGGTTTTACATTTTGAATTCAGACAAACAACAACAAGGCGTGAATCAAAGTGCTCACAATAGTCACCAAAAAAGTTTCCTTTCCATAGCTCGGGCAGATGACCTTCAGTTCCAGTCCGCAATTAGAACAATTTTTATAATCACGCTGGATTGGGGTTTTATATTTAGGACACCTTAGAGGTCCCAGGGGTTTATTTTTCCGCAAAAGGGGCAGAAATCTGATTCGGGTGGGATCAGTTTTATCACAATAACGGCAGGGATTTTTGTATCCAGGCAAAAGTCCTCCAATGCTTAACTATAAAATCTGATTAAGGATTGGAACATTATTTCCTTTTGAATTTAAATTTCCATCGACTCAGCCAAAATTTCTGAAATGTCCATAACTCTTATCCCTGTATCCTTTGCCTTCAATGTTTCTTCAAACATCTGCAAACAATAAGGGCAGGAAACAGCAATGACTTCAGCACCAGTAGTAAGTAGTTGCTTTAATCTTAAATTTACCAAACGCTCTTCATTTGCATATTCACGCCATAAACCCATTGAACCTGCACCACAGCAGATGCTATTTTTTCGATTGAAAAATGGGACTTCAGCGAGTCTCAATCCAGGAATTGATTTAAGTATTTCTCTTGGCTCTTCATAGATCCCACTCTGTCTTCCCAGTGTGCAGGGGTCGTGATAGACTACAATCTTGTTGAAAGGTCTTACTGGTTTTATTCTATTATTTTTTATAAGCTCAAAGATTGTCTGGGTGTAGTGGTATAATTGAAAGTTATAATGACTCCTGTATTCGCTTGCAAAAATTGTATAACAATGTGGTGAAATCGAAATCGCATTCTTAACATTTAACTTTTTAAATGCGTTAATGTTATTGTTATAAAGCAACCGGAATATTTTCTCTCCACCCGCGCGCCTTATCGCTTCGCCACAGCAGCTTTCGTCATCACTGGCAATACCAAAACTAACACCTGCTTTTTTTAATATCTGTGCCAGCGACCTTGCTACATTCTTAGCCCGTGGATCATAGGCAGTTATACAACATACAAAGAGCAGATTTTCAATGGTAGAATTGTATTTTTCGATTTCTAATCCCTGCACCCAATCTTTCCTTTTATCATGTGATTCACCCAGAGGATTATTGCTGCTAGTCAAACGGAATATTAAACTTTTCAACTCTGCTGGATATGAGCCAAAATCAATCATTATTCTTCGTGCTGAACGAAGTATATTTGAGATATTTACTTTCCTCGGACATTCATAAAGGCAACTGTCACAGCCAACACATCGAAACACTTCATTTGTCTCCTTACAGACGGTTTCCTTATCTTCGCTGCAAAGTATTGCTCCCAATCTAACCAAATCAGGAAACTGATAGGTTGTATAATTCACTCCCTCCAGCATATTCCATGGGCAGGCAGCCATACATCTTCCACATTCATAACATTTTAAAGCGTCTTCTGCACCCTGCTCAAGGAGCAGTCCACGAATTTCAGGATTGAGTTTTAGTAAATTATTCATTTTCCATTTTGACAGTTATAAAGATTGAGGCATGGTATCCATAAATTTTACACAATACCCTTTGCCTGTTTTATCTCAAGAATCTTATTCTTGAGAACCGGAACGACCTTGAAAAGGTCATCAACAATGCCATAATCTGCCTCATTGAATATCGGTGCATTCGGATCTTTGTTAATTGCAATGATCGTCTCAGAATTTTTCATTCCCATGATATGCTGGAAGGCTCCTGAAATTCCCAGGGCAATGTATAATTTAGGCTTTACTGTCTTCCCTGACGAGCCAACCTGATGTTCCTTTGGTAACCAACCTGCATCAACCACGGGTCTTGTACACCCCAGCACTCCCCCAATCGCCTTTGCAAAATCTTCTATCATTGGTAGATTGGTCCTATCCTTTATGCCCCTTCCTACCGCAACCACCACATCTGCCTTGGTAATATCAATAGCACCAACTGCCGCTTCAATGTATCCAATAAATTTACGATATTCGGGCTGGGCATTTATAGGGGTCTCAAATTTGACGATATCTCCATTGAGATTTGTCATCTCGACTGGAATACTGCCACTGCGATAGGTTATTAGATATGATGGGTTAGCTTTTAGCAAAATCTTAGCATTCAATTTTCCATCATACATTGATCGCATTACCCTCAACTTGCCATTGATTATTTGAACATCCAGGCAGTCGGTGGAAAATGGAATATTTAATTGTGTGGCAAGCGATGGTCCCAGGTCAATACCCATTGCAGTATGCCCCATGAGGATTAAAAACGGCGATTCTTTTTTGAAAATTTCAGCCAGCGCAATCTGATATACTTCGGCATTAAAATCGCTGAATACACTATTTTCCATAACAATTATCCGGTCTGCCTGGGTTCTCAGTTTATTAATGAACTTTTCCGCATCATCAGCAAACAATATTGCTGTACACTTTGTATTGAGGTTTTTAGCAAGTTTTCTACCCAGAGTCAATAATTCAAATGTTATATCACGAATCTGACCCTGACGGTGTTCAACAATAGCAAATACTTCTGCCATACTCTCTCCTTATTATATGCGATAAACACACTGGTATAACAAGTCACAAGAGCCCTTTTTCTTTTATTATTCCTGCGATTTTTGTCGCCACTTCATCAGCACTGCCGATAATAATTTCTGCTCTCTTGCCCACCGGTGGCAAAAAAAGTTCTTCAAGTGTAGCATTTGTATCAATATCAGTAGATAAATCACCTTTTCCAATCATTTTAATCTCTTTACTGGCAGCACGGCGAATGGCAATTAAAGAAGCAAAACGGGGTGTATTTATTCCGGTCTGTATGGTAATCACAGCAGGTAGACTCAATTCCAGATGCTCTAATAAACCACCTTCGAGTTCTCTATGAACCTGCACTTTTTTGTCGCTTATTTCGAGTTTCGTTACAAGTGTAGCATGTGGTATTCCCAATAACTCAGCCAGTGTCTGACCGACCATTGAATAGGCATCATCGGAAGCCATACACCCGGTGAGAATTAAATCATAATTTAAGTCTTTTATTACTGCACTCAAGATCTTTGCGGTTTTGTATCCATCCACATCACCAAATTCCTCTTGCTTTATCCTTATCGCTGTATCACCACCCTTTGCCATCGCGATCCTGAGCGTATCTTCGGTTTCCGGATAACCGAGGCTGATAACCGTCACCGTGCCTCCATACTTTTCTTTCAACAATATTCCTTCTTCAAGTGCATAACTATCTGATTCATTCATATCAAAGGCAAGACGGTCTTTTATAATATCCCTGCCGGTGGAATCAACTTTTACATCTGCCTCAGCAGTCTGAGGAACTCTTTTGATGCAGACGATAATATTCAAATGACCTCCTTTCTACGAAAATAATGCAAACAGATGATAAAATCCATGTGTATCCGCTATAATCTGCTTGAAATTTACTTTAATAATTCCCTCGCTATCACTATCTTCTGAATCTCGCTTGTTCCTTCATAAAGTTCAAGAATCTTGGCATCACGGTAAAGTCTTTCCACCACATAGTCTTTAGTGTACCCGTATCCACCAAAAATCTGAACTGCCTTTCTTGTCACATCGACTGCCATGTTTGCAGCAAAATATTTTGCCATTGCCGATTCCTTAGAAAATCTGGGCATACCTTTATCTTTACAAAAGCCAGCATAATAAACCATAAGCCGTGCAGCATGGATCTGGGTAGCCATTTCTGCCAGCATTGACTGTATCATCTCAAATTCACATATTGGTTGGCCAAATGCCTTACGCTCTTTTGAATATTTAATTGCAGCCTCAAGCGCAGCCTGGGCTATGCCCACAGCCTGAGCTCCAATATCAACCCGTGAGACATCGAGTGTATTCATACAGATTTTAAATCCTTCGCCTTCCTTACCGAGTAAATTTTCCCTGGGAATTTTACAATCCTCAAAAATTAATTCACAATTACCGCTTGCCCTTATACCCATCAAATCTTCATGTTTACCAAGAGTGAAACCCGGGGTACCACGTTCCACTATAAATGCACTCATCCCTTTGTGTTTTAATTCTTTGTTAGTATAGCCAAATACTATAAAAATTCCGGCTTCAGTTCCGTTGGTAATAAATCTTTTTGTGCCATTTAAAATGTAGTAATCTCCATCCAATCGTGCTGTTGTTTCCATACCCGCAACATCACTTCCTGCATTCGGCTCCGTAATTCCGATTGCACCAATCTTTTCACCGCTACACAACAATGGAAGGTATTTTTGCTTCTGCTCTTCTGTGCCGAAAGTCAAAATAGGATAGGTGCACAGGGAGTTGTTTACTGCAACTATTACTCCGGTCGTTGCACAGACTCGAGAGATTTCTTCTATCGCAATTGCCAGTGATACAAAATCCAGTCCTGCCCCCCCATACTTTTCAGGTACGATTATTCCGAGCAATCCCTGTTTCGCACACTTTTTTATGTTTTCCCAGGGAAATTGCCCACTTTTATCGATTTCAGGTGCCACAGGTGCGAGTTCTGCCTCTGCAAACTTACGCACCTGGTCCTGCAGCATCTTCTGTTCTGCAGTTAGATCAAAGTTCATGTTTCCTCCTTAAAAATAGAATGCACAATGAACCTTTTCAGGAAAGCCACAACCGGGAGTACTGTGGACCTTGAACATTACTCCAATTATTTCATAAGTGAATTCCTTATTAAGAAACTTATCCGTTTGCATCTGCTTAAATCAGTCTGAATCTTAAATTTATTTTCCCAAAATCTGCCTTGCAATTACTATCTTTTGAATCTCACTCGTGCCTTCACCTATCTCCATAAGTTTTTCATCACGAAAGAATCTTTCAACTGGATAATCATCAGTAATACCAAGCAAACCGTGTATATCTATCGCCATGCTCGTTGCCTTCATACCTACAGTTGATGCATAATACTTTGCCATGGCAGATTCTTTGACGTAAGGTAAACCTGCATCTTTTAGCTGGGCTGCATTATAAACCAATAATCTCGCTGCCTCAATTTCGGTCGATATTTCAGCAATCATAGATTGTATTGATTGACTTTTTGTTAAATTATGTTCCTGGACGAATTTCACTGATGCATCAAGTGCACCCTGTGCAATTCCGAGGGCTAAAGCACCAATCGAAATCCTTCCACCATCAAGGGTTTCCATAAAGATTTTAAATCCATCGCCTTCCTGTCCAAGAATGTTTTCTTTTGGAATTGCACAATCTTCAAATATCAACTCTGAAGTGATTGAACCACGAAGTCCAAGTTTATCTTCTTCCTTGCCTGGTGTAAATCCTGGTGTTCCCTTCTCAACCACAAAAGCAGAGATACCCTTATAACCTAATGCAGGGTCTTTTGTAGCAGTAAAAATTATAATATCAGCTATATGTCCTGAAGTAATAAATCGCTTTGTGCCATTGATTATGTACTTATCACCTTCAAGTCTGAATCTCGTCTGAGTCCCTGCTGCGTCACTACCGGCATTCGGCTCGGTCAGCCCAAAGGAGCCAATTTTTTCGCCTTTTGCTAATGGGATGAGCCACTTTTGCTTCTGTTCTTCTGTTCCCGCATAATAAATCGGAAATACACCAAGTGAAGAATGCGCAGCAAGGAATATTCCGGTGGAACCACATACCCTGCCTATCTCTTCAACTGCTATTGCATAAGAAAGGACATCAAGACCTGCACCACCATATTTTTCAGGAATATAAATGCCCAGAAACCCATATTCACCCATTTTCTTTACTAAATCCCAGGGAAACTCGCCTTTCTTATCAATCTCCTTTGCCCTGGGTGCAACTTCATTATCAGCAAAAGCACGCACCTTTTCCTTGAACTTTTTATGTATTTCGCTTAAAATCATAAATCAGCCTTTCTTCGTTTTGTCTGAACATTCTATACTTCTTCAACTAATTAAGATTTCGCCCTATTGTAGCGTCCCTAATAAAGTATATTAACATCATTTCCGTCGTTAAATACTTTTCTTGAAATTCCCTTGTTTCGATTCTAAATTTTATCTTTCTATAGTGGCACATTTATGCACCTATCGATATTGCGGGATTACGCTAAAAGATATCTGGCTATCCTTTCTTTCAATTCATATGTGTTCAATCCCAGTACCCGTAATGTCTTGGCATCCCTTAAATATCGTTCGACTGGGTAATCCTTTGTATATCCATATCCACCAAAAACCTGGACCGATTTTATACCACAGTAAACAGCAGTATCAGAACTCTTTGTAAAAGCAATCTCTATGGCAAGACCATAATCTTCACCTGCATCAAATCTCATTGCCGCATCATAAACGAGATTTCTTGATGATTCTATCCTTATCTTCATTTCTGCCAGCATCTCCTGAACCATTGGAAACTCACATATAGGTCTGTTAAACTGTTTTCGTCCTTTTGAATATTTAATTGCTGATTCAAGTGCTGCCTGTGAAATACCGAGTGCTATTGCTGATAGACATAAATGGAAAAATCTTTGTATTTCTTCAATGGAATTTATAAAATCATTGCCTCTCATTAAACAAAAGCTTTCTGGAATTTGCAAATTAAAAAAACTCAAATCAGCAATACCAGCTGATTTCATTCCCAATAGGCATGGCTTTGTAATCTTATCTATCTTCTCTCTCTCTACCAGAATTAAACCGAGGCCCTTTCCGTTATTAAAAATTAAAAGATAAAAATTCGCCAACTCGCCATTAAAAACAAACCTCTTGGTACCATTTATTATAAAAGAAACTTGCTGTTCTATCCTCAGTTGATCTGCAGTTGTTTCAAACGAAAATCCAGCAATCTCTCCAATGGCCAGCCTATTCAGATATGTGTTAAATTTCTCACGACCTACTTTTAACAAGGTGAATCCGGCAAGTCCATTATTTACTGCAAGAATAAGACCGAGTGAGGCACAAGATTTTGACAATTCTTCAAGGATAATGCAAAGACTTGCACTATCCATACCGGCACCACCATATTCGGCTGGAATTATTGGAGTTAATAACCCTAATTCAGCCAATTTTTTAAAGATTTTTTCAGGTATTCTGCTGTCTTTTTCAATATCCTGAGCAATTGGTTCAATTTCCTGATAGGCAAATTTTCTCATTTCATTCTGAATCAATTTTTGCTCATTATTAAGTGTTATTAAACCCATAAAACTCACCGCATTTATTTAAAATACATGATTACAATATACCTTTGTTTTGGTTAAAATTATTTTTGCAAAAAACGTCCAGGCTACCGCCCTTGTCAGTTACAGCGGTCCATAACTGACCACATGATATTCGCGAAAAGAGAGCAATTATATATGATATATATTTTACATAAATTATCATTGATGTCAATAACACGGAACCCTGAGTACTCCTCACTTTTTCAATCTCCAATTGGGCATAAATTCCTGAAACAGAAAAGTCTTTGATGTCGTGATAAATCCAGTTTGTTCAGCAGCTCCAAACCAAACCGGAAAGTACTCAATAATTTCCTCTTACACCCTCTAATCGAAATCAAATCCACAAAAACATTTATCCGCTCAGCCACCGCACCAAAAAGAATTACAAACATATAGGCAATCACAGCCACTAAAATAATTTTCTCCATCTTTTTTGCCCTCTTTAAACCAGCCATCTTTAATGCAAAATACCGCTCATTCTTGAAATCACGAAAACCCTCCTCTATGCGCATCCGATGACTATAAATCTCTAAAACCTCACAAGCATTGGATAAATTGGTCACAATATATAGCGGATCATCAACCTCATATTTCAATAACAAAGCCACCGGTTTTTGAACCTCCTTGTGATAATAAACATTGCGCCACCACAAAATCTTTCTGTTATTGAAACGCACAGAACTCAAACGACCAGAAAACTTACTATGGCTAACCCAAACATCCCCTTTAACACGAATCACATAGTTAACCCCAAGCCCATCTAAAAATTCAAGAAAATTAACTTTACCAAAACCCCGATCTGCAACCACCTCAATCTTTTTCCATAAATACTGAGGTACTAAACCAATAAATGCTTCCAGAGATTCCCGCTCCATCTTATTCTGCCAGCATTCATCAACCTCATAATCCACAACCCGCCAATATAATGGAACCGCCCGCTTTTGGTAAGGTAAGGATAAACAAAGCACTGAATGATTCCCAATCTTCGTCCAATCCATAAGAATTTCTAAATATTTTCGACTTTTTAACCAGGTTAAAAAGTAAGGAATGATACCTTTATAGGCAGCGGTGAGGTGAATCTACTTTTGGCAAAAAACCGCCAGAGTCTATTTAGATTGGTTTTGAAGTTATGGGTAGTGGGTAATTGGCGGGCTAATTCACACAGGATGGGTTTGCGGACATCTATGAAAGTGGTGGTAATAAAGTGGAGTGTTTTAAGGGGACTTTTGTGAAGTGGTGCGAGCAAGGTATTCATAAAATTTTTTAGTTAGTGCATATATTTATAGGTTTTATAAAAGATTCTAATGCGTTTTTTCATTGTGGCCTCCCATATTAATTTTAAAACTAATTGTAAAAAGTCAACAGAGGAGAAAATAAATTTTATACCCTCGCCTCAGTTCTCTCCCTACAAGGGAGAGGAAAAAAGTGAGGAGTACTCAGCACGGAACCTTATCCTGTTGTTTCTTGAAATGAGATTCAACATAAATCCTTCTATTAAATACCGAAATGTTCTTCTTGGTGAAAAATCATTAAAGTCTCTTTATGATAACCATTGAGAAATCAGTTCTGACTTGGCTACAGAGGCTTTGAAATGAACAATTGAGTGAGAATGGCACAATATCTTTAAATTTAGATACCTAATCTAAACCCGGGTATATTTCTTCTATCGGGTACACGTTTGTGAAGAATACTGACTTTCTTACTATATAGTGTTGGGGATGGCCGATCTTTTCAAACTCCATAAGAATGTCTTTTTATCTCGTTTTGAAGCCTTACAAGAACGCAAATTATTATTTTAATTATTGACTTTTTGCCTATATTAAGTATAATCCTTCTGGTTTTCTATTGCTGTCATCGGCAATCCTTTTGGATGGAATGAATATAGGGACGCTTATATTTTTTGATTAAATAACTCTATCATCGATATCTTGACTTGGTTTACATTTCAGGTAATATTAATCATATGCAGAACCGCACGGAAGGTATAATTGTTTGTGAGAAATGCGGAAAAGAAAATTATGCGTACGCCACCTATTGTGCGTACTGTGGCAACAGTTTTTATAAAGACATTTATAAAGGTCTACGGAAAAGAAATGTTTTTGTTACGCTACTACTTTTCTTTTTACCTTTTGTTATACTTTTTTATATCGTAAACTACGAAGTATCTGCAAATTTTGAAAAACACATCAAAACCAGTCTCGACTATTCAGTCGAAGTCAATGCAAGGATAATGAAATCATTTCTTGAAGAGCGAGAAAAAAATCTTCTTTCTATTAACCAGATTGAATTTTCTGACATAAATGAAATAAAGAGGAAAAGCGATACTTTTATTCAATTCCTAAAAAATAACGAATGGTTTGATTTCATTGCGGTTGCCGATACAGATGGAGAAATAATCTTCTCTTCAATCCCTATAAAGGCAAATATATCTAATCGTGAATATTTTAAAAAAGCACTAACCGGAGAGTTGTTCAATAGCAGCATTTTTTATTCTGATATTCTCCATCGCAATGCGCTGGTTCTATCTGCTCCACTCTTTAACCAATCCAGAAAAATAATTGGTGTTGTTATAGTTTCAGTTAATCTCACGAAATTTTACAGCCTCATATTAGATCTAAGAATGGGTAAGACAAGCGAAATTTTTCTAGTTGATGAACAAGGAAAGTTTCTTTCTCCCTCAAAGCTTGGCGGTGAAGTTCTGAAAGAGGCTGGATATTACCAGAAAGAACCCAATCCCCACCAAGGTGAGGGAAAAGTAATTACTCACCGCGATTATCGTGGGGAAAAAGTCCTTTGTGCATATCGAAGATTTAGCAGACCAAACTGGTACCTCGTTTCGGAAATTGATATAAAGGAGGCACTCGCACCAGTGAATTCACTGAAAAGAATTATACTGGTTATATTTATAATATTTGGAACATTCCTCTTTTCTTCTGCTATATTTTTCTCTAATCAAATAACAAACCTTCTAAAATCATTGACTTCTAACCTAAAATCCGCTTTCGATGACATTAGCAGTAAAAAGGCGCTCATTGATAAAATAAACGTAGAATTAAGAAATAAATTGAAAGAATGTGAAAATTTAAGTAAAAAATTAGGTGCTTCTGAACGTTACATAAAAAGTATAATTGATAGTATTACAAGTGCGATGCTTGCGATTGATAAAAACCATTTCATAACATACTACAACAACTTTGCGAAAAATTTTTTTAAAATCCCTGATGGCAAAAAAAATCTGAATCTTTTTGAAATTTCTCCCTTATTTGCTGATGAAGAGATCAAAAATAAAATTGAAGGCGTGTTTACTAATAATATTTCGTTTATCATTGAGAAGAAGACGGTAGTGATAGATGGAAATAGTTATATTCTAAATATTTCAGGTTTCCCGGTCGAATCCGGCGAAGGTGTTCACTCGGTAGCTCTTTTGATCAACGACATCACCGCATATGAAAATATGCGTACCCAGATGGCAGATTATGAGAAACTTTCGGCATTGAGTCAGCTGGCATTGGGCGCTGCGCACGAAATAAATAATCCATTACTTGGTATTACCTCGTTTCTTGAAATGCTTATTGAAGAAGAAGTTGATATTGAGAAAAAAACCAGGGCAAAAGAAGTCCTAGAAAACGCTTATCGTATTTCTGAAACTATAAGAGGACTCTTAAACTTCGCCCGTCCTGCACCGCCTAAATTTACAAAAGTTAATTTGAATGACTTAATCAATGAAACAATCTCTTTTCTCCATCACCAACCTTTATTTAAAAAGATAAAATTCCAGAAGAATCTTTCTGATACTCTACCACCTATTACAGCGGACATAAATCAAATCAGACAGGTACTCGTCAATATTCTCTTAAATGCAGCACAGGCGATCGAAGATAAAGGAACGATCACTGTTAGCACAAGCAAAATCAAATTTGAAGATCTCGTAGAAGTAAAAATAAGTGATACGGGGGTAGGAATCCCAGAAGAAAATTTAAAACGGATATTTGAACCATTTTTTACTACCAAAAAAGGTAAGGGAACTGGATTGGGTTTAAGTATCAGTTTAACATACATAAAAAATCACAACGGTAATATAATTATTAGCAGCAAAGTTGGCGAAGGCACTGAAGTGAAGATTACATTACCAATCAGGCATGAAGGAAGGATAGCCAGCGAGGTGATAGATGAGTGAATCTATTCTCATTATTGATGATGAAGTATTGACACTCAACAATCTAAAAAGAGCACTTGAAAAAGAGGGCTATGAAATATTCCTTGCTGATTCGGGTGAAACCGGATTAAAAATTTTTCATGAACATTTGCCTAATCTGGTTCTTGTCGATTTAATGCTACCAGGAATTGATGGAATTGAGGTTTTAAAGAAAATAAAAGAAATAGATGTTAACACTGTAGTAATAATTATAACTGCATATGAAATAATTGAAAAAGCAGTGCAGGCAATGAAACTAGGTGCTTATGACTATCTTTTGAAACCTTTCAGAATAACGGAATTAAAGACAACAATTAAAAGGGCGTTTGAATTACAAAAACTTCGTCTGAGAATTACAGAAACAATTGAAACAGAAAAAGGCAAATACTATTTTGACAGAATTGTAGCGAAAAGTAAAAAAATGGAAGAAGTTTTAAAGATAGCACAACGCGTTGCAGCACTTGATAAGACTGCAATTCTAATAACTGGTGAAAGTGGAGTGGGAAAAGGATTGCTAGCGAAGGCAATACATTATAATAGCCCAAGGGCAGAAAAAACATTTATTGAAATCAATTGTGCAGCAATTCCAGAAAATTTGTTAGAAAGTGAATTATTTGGCTACGAACCCGGTGCATTCACTGATGCAAGACGAAGAAAAACAGGGATCTTAGAAAAAGCAGATAAGGGAACAGTCTTCCTTGATGAAATTGCCGATATGCCGCTATCCATCCAGGCAAAAATTTTGAAAGTTCTTGATGAACAGACTTTTACAAGACTCGGTGGCACAACTCCTATCAAGGTTGACATAAGAATAATTGCTGCAACAAACAAGGATTTAAGAAAAGAAATTGAGCGAAAAAACTTCCGTGAGGACCTTTTCTACCGTCTTAATGTGGTACCTATTCATGTACCACCACTCAGAGAAAGAAAAGAAGATATCATTCCATTAGTGTTGGATTTCATAAAAGACTTTAACCAGGAGTTGCATCGCTCATACAAAGGAATATCCGAGTCGGCAGCAAAAGTATTTATCGAATACGACTGGCCGGGTAACGTAAGAGAACTTCGCAATATAGTAGAGAGAATCATGGCTCTACATCCTGCCGAAGAAATAAAATTAGAACATATCCCGAATGAACTAAAAGCAAGTCCTATTTTAAATGAAATTCCGGCAATTCAAGAGACAATAAAGGAAAATAAATTTGTAACTCTTGAACGATTAGAAAAGGAGTATATAAAAGAAGTCCTTAAATTTACTGGGGGTAACAAATCAAAAGCAGCAAAAATTTTGGGGATCCATCTTACTTCGCTTTTGAGGAAGTTAAGAGAGATATAATTCATTTATTTCAATTTTAAATCAAAAACAATCTTGCCGAAATCTGGCTTTAGGTAGTACAGTATAAATACGAGAAGTGGAATCCACAAAAATGGTTATAAGTTTTTGGGTCACACAGTAAAAAAATTAGCCAAATCTCAATTATACTTGCAAAATGCAATAGGTTCTAGCAATTTGCAACAGTTCAAAAAGAAAACCTCTGAAATTTCACTTATTAATTCTGGCATGGTTTTTGCAATTTATATGGGGTGTGAAGGAGGTCCTCATGAACAATAATAAACTTAAAAAGAAATACGACCCATTTATTGAGGCGACCTATCAATACGAAAAGGCAGCAAGTATGCTGGATATTGAGCCCTGGATTTATAATAGACTCAAATACCCAGAAAAAGAACTCACTGTACATATTACAATTACGAGGGATAATGGTAAGGTAGAAACCTTTACTGGTTTTAGGGTTCAACATTCAACGATCAGAGGCCCTGGAAAGGGTGGGATAAGGTATAGTCCTGACGCTTCATTAGAAGAATGTAAGGCACTGGCTGCATGGATGACATGGAAATGCGCGGTTTTAAATCTACCGCTCGGCGGTGCCAAAGGCGCTGTTATTTGCAACCCACCTGAGATGTCAGAATCAGAACTTGAAAGACTGACAAAAGAATATACCTATGCAATAAAAGAAATAATAGGCCCTCAAAAGGATATTCCCGCACCAGATGTGTGGACCAATGCTCAAACCATGGCATGGATATGTGATGCATACAGCAGATATGTTGGTTATTTTGAACCTGCAGTAGTTACCGGTAAACCACTGGCACTTGGTGGTTCAAAAGGACGTTCGGAAGCCACCGGTTTAGGAATGTATTATACCCTTCTTGAGACATCTAAATATCTAGAGATACCCCTTGAAGGAAAAAGGGTAACTATTATTGGATACGGCAATGTCGGTTCATCCATCGCACGTTTGCTTTATGACCATGGTTGCAAAATAATTGCAATTACTGACATATACGGTGGAATTTATAACAAAAACGGTATAGATATAAAGGCGCTTGACAAATATGTTGCCCAGACTAAAACAGTGAAAGGATTCAATAAGTACGATTCAATTACGAATGAGGAATTGTTAGAACTTGATGCCGAAATTCTGCTCCCCTGCGCAACTGAGGGTATGATTACTGAAGAAAATGCTGAAAAGATAAAGGCAAAGATTATTTGTGAGGGAGCAAATGGACCAACAACCAATGAAGCGACCGATATTCTGACCGATAAAAAAGTATTTATCATTCCCGACATCCTCGCTAACGCCGGTGGCGTTACTGTTTCCTACCTTGAATGGGTTCAAGATGTACAGAGACTATTCTACGATGAAGAGGAAGTAAAAAATAAACTCTGGAATATGATGCAACAAGCATTCTGGGATGTTGTTCGAATAGCCGAAAAATATAAAACCAATATGAGACATGCTGCCTATATTCTGGCAGTGAAAAGGGTTGCTGAAACAGCGAGATTTTTAGGAAGAGTGGGCCGAAATTAAAAGGTAATCCAATACCGGAAAGCCCGACCTTTTGGGGTCGGGCTTTATTTTGCAAAAAACATTTTTGCATTCTGCTATACTATCTCATGCATAAAATTCATTGACTTTTACTGAAAATTGCATATAATAAGACATTCAAAAAGGAGTCTATCTATGGATTTGAATTTAAAAGAAATAGATAGCATTCTTAAAAAATATGGTTACAAAAAGAATGCATTAATTTCAATCTTGCAAGATATACAAGAAAAATATAACTGGTTACCTCAAGCGGCATTGAGGATAGTCTCTGAAAAACTCTGTGTTCCGCTAATTGATGTCTATAGCGTTGCAACATTCTACAAGGCTTTCAAACTCATCCAACCAGGAAAGCATAATATAACTGTTTGTATGGGCACAGCCTGCCATGTCCGTGGAGCACCAACTATTCTTGACAAACTCCAGGAAAGATTGGGAATACCTGCTGGACAGACAACACCCGACTATCATGTGACCCTTGAAACTGTTAACTGTCTTGGATGCTGTGCGCTGGCACCAGTCGTGGTGGTAGATGGAAAATATAGCGCCCAGACTACTATCCAAAAAGCCGAGAAAATTTTGTCTCAATTAAAACCAAAAGAAAAAAGAACAAAACAGAAAATTCATTCAGCAAAACACAGGCGAAAGAAGTGAAGCTGTCTGAACTTAAAGAATTACTTAAAGCAAAAGAACTTACAAATCATATTTCATTGAATGTTGAAATCAGGTCAGTTATAGCTTCTGATCTTATGAGTGATGTTTTGCATTCGGGAGTTCCTGCTGACCTTCTTTTAACAGGACTGGCTAATAATCAGGTAGTAAGAACCTGCGATATTGCAGGGATCAAGGCAATTTTGTTTGTCCGTGGAAAAGTACCACCTGGGGAAACGATTAAGCTTGCTGAAGAGTGCACAATACCACTGCTTGTTTGTGAACACTCAATGTTTGAAGCCTGTGGAATTATTTATTCAAAAGGTTTGAAACCGCTGGAATAATTAATGAACCAAGAAGCAATACTATCTGAAGAATTTGAAATTAGTGGTGGTGACTTTGTTAATGGTGGTAGGGCTTCCTGTCTTATAAAAAATATTCTCAAAGAAATAGGAATTGATGCGGAAATTCTACGGCGTGTCGCGATTGCCGCATACGAGGCTGAGATGAATGTGGTGATGTATGCACGCAGGGGAATTATGAAACTCGTACTTACCCCAAAGCGGATCATCATCAAAGTTGAGGATGAAGGGCCAGGTATTCATGATATAGAATTGGCAATGCAACCAGGCTATTCAACCGCAACACCAGAAATGCGAGAAATGGGTTTTGGTGCAGGGATGGGATTACCCAATATTAAAAAGAATTCTGATAAATTCAATATTGAATCTACGGTGGGGAAGGGAACAAACTTAGAAATAATTATCAATCTGAACAATAAAAATGTCTGAATCCATTATCTATCATTCAATAAAAGTTAATGATCAAAAGTGCATCGGCTGCGTCGTTTGTATGAAAGCCTGCCCGACAAAAGCGATAAGGATAAAAGAAAGGAAAGCAAGAGTAAATGCAGAAAGGTGTATTGATTGCGGCGAATGTTATAGAGTGTGTCCTTATGATGCAGTCACTCCTCTCACGACTAAAACTTCAGACATAAATCTTTTTAAAATTAAAGTAGCTCTTCCTTCTCCGGTTCTCTATTCACAATTCGGAGGCGAAATTATGCCGGACGAAATTCTTAATGCATTGCAGGAAATTGGCTTTGACTACGTTTATGATGAAGCACTTATTTGTGAAATGGCTTCTGTTGCTATTGAAGAATATCTGGAGAGGAACAAATCTCCACGCCCAATAATATCTTCCACATGTCCCGTCGTCGTCCGTCTAATTCAGCGCCTCTTTCCCAGCCTGGTTTCATTAATAATTCGCATGGAACCACCGAGGGAAATAGCTGCAAAAAATTTACGAAAAGAGATTTCTAAAGAAAAGCAAATTCCTGAAGACGAAATCGGCATATTCCATATTACGCCCTGTCCTGCCAAGATGGTATCAATAAATCGTCCGGAGACTATGGAAAAATCCAATTTAGATGGTGCAATTTCAATCAGAGAAATTTATAATCAGATTATGCAGAAATTACGAAAACGCGAACGTAAATTTCTGCTTCAAACACAGAGTCAGATAAGTGGAATCGGCATTGGCTGGGCAATCTCTGGCGGTGAAATTAGAGGAATAAAACAGGATGCCTCAGTATCAGTCTCGGGCGTTTATGACACAATTAAAATTCTCAACGAAGTAGAATCCGGAAAGATAAAAAACATTGAATACCTTGAATGTTTGATATGTCCTGATGGCTGTATCGGCGGACCCCTGACTGTAGAGAACAGATTTCTTGCAAAGACTCATATATTAAAATTAATAAGAAAATTCGGCGAGAGGAATCGCATTGATATTAACTATGTGAAACAACTATACGAAAAAAATTTCTTTTCATTTGAACGTGATATACAACCGAAACCCTTTTCGCCACTGGATATGGACAAGAGTGAAGCGATAAAGAAATTAAGAAAAAAAGAGCGAATACTAAAAAATTTACCGGGAATAAATTGTGGTGTTTGTGGAGCACCGGATTGCGAATCATTTGCAGAAGACCTTGTTCGTGGTGAACAGAATCTAACAATTGGTAAATGCGTTTTTTTAGGAGAATAATTTATGAGAGAAACTAAATTATCGGAAATAATAAGTAGTTTGAACCTGAAGATGATTTGTGGTGAAGAAAACATTGGATGCGTTGTAAGTGGTGGTTATGTAAGCGACCTTTTAAGTGATGTAATGGCAAATGCGAAAAAAGGTAATATCTGGGTTACATTGCAAACCCATCCTAATATTGTAGCAGTTGCGGTTTTGAAAGAAATTTCGGGTGTGATAATCCCTGGAGGTCGAAAACCAGAACCAGAAACTATAAAAAAAGCTGAACAGGAGAAGATACCGATTATGACAACTGAATTATCTGGATTTGAAATTGTAGGAAGGCTGTATGGTATCCTAAACAAGTAAAGAAAATGAATAATAACAAAGCGATAAAAATTACCGAACCATCGGATAGCTGTCAGAAAAGTGTAAATTCATTTGCAGAATTTTCAATTGTGGACAACACCATTCTGCAGAAAGGGTTCGCAGATAAAAAACTTGCAACCGATCGACCATTGAGTATTGATCCTAATTGTGCTAATATGGAAAAAGAATGTGATTTGCATCCCACTCCCTACCCTTTACCACTATTATGCTGAGATGGTTTCGTGCCGATTTACATATTCATACCTGTCTATCGCCATGTGGAGATTTGACAATGTCACCTTTGAAGATTCTGCAAAAAGCATACGAAAGGGGGATTGATATTATAGGAATTTGCGACCATAATTCAGCAGAGAATGTCCAATTCGCAATCAATGCATCAAACTTACTAGATGGTGCATCACTTACTGTTCTCCCTGGAATGGAAATCTGTTCAAAAGAAGAGGTTCATATTATTGGACTTTTTGAAAATGCAGGTGATGTTTTAAAGATGCAGGATATTGTTTACCAAACTTTGCCTGCAGAGAAAAACAATCCGAAACTTTTTGGCGAACAGATAATTGCTAATGAGTACGATGAGATCGAAGGGTATAACGAAAGACTCCTTATTAGAGCATGCAATTTATCAGTAAAAGAAATTATTGAAAAAATCCACGAGTTAAATGGCATTGCCATTGCTTCACATATTGACCGTGAGGCTTACAGTATAATTGGACAACTGGGATTCATACCCGATGATATCGAACTTGATGGAGTGGAAATATCCACTAATTTAACGGCTGAAGATACACGCAGGATATTACTGGACATAAAATATCCGGTCATAAGAAGTTCCGATGCCCATTTCCTTGAGGAAATTGGAAAGGCGACGACGAGTTTTTTTATTGATGAACCGACAATAGAGGAAATAAAAAAGGCATTAAGAGATGAAAATGGTAGAAAAATTTCTTATGAATAAATTTCACGCCGTGAATCTTAATAACGAGGCGGGGATCGCATCCCAATCTATTAAATTTTTTAACATTTCCTGGTATTCTGAGTTTAAACATTGTTTGAAGTCTGGTGGTTGGAGTGTGGTACCCAATAAGAGCAGGAGTTGATGCAAGATTTATCTCTTCATATTTTAGACATAGTTGAAAATTCCATAGATGCGGGGGCAACGAGGATTGAAATTATGGTTGATGAAAATATAAAAAGAAATCTTTTGAGGATAATGATAAAAGATAATGGTAAAGGAATTGAAAGAAAAGAGCTAAAAAAAATTCTTGATCCATTTTATACAACAAGGACTGTAAGGCGGGTGGGTTTAGGATTATCCCTTTTTGCCCAGTCTGTTAAAGAAGCCGAAGGAAAAATTGGAATAAAATCAAAAGTCGGGAAAGGCACGGTAGTGGAAGCAATTATGAAATATAATCATATAGACAGAAGACCTATGGGCAATATGTGTGATACAATTATGACACTGATTGGAACTAAAGCAGATTCTATAGACTTTGTCTATAAACATTGTAAAGATAATAAATGCTTCAGGGTCGATACAAGGGAAATAAAAGACATCCTGAAGGAAATTCCAATTAGTAACCCTGAGGTAATAAAATTCTTAAGAAGGAAAATATCTTCCGGTCTGAGAAAAATAAAAGCAGGACAAGGCTTCAGTCTTGTAAAACAAAAAGTCAGCAAATCTCAAGATTTGCACCACAAATTGTCAAGTGAAAAAGGAGAGAAAAAATGAAAAAACTTAAAATCGGCGACCTTGAAAAAATAAGAGAAAAAGTTGCAAAAACAAGGGTCTTAAGAGAAGGTAAGGCAAGGGCAAGAATAACGGTTCATATGGGAACCTGTGGTATCGCTGCTGGTGCCCGTGACATCTTAACGACCCTTATGGAAGAGATTGAAAAGAAAAAGATAACGGATGTAATCGTAGCTACATCTGGCTGTGCTGGATTGTGCAGTCGAGAACCGATGGCCACAGTAGAACTTATTGATAAACCCCCAGTTAAATATGTTGACCTCACCCCTGAGAAAATAAAAAAGATATTTGCTGAACATGTGATGAAGGGAAAGATTGTCTCTGAATACGCCCTTGCTGTAGGAAGTGAAACAACACATTAGGAATATGGATACCAGTTTGCTGGGATATCAGGGAGATGTGCAATCAGGACATCATAGCACCAGAGAATATTTTTCTCTTGATACTCTGGTGTACCGATGCCCTGTCCTGATTTACCCGATCTCCTCAAAATCTTATATTACGATGATATTTTCTTAACGAAGGAGGTCTTCTTGAAAACTTATAGAATGCATCTTCTGGTCTGTGCGGGGACTGGTTGTGTTGCTGCTGGTTCTTATGAGATAAAAGAAGCGCTTATCAAAGAAATCAACAGGCGTAAATTGCAGGATGAGATTGCAGTGATATCTACAGATTGTAATGGATTCTGCGAGCGAGGACCGATTGTTGTAGTCCAGCCCGATGGTATATTCTATCAACGTGTGAAAAAAGAGGACGTTCCATATTTAGTAGAAGAGCACCTTATTAAAGGAAGACCAGCTAAAAAGCTTCTGTATACACCACCCGCAGAAGTCACACCTGTACCAAAAATGAGTGACATCGGTTTTTTCAAATTACAGAGATTGATTGTTCTGCGCAACCGTGGCCGCATAGACCCGGAAAATATAGACGAATATATTGCCTTTGATGGCTATAAGGCGCTCGAAAAGGCATTGACAAAAATGACACCAGAAGAAATCATAAGAGAAATCAAGGAATCTGGTCTGCGGGGACGCGGCGGCGCGGGTTTTCCAACAGGACTTAAGTGGGAAAGGTGCAGACAACAACCTGGCGATGAAAAATATATTATCTGCAATGGTGATGAAGGAGATCCTGGAGCATTTATGGACCGCAGTGTCCTTGAGGCAGACCCGCATGCAGTGATTGAAGGAATGATTATCGGAGCAAAGGCGATCGGAGCAAAAAAAGGATTTGTATATGTTCGAACTGAATATCCTCTCGCTTTAAAGTGCATACGGCTCGCAATTGAGCAGGCAAGAAAGTATGGACTATTAGGTGAAGATATCCTGGGAACCGGCTTTAATTTTGACATTGAAGTATGCCGTGGTGCAGGTGCATTTGTATCGGGTGAAGAGACATCCCTTATTGCCGCGATTGAAGGAAGGATTGGGGTTCCAAGACAGCGTCCACCCTATCCTGCTCAAAAAGGGCTCTGGGGAAAACCTACGGTGATCAACAATGTCGAAACCTGGGCAAATGTTCCCCAGATAATTGATAAAGGCGCAAAATGGTTTGCCGAGATTGGAACCGAAACGAGCAAAGGAACCAAGATATTCTCGCTTGTGGGCAAAATAAATAATACAGGTCTTGTTGAAGTTCCGATGGGTATCAAACTAAAAGATATTATTTATGAGATCGGTGGTGGTATTCCTAAAAATAAAAAGTTCAAGGCAGTCCAGACTGGTGGACCTTCAGGTGGTTGTATACCGGAAAAACTTCTTGATCTACCAATCGATTATGAGAGTCTGAAAAAAGCCGGTTCAATGATGGGTTCGGGTGGAATGATTGTTATGGATGAGGATACCTGTATGGTGGATGTGGCAAAATACTTTATGAACTTTCTGCGAGATGAATCCTGCGGTAAATGTCTCTCCTGCCGTGAAGGTACACAGAGAATGTGGGAAATCCTTGGTAAAATTACTGACGGTGAAGGAACAATGGAAGACCTTGAGGTACTGGAAGAACTGGCAAACGCAGTAAAGGATGCTTCAATGTGCGGACTCGGTCAAACCGCAGCAAATCCGGTTCTCTCCACGCTGAGATACTTTAGAGATGAATACATTGCCCATATTAAACATAAAAGATGTCCCGCAGTCGTTTGCAAAAATATAATCTCTTCACCCTGCCAGCATACATGTCCCATAGGCACTGAAGCACCGGCCTATATCGGTTATATTGCCCGTGGTGAGTTTGAAAAGGCATATGAAATAATTTTGAAAGACAATCCACTTCTGGGTGTTTGTGGTCGGGTATGCCACCATCCATGTGAAGCAAAGTGTCGCGCGGGTCAAGGTGGTGAACCAATAGCAATCAGAGCCCTAAAAAGATTTGCAGCTGAATATGGAAATGGAAAAAAGTCAGATAAAAAAGCAACACCAAAGGGCGAAAAAGTTGCGATAATCGGTTCTGGTCCTGCTGGATTGATGGCGGGCTATCACCTTACCAAGAAGGGTTATTCGCCGATAATCTTTGAGGCCCAACCAGTAATTGGTGGTATGCTTGTTTTGGGTATTCCTGAATACAGATTACCACGAGATATACTACAGAAAGATATTCAGCGCATAATCGATGCAGGAGTAGAAGTAAAAACTAATATGAAACTCGGTAAGGATTTCACAATTGATACTCTATTCAAAGATGGCTACAAGGCAGTTTTTATAGCTATTGGTGCTCACAAAAGTGTAAAACTTGCCATCCCGAATGAGGAAAAGGAAGGTGTGATACCGGCGATGGAGTTTTTGACCGATATCCATTTAAAGAAAAAAGTTGAAATCGGAAAAAGGGTTGCAGTAATCGGCGGTGGCAATTCTGCAGTGGATGCAGCAAGAGTTGCAAATAGACTTCCAGGTGTAGAAAAAGTTATAATTCTCTATCGACGAACACGTGCAGAAATGCCAGCATATCCTGAAGAGATAGAAAGTGCAATTGAAGAAGGGATTGATATCCATTATCTTACAGCGCCAGTAAAAGTAATCGTTAAAGATAACAAAGTCGCTGGACTTGAATGTGTAAAAATGCAACTGGGTGAATTTGATGAGTCAGGCAGGCGGAGACCAGTGCCGATAAAGGGAAGCGAATTTACTATTGACATAGATACATTAATCCCTGCAATAAGCGAACAGCCTGATATATCATGCCTTGGTGCTGAGCATAAATTTAATATAACAGGATGGAATACATTTGTGGTTGATGCTGAAACACTTGCTACAAATATTCCTGGAGTGTTCGCTGGTGGTGATGCAATACGAGGACCGAGTTCAGTAATAGAGGCAATGGCAGATGGCAAAAAAGTGGCTGAATCGATTGACAGATATATCAAGGGCGAAAAAATGGAATTTACATACCAGGTCACCCGACCCTCAGTATACGTAGAACCGGTCAAATTAACTGAAAAAGAACTCCTTGAAAATAAACGAGAACATACAAAGAAGTTAGATGTTAAAAAACGTATCAAAAACTTTAAAGAAGTAGACCTTGGATTGGATAGGACATCAGCAATCAAAGAGGCGAAGCGCTGCCTCAGGTGTGACCTTGAAGTAAAATTAGCGGATGAAAAAAGGAGTAAAAATGATTAAATTCAAATTGAACGGTCTTGAAGTAGAAGTCCAGAGAGGAACCACTATCTTAGAGGCCTGTAAATTTTATGGAATCGAAATCCCAACCCTTTGCTATTTTGAAGGACTTACTCCTTATGGTGGGTGCAGGCTATGCCTTGTAGAAATTGGCGAAGGCGAGAATGCAAAATTGGTGTCATCTTGCACTTATCCCGTTGAAGAGGGTCTTGTAGTGCGAACCAATACGAAAAGGGTGATAAACGCCAGAAAAATCATGATTGAATTATTACTGTCAATTTGTCCCCAGTCAAAAATAATCCAGGACCTCGCATCCAAATTTAATGTAAGAAAAGTACGTTTCAAAGTCCGTAATGATGACTGTATCCTGTGCGGACTTTGTGTTCGAATGTGCAAAGAACAGATGCAGGCAGGTGCTATTGGGATCGTTGAGCGTGGCTACAGGAAAAAAATAGCAACTCCATTTGATATTCGCTCTGAGGTATGCCGCTTCTGTGGTGGATGCATCTACAT
>JAOAFX010000140.1 GCA_026416055.1 Caldifarciminota bacterium
GAATAAAGGATTGTGACATGGAATGCCAGAATGCTGGCATTGTTTTTGATTGCCGAGGATGTGTCTGAACAATGTCCTTGATGAATAAAGGATTGTGACTAACTAAAAAATTTAGAATATCGTCAAAAGATTTAATCAATGTCTGAACAATGTCCTTGATGAATAAAGGATTGTGACAAAGGAAATTTCTCTTTACAGTCTCTACATCGTATTCGATCGTCTGAACAATGTCCTTGATGAATAAAGGATTGTGACAAGCCAGGGAGAAAGAAAATCGGTTATTCTATATGAAATTCCGTCTGAACAATGTCCTTGATGAATAAAGGATTGTGACGCCCCAGGTCAGACCTTCTTTTGATAATGGGCATTTTTTATCAGTCTGAACAATGTCCTTGATGAATAAAGGATTGTGACAATATTATAATACTGTTTTAAAGCCTTTTTAATTTTTTGTTTTGTCTGAACAATGTCCTTGATGAATAAAGGATTGTGACAAGAAAACATCATCAAAGCGCCTCATCATCGCACCTTGACTGTTCTCGTCTGAACAATGTCCTTGATGAATAAAGGATTGTGACCTAAAAAGATTACCAAAGCCTTCTTTTAATCCACGCATAAATATTGTCTGAACAATGTCCTTGATGAATAAAGGAT
>JAOAFX010000141.1:0-308 GCA_026416055.1 Caldifarciminota bacterium
ATCAAGAAGCGCCAGTTCCTGATCATTACACAATACGAGCACTTTATCTTCGAAATAATCAATCGGTGTAAAATATTCATGCCCTTTTAATGATTCTGATGGCATTGAAGATTTATCCATGCTTATAAGATAGTCGGCAAAGATGAAGAGCGGGGATATAATTACAGTTATTTTAAACATCCAGGAATTCTTCATAAACAGCCTCCTCTTAAATGATTATAATTATTCAGCTATGATTGTCAAGGAAAATCTATTGACGCTGACTCTCCATTTTTTGGCTTAATGGTTTTTTGTTTTTTGCAGGAGCG
>JAOAFX010000141.1:318-645 GCA_026416055.1 Caldifarciminota bacterium
TCCCAGTTTATCAGAACAACTTCTAACCCGATAATCACCACGTTTTTACCAATGCAAAAGGGGATTTCCAGCGTGCAGCCCATCATCACTTAGCAGATAATTCATTTTTAATCAAACCTGAAGGTTTGCAACAAAAAAACGCAAGACAAAAGCCCTGCCCTGCATTTGACTTGGATTTAGAGGGCTGAAACCCTGCAATGGTATTTAACCAACAAGCTATCTGGATATCAAACCATCCAGCACACTCTTTGCCTCTTCTGAATCAGGAATTATTTTTAAGACTTTCTGTAAAATCCTCTTTGCATCGACTCTGTCTCCGCGTTCGAT
>JAOAFX010000142.1:0-387 GCA_026416055.1 Caldifarciminota bacterium
ACTTAAAAGAACTTGAATATGATTGAAAAAGAATGGGATTACTTCGGGACTTCGTCCCTCGTAATGAAGATGAAGGAAAGGATATGGGATTCCTTCAGTACTCTGTCCCTCGTAATGACAGAAAAAGGGTTTGTCATTGCGAGCCCCGAGCGAAGCGAGGGGCGTGGCAATCTCATCCTCAAACCCGTCATTGCGAGGCAACGAAGTTGCCGTGGCAATCCCATTTTTTTCTTAAAGGCAGGCTAAAATGAAATTCTTCTCCGAACGCCATCGATATAAAAAGGTCAAAATGCTCAAAAAAGACGAAATGCCGGAAACATTAAGAACACGGATATGGAATGTACTCTATCGACACATTTTCATTAAAATCGGTGACCCTAACACACA
>JAOAFX010000142.1:397-635 GCA_026416055.1 Caldifarciminota bacterium
ATGAGGGGAGTGTGTTAGGAATTAAGATAACGAATGAATTAAAATCAAGAATTCAGGATATCGCAAATAACTGCCGTCCCCGAATAAAGATTACCTTTGATGAAATTGCAAATGTGCTGGTTGTTAATGTTCGTGAAGGCACAGATAAGCCTTATGAGTGTTCTTCAGGATTCTATAAGAGGATAGGCACTAATTCTCAAAAAATGACAAGGGATGAAATTATCGATTTTGTTAAATC
>JAOAFX010000143.1 GCA_026416055.1 Caldifarciminota bacterium
GGCAACAATGCATCCAATGTAGGGCAAGGCTTTAGCCTTGCGAAGAATTAAATGCAAACCCGAATGGTTGCCCTGCATTCCTTAATCATCCGGCAATCTCCTTGTTTCCTCAGAACAATTTTCAAGACCCCAACAAAATCTTGCAGGCATCATTTCTGTAGTATTGACATTTATGGCAAATTTAATATAATTATTTGTGGCTCACGGAAAGAAAGAAATTAGCAATTCTGAGAAACAAATCATTATCAGTATATTGAAAAACGCACTTATTGGAGAACCGATTTTATTTGCTTATATCTTTGGTTCTTTCATTACTGAAGAAAAATTCAATGATGTTGATGTAGCAGTTTTTGTCGCTAATCAAAACTTAAATAAGAAGTCTCTCCTTGAGTACGAAATTGAACTTGAACAGAAATTATCAAAAAATGTTAAAGGATACAAAATTGATGTGAGAATCTTAAATAATGCGCCTGTTTCATTTAAATACCAGGTTATAAAGACTGGGTTATTAATCTTGCTTAAGGATGAAGATGCAATGGTTGATTTTGAGACACTGACTTATACAATGTATTTCGATTTTGCACCTTTACGTAAGGCATATTTAAAAGAAGTTTTAAATGCCTACACACAACAG
>JAOAFX010000144.1:0-169 GCA_026416055.1 Caldifarciminota bacterium
GCGGGGAAAAGAACCACCTTCTTTAAATCTTTTATTTTGTGCCTGTTGATAGCATCCATGAGAGTTATAGACTCTACCTCGTCATCCCAAAACTCTACCCTGATAAGCTGGTCCTCCATATCAGAGGGAACTATTTCAATGGCATTACCCTTAACCGCAAAGGTAGCCC
>JAOAFX010000144.1:179-449 GCA_026416055.1 Caldifarciminota bacterium
CCACCAGTTTGCCCTGGGACTTAAACCAGTCAACTCTTTCCATAAGGTCCTTCTCGACCTCTTTTAGAGCCTCTTCTATAGTCTCTCTGGGTGCCACATAATGGCTAGCGGGGAAAAGAACCACCTTCTTTAAATCTTTTATTTTGTGCCTGTTGATAGCATCCATGAGAGTTATAGACTCTACCTCGTCATCCCAAAACTCTACCCTGATAAGCTGGTCCTCCATATCAGAGGGAACTATTTCGATAGCATTGCCCTTGACCGCAAAGG
>JAOAFX010000144.1:459-615 GCA_026416055.1 Caldifarciminota bacterium
CCACCAGTTTGCCCTGGGACTTAAACCAGTTAACCCTCTCCATAAGGTCCTTCTCGACCTCTTTTAGAGCCTCTTCTATAGTCTCTCTGGGTGCCACGTAGTGGCTGGCGGGGAAAAGAACCACCTTCTTTAAATCTTTTATTTTGTGCCTGTTGA
>JAOAFX010000145.1 GCA_026416055.1 Caldifarciminota bacterium
GACAACGAAATAGATACCTGTCTTGAGTCGTTCATCAGCAATCCTTCTACCGGTGATATCCAGTATAAAATTTCCTGAATATGAGTGAACAGCATTAGCTTCCTTTTTGGAAATACCCCGATTTAAATCAAAAATAATCTTACCGAAATGGGATTATTTAACAAGAAAATTTGGTCAAATCTTTTTATTTTGCTTCGGTGTCGTAAAGTTGTCAGACAACAAGCAAATTTTTTAGAATAAATAACTTGAAAAATGAGTCCTCATACATATAATTGGATGAAAGGAGTATTTAATGAAAAATGTAAATGTGGCAATACTTGGTGGCGGGAATATTGGTTCGGCAATTGCTACTGGACTTGTGGCATCAGGAAAATACAAACCAAACCAGATTATTTTAACACGACGACGGATTGATGGGTTGAGCAATTTAAAGAAAGCAGGTTTTAATATAACTACCGATAACCGTGCAGCAGTTAAAATGTCAAAATATATATTCCTCTGCGTACGTCCTGACGAAGTTCTGATGCTCCTATCCGAAATTAAGCCGGCAATCAAGCCCAAGTATCATGTCGTTATTTCGGTGGTGACA
>JAOAFX010000146.1 GCA_026416055.1 Caldifarciminota bacterium
TTGCTTGATAGTTTGATGACTGGATAGTTGATTGTTAAGCAATGTAGGGCAAACCTTCAGGTTTGCATTCAATTGTTCGCAAGGCTAACCTCTGGTTCTGAGAGAACCATCGGTCCTTGAAGAAAGCCTTGCCCTACATTCGCCTTTCTGCTCCTAACGATAATGCTTTTTGCAAATACAAATACATCAGGAGTTTCATTTGGACATCAGTAAAGCATTTTTGAAGTTGTCCTCGCAAAAGACTCCTTTCACCACATTATTTTCTGGATTCAAGGGAAGAGAAAAGTTTAATTCTGGTTTTTAACTAACATCAGCAAAGTTATAGATTGACTTTGGAAATTATTTAACTATAATTTTACAATGCAGAGGCTAAAATTTTTGGCAAATGCTAACATTGAAAAACCGATAGTAGAATTTTTGATAAAAAGGGGAATTGATGTAAAAAGTGTTTTAGAGATAGACAAGCAAATATCAGATAATGCAGTCTGTGCATTGGCTAACATTGAAGGAAGAATTGTTTTAACCAATGACAAAGATTTCGGTGAAATTGTTTTCTTCCAGAAAAAAGTTGTGCACGGCG
>JAOAFX010000147.1 GCA_026416055.1 Caldifarciminota bacterium
TCCTGATGGTGCATTGGGATGGTGCTTTGTACGATACCCACCAGTCGGTGTTCCATCAGACACTTTCAGGTCCGGATATGATAAGTGCATAAATCTATGTGGTCAAAGAATAAGATTGCTGGCGCGCGGAAGATTACCGCAGCCAGGTGAAAGATGGATTGTTTATCCTTCACGATACCATCCACCGATAAAAGGGAATATCTACAGATTTACGCCCATAAATTATATAGCAGAGACAAAATCAGACCTAAAATCGATCAGTTTTAATATCTTCCCGGTGCCGAGTAAAAATAATCTAACGATTTCCTATTCGTTACCAGCAGTACAGAAAATGAGCGTCGTGATTTATGATGTTCTGGGTCGGCAAATAAGAAAATTAAGAGATGGATTTGAAAAGCCTGGAGAATACAGAATCATCTGGAATGGTTTTGATGATAACAACCGTATGGTCTCTGCGGGCATCTATTTCTGCAGATTTGAGACCGATAACCATTCTGAGACCAGAAAGTTTATTATGGTGCGCTAACTATTCACTGATTAATGATTCAATAGCAGAGCCAAGATATAA
>JAOAFX010000148.1:0-255 GCA_026416055.1 Caldifarciminota bacterium
CCTCCGCCCCCTCTTCCCCTCAAGCCTGACTTTTTCATTGTGTCAACAACCTGATCGGGAGTCATTTCTGTCAATACCTTTGACAAAGCCTTGTACCCGTCAAAAGCAATATATTCGTCTATATTTTCCGGGTCTATTACACCACAGTTTCTCAAAGCAACTCTCAGCTGCTTCTTGAAAAATTCCACTTCCTCAATGGAATTATTGGAATCGTCCTTCTCCTCTTTTGCACCGGTCAAAAGTCTTCTTACGATT
>JAOAFX010000148.1:265-565 GCA_026416055.1 Caldifarciminota bacterium
TTTTCAAGCTTGTTCTTTTTTAATTGTACTTCCAGTTCTTTAATTATATGTTCTGATTTTGAGGATGTACAGCCCGTACCCCCACAAACCAGCACGTGTGACCTGAATATCTGCATTTTTATCCCCCCTATTTCTTTCCTTCTGCTGCTCCGATGGTATAGTCGGCACAAACCCTGCCGTTTACGATATGTTCTGCAACAATTCTTGTTGCTTTCTCAGGAGTCATTTTTACGTATGTTACCTTGCTTCCGTCAGTATCAATTATTTCAACTATCGGCTCAAGTCTGCAAACTCCTATAC
>JAOAFX010000149.1:0-276 GCA_026416055.1 Caldifarciminota bacterium
TTTCTGGCTAGAGGGATGCGAACTAAAAAATGCAAATTTTGAAAGGCTCCGTCAAAAGTGCCTCGACAAATGGGGTGAGGTGGTGTTTAAAATGAATCAAGATAAAATTTGGGATTACTTCCAGAATTCTGATCTGGCAGATGTTTGTTTTTCAAAGGAGCGGCAGCGATATGTTGTTAGATTATTGAAATCGGGCTGGAGAGTATTGAATGTGGGGGTTGGTAGTGGCGGGCTTGAAAAAATCGGGGTTGATCGTGGCATTGATATGTATTCGCT
>JAOAFX010000149.1:286-562 GCA_026416055.1 Caldifarciminota bacterium
TTTCTGGCTAGAGGGATGCGAACTAAAAAATGCAAATTTTGAAAGGCTCCGTCAAAAGTGCCTCGACAAATGGGGTGGGGTGGTGTTTAAAATGAATCAAGATAAAATTTGGGATTACTTCCAGAATTCTGATCTGGCAGATGTTTGTTTTTCAAAGGAGCGGCAGCGATATGTTGTTAGATTATTGAAACCGGGCTGGAGAGTATTGAATGTGGGGGTTGGTAGTGGCGGGCTTGAAAAAATCGGGGTTGATCGTGGCATTGATATGTATTCGCT
>JAOAFX010000014.1 GCA_026416055.1 Caldifarciminota bacterium
AGATGTGTATAAGAGACAGTTACAATCTGGAGTCACTACTTCATAGATGCGTGCGGCAACAAAATTTTTCTTCAGGGTATCATCCTGGCGGATAGTATCTGTAGCAAGGTTTGCAATCCCGAATGCTGTATAATGATTACCGCAGACACCGACTGTGAAGTTATCAAATGTGATTACAGTGTCCCGGTTCTGCGGTAATGAGCTGATTGTACGATTACTTGTGTAGATGATAGTTGTACCCCTTCTTATCTGGCAGACAACCGGGATGTTATTTTCATCAAATGTTCCGGCATTCTTAAAACGCACCTGAGGCTGGATTACAGTATATTCACGCTCCCGTGTTGAAGGGACGACTATACTCTGGACGCGAATATTATGATGCGGAGTTGGCGGAGGGGTTTGTTGTAACGCCCGATATAGATTTATCCTGCCCCAGCCATAATTATTATTGGGGTATGGTGCACCCCCTGATGGTTGGTCGCAGGTTGAAATAAAGATTTCGTATAACTGATTCGGAGTAAGATTCGGATTCTTTTCAAGGAGTAGGGCGCATCCACCGGTCACGTGGGGTGAAGCCATAGAGGTTCCACTTAGGGTAGTATAACCACCGTTATTGTAAGAAGACCTGACCGCCACACCAGGTGCGGAAACATCAGGTTTTAAACGATTCCAGGTTGGATAGTACCAGTACTGAGGGTCATTTATCGGACTTATATTTGGTGCTGGTCCGCGGGAAGAAAAATTGGCAATGACATCAAGTGAATCTGTGGCGCCAACGCCAATGGTCAATGGATAGCTTGCTGGAGAACCTACAGTCCCGGAGTTTGGTCCACTATTGCCATTTGAAAATACCGGAAAAACATCAAGATTTTTCCAGTTCAGAATTATATCCCACCAGTGTAAATCACTACCATTGGTGCTTCCCCATGAATTACCAATCGCACGGATATTAACACCCTGTGATTTTAATCTTGCGAGGTATTGCATACAGGTGTCTATCCAGGCATATTGTCCTGAACCACCTGAATTAAATCCTTTAGTTGGGATATACCGTGCATCATATGCCACACCAACATCATTGACAAACGGTCCTGGACCATCACCACCTAAAAATGTGCCGGTACAATGAGTTCCATGACCATTGTCGTCGTAAGGAGAAGCCTGGCCGTTTACACCATCAATCCAGTAAGGTGACAACCATTTCCCGGCCAGTGCCTCATGGGTTGTCAGAACGCCCGTATCAACTATCCCCAGAATAACCCCTGAGCCGCTATAGCCTGCAGCCCAGCAGGAATCGGCCTTTACTTTTTTAACATTCCATTCCGGTGCACGACCGGTGATTTCGGGTTCAGGAGCAAACTCATAATGGAGTTGGACTGTAGCATTATAACATATGAACCATATATCATCCCGTTTTGCAAGTTCCTGGATTATATCTTTTGTGGCAATTAAATGAAAACCATTGAATATCCAGTACTGACCACCGAGCGTGACTTTTTCCTTGGGAAGCGATTTCAGATACTCAATGACCGGAGCCTGAGAATTCATCGCAATACTTTCAAAAACCCGACACTTTTCTTCAGGCTTCATACCACGGAGTTGTTCATAAGGATATTCAGCAGCCATATGGACAATTACAAAAATCTTTTCACTCTCTGAGGCATTATTTAATATTTCAACAAGTTCCGGAGTAATCTTTCCCGGAACTGCGGGTCTAACTGTAAGCAAAAGACTGAGCATTAATCCAAACATAGAAACCTCCTTTCTATTTTTTTATTCTTTTGTCTCCCCTTATTATCAGATTATCTTTCTGTTCTCACCTCCTCTTAGAAAAATATATATATAATATTCCCTTTGTCAATAGTATTGTACCCTGGGATGCCGATGGGCACCCCAGGGGGCCGGAAAGGGGGTTTTATGTTAAGTTCCTATTCCCAAACACCAATAACCAATATCCAAAATTTAAGAACACCAATCGCAAGTTGTTGCTATCCTTAATAGTGCCACTAAAGAAATGTCCAGACTGATTGTTACTTGTGAGAAATCCGGTTTTTTCCTTAAATACTTTGATTGTATAACCAGTAAGCCAGTTAATAATTGCGCCAATATACATTACTATTATATGCGATTACTGTGTCTCATATTGGAAATAGGCCAACGAGAATTCATCGTAAATTCCGCTTCAGGCGAGATATCTTACATTCATTTTCAAATTTTTCATTTTTGTGCTCATATTACCGCGAATTTATAACAACAGTACTTTCAACCGGCAATTCCAGGTGCTTGAGTCATTATGCCACCTCATTTTAACAACGCGCAGAGTTAACGTACTTTTATCCCCAGGCACAATAAAATAGACTCCTGCGGGTAATTCGCGACCAGAATTATCGTAACCAGACCAGACGAGACCTGATTCAAGATACAAGATGCTGGATTGAATGACATAACCAGCTGCCCTGCAATATCGTAAATTGCAAGGCTAAAACCTTGCCCTAAATTTGTTTCTGATTTTTCTGTAGAGGCGGTTTCTAACAGCGATTTTTTTGATTCAGGATTCTGGATACTTGATACTGGATATGAGAAAGAGAAAAATCCTCCGGGATGCCCGCAGACATCCCTAATTAAAAAAACAACGCAACAGCAAGCTGTTGCACTCCTTAATCACGCTGTTGCACTCTTTAAATATGCTGTTGCATTCCTTATCCAACATAATAAGCGTCCTGCACCATTTGCAACATCATTAGACTCCATTTTCTCTCAAATCTCTTTGCAAACTTAAGGCACGATTCAGGTCTTCTTCGGTAATATATCCCAGTTCAATCATTATCTCACCCAGACGTTTGCTACTACCACTATACTTATTCATCTGCACCCACCTTGCCTCAACAACTTCTTTATGAGTTATCACGCCAAGGGTTATTAAAATTTCACCGATAAGAGTGCGTTTCAATCTATTATTTTATCTTGACAGCACGCATTGGCTTAATATTTTCGTTTTGTGGTTTGATAAAGTAAACCCCTGCTGGTAAACCATCACAGAGCCGGTTTCCTTTGAATATCCCCATTTTTCTGCCTGAAGTATCATAAATCTCAAAGTCTTTTTCTTGACCACCAGTGATAGATGTATAAGAGACAAAAGGATTTGGTGCTATCTTCGTTTCCGATTGTTTCACACCAAAAATCATTTCATCTTCTTCTACGACGGTCATTTCATCAGCGAGTACTGAAATATAACAATCTTGAACATTTCCCACATAAACCCGATTATGTGTAGAATTCCAACATAAAGGCTGAGGACGGGTTCCTACTCTAATGTGAGCCACAACATTATCTGTAGCACCATGAATCACCCGAACATAACCCTGGTCATATTCAGCAAGATAGAGTTTGTTATTTATTGAATTATAAAGTAAACACGCTGGTCCATTGGGAGTTCCAGGGGATAGGGTAGTTATTATATTGTCATTGCTGCTGTTTATGACTGTCAGAGCGTGGTTTCCGTAGTTCCCCCAGTTATAACTGTAAATCTTATTGTTGACCGGATTATAGGCAAGTGCATGGCAACGGCGCCCACTTAATGAAATATTAGTAATTATGCTATTTGTGGTACCATTAATTACGCTAACATGGCCACCCAGAGTTCCACAGTAGATTTTATTATTAGTCGGATTGTAAACAAAAACAACAGGGCTTTGTGAAGGCATTGATAAGGTAGCGATAAGGCTATCGTTTGAACCATCAATAATTGTCACCATCTGATTACCCCAGTGGCTAACATAGATTTTATTGTTCAAGGAGTTATAACATAGTCCGCGAGGACTAGCATTTGTTCCTAAATTGATAGTTTTTCTCACAGTGTCGCCCTGTACATCTATTACACTTACACTATTCCCCCCTTCATTGCTACAATAAATCTTATTATTTGCAGAATTAAAAACTAAATCGTAAGGATAATCACCTACAGGAATCGTAGCGACTATGCTATTGTTTGAACAATTCATTACTACTACATTATCGGCATTGCGATTGACACAATATAATTTGTTGGCAGAAGAAATATATAACAGTTTTTGGGGGTTGAAATTAAAACCAAGGGGTACCATTGTCTCAACATAATTAGTAATGCCATTTATTACTGCAATTTGATCGGAAACATAGTATCGATTTCCGGGAGTAACGGCACAATAGATTTTGTTATTGTTTGGGTTGTAATCAAAGGCTAAGGGGCTAAATGAATATAGCGGAATTCTTGTAACAAGATTGTTTGTTGCTCCGTTGATCACTGCAACTTCTGTGCCCCAGGCAATTGAGTATATTTTATTATTCACCGAATTATAAACCAGACCACCTCGGTTAAGTGTAGGCATTGGTATGTTCGCTATCACCTGGTCTGTGGCACCATTTATGATAGATACTCGGGTAGTATCACCCGCATAAAAAAGATGGCAATTACAATAAATTTTGTTATTGGCTGGGTTGTAGCACAGATTAATTGCACCACCTTGATTCGGGATTGTTGTTATTACCGCATTGGTAGCACCGTTAATTACAGTAATTGTATTCGCTGTCGAACTAGCTGCATAGATTTTATTATTAATAGAATTATAAATCAGGTCGTCAACCTGGCCGCCGATTGAGATATTGGTAATAACGGCATCTGTCGTGCCATTTATTATAGTTACCTGCTGAGAATTACCACAATAAATTTTATTATTAACAGGATTATAAGCTAAAAGACGAGGAACTGTACCAACCGAGATAGTGGTAATTACAGTATTGGTGGCGGCATTTATTACCGTTACAGAACTGCCAAGATAGTTTGAACAGTATACTTTATTATTGGTAGAATTATAACAGAGATATTGCGGTCCATCACCAACACCAATTGTGGCAATCACCGAATCGGTTGCGCCGTCAATCACACTTACTATATCACCCCCATAATGAGCACAATAGATTCGGTTATTAGCAGGTACATATAGAACATACCAGGGAGATGGGGCTACTCTTATATTTTTAATCACGTTATTAGTTACACCGTCAATTACAAATAAAACACTATCTGTTGCAGAAGGACAATATATTTTATTATTCTGGGAATTCCAGCAGAGTGATCGGACTTCAGAACCCACTTTAATCCTCTTAATCTTCTGGTCTGTTGCACCATCAATTACGATAATGCAATCACCGTTGTATCCCGCAACATAGATTCTATTATTTATTGGATTATAGACACTTGCCTGAGGTTCCAAAACCCCGTGCAAGGAATCCGGGATATAAATTTCACCTTCAAGCCATTGCCCTTTCACCAGCGTTGCAGGGAGCAGCAAAAAGATAAAGATTAATATTAGAGCATTCTGAAATGTTTTCATATTGCCTCCTTCAATGATATTATATTTATGGGTGTCTAAAAAAGTGTCAAAAAAAATGTCAAAAATGGTGTTTATCTGGTACTTGTCAGCCTCTTGAACAGAACCTGGGTTTCTGGTTCAGGCTCTTTATTAAACTCATTAGCTAACAATTTCTCTAATCTTGCGTAAGTATGTTTTATGTTTTGAAATTTTCTCATACGGGAATAAGCAACCATTAAATTACGATAATGTTCTTCATTAAATGGATCAATTTTTATGATTTCTTCATAAATATCAATATACTGACCTAAACGACTTTTCCTGGCATATATTTGGGCAAGTGAAAGCAGAATATTAAGATATTTTTCTTCATATTGTCTTCTCAAATCGTCCACCCATGAATCATACCAGCCTTCACAAAGTGATCCCTGGTAAAGCATTTTTGCTCTATTAATCAAAATTGCAGAATTCCTGCTTATTTTTTTATCCGCAAGTTGGCTTATAAGGTTGTCAAATTCTCGGGCATCAACCCATAAGGAGATATTTTCCTTGAGTTGATAGCCTTTGTTACTGTAAATAATAACATCACCGAGTGCCTTTCTCAAATAATATAATGCAGTGCGAAGATTTTTCCCACCTTTTGGAGGTTCTGTATCAGGCCAGAAGATTTCAATAAGTTCTTCTCTTGAGAATCTTTTATCGGGATGTAAGGCAAAAAGGACAAAGAGTTTTGCGGCTTTTTCAACGAATAAATCCTTGATACCTATTTCAATTTTACCTTTGTAAATTCTTGGTTTGCCAAAAACAAATAATTTTATGGCTTCACTAATAGCGGACATATCAGATAATTTTTTAATGAGTCCAGATAGATAATTGGCATCCGACGATTTCAAATTACCCTGTTCAAGTAATAACTGGGATAGTTCAAATAAATGCGGGATTCTTTTTAAAGCGCGCGATAAAATACCTCCGTAACCGTATTTTCTTGCTACTTGAATATTTTGCTTTAACAGCTGCACTCCTTTATCGATTTTGCCAGTAGAAGCCATTATTGCTGCCCGTAGTAGAAAGGTTTCAAACATTTTGCTTTTTGAATTAATTCTTTTTGCTAAGTTCAAACAACGGACTGATGTTCTTTTTGCCTTATTGTATGTACCGGCAAGTAATTCCAGCAAACATGTTTCAATGAGTAAAGAAACATAAAATATATCATCGGATTTACCTTTATAATTGTATGCCTGTGATAGATAATATTCCGCTTCTTTTTGATTTTTTTGACAATTTTTTAAAGTGGCGTAATAGAGGTAGGTGAGTCCAGTATATCTATTTATACCAAGTTTCAAATATTTTTGAAGTGCCTCTTTTAAATAGCCTTCAGCTTTATTCCACTCTTGTTTTTCAATATATACCAGACTTGATGCCAGATTGAGTGCGGCGAGTGAGTGCGGGTCATTGTAATCCTTGCATAGGGTATATCCATTGTTTAAAATTTTTTCAGCACCGTCAATATCTCCATAGTCAAGTACTATCCTGACTGCGTTTAAAAAGAGCGTTCCTCGACCATATGAGTAATGTGTTCCTATTTTCGCAATCAATAAATGAAAAGAGTTGAATGCTTTTGAAATATTGCCGAGCTCGTAGTCCACCATTGCCAGATTTGCTTCAATTGTGAGATGTTCGTGGAAGTCGGATAATTTCTTTATCAAATTTTGCGCCTTTAAAAGATAGTGCTTAGCCTGTTTCACACCGATACAGTCCCATACCGTTAATCCAATAAGGTTGTAAATTCGTTCTTTTAGCTTGATTTGAGAAGCGGGACAGATTCTAATTGCCTTTTTCAAAGATATGAGTGCCTCTTTATACCTGTTACATCGCCAGTGAATTACGCCCTGTTCATAAAAAATTTGGGTAAGTCCTGTTTTATCTTTCTGATTCAGTAAATAACTTTCAATCTGATTTAATAAATTTAAAGCTTTATCAAACTTACCATCATTATGGTAAATTATACTTTGCAACCAGAGCAATCGTGGGTAGTGGTCAAAAACATAATCCGGTATTTGATTTAGCCATTTTTCAAGAATAAAAAATTTAGCCTGTTCAATCAACATTTCACCATATTGAGATATTAGTTCGCCAGCCCTTTCATAATTTTCAGCTTTAACATAATAATCGATTGCTTGCTCAAAAAATTTTTTTTCTCGATAGTACTCTGCTGCCTTAAAATATAGATTTCTTTTAAGTGCAGGGTCTAATTTATTTAACAGGAAATGTCGGAAAAGAGGATGGTATCTATACTGGTTAGATCCTAAAATTGAAATAAAGATATTGCGCTTTTGAATATCTCTGAGAATTTTTCTTGCTTCTTTTACTTCCATTACCGCATCACAGATTTCAGGCGTAACAACTTCCAAGACTGAACTTTTTTTGAGAAAATCCTGTATTATTAACGGCTCATTAGACATAAGTTCGCTGGTAAAATAGTCAAACAACGACTGTTCTTGTTCCATAATGTCGATCAGTTTTTCTTTTATGGCTCCTTTAGCCCGGCTTGCATACTGTAATATCAACTGAATGCCGGTGATCCAACCTTCAGTCTGGTTGGCTATTATTTTAAGTTCCTCTAAAGTTAGTGTAAGATTATAGATATTTTCAAGAAGAGCCTTTATTTCGTGTTCGTTAAACTTAAGGTCTTCTCGCGATAACTCAAATAAGTATTGTTTGAGTTTCCATCGGGCAATTGAAGGAATCGGGGGAATAGTCCGTGTTGCAATAATAACATGAATGTTATCTGGTAAATATTCAATGAAATATTCCAATGCTTTATGAACTCTGCTGTCTTCCGAAAGAATATGATAATCATCGATAACAATAAATAATTCTCCTCGCCTCTTTTCTATAAATTCATTAATCAAAGTTCCAAACATAAATTCATAATTACTCACTAATTTACCATTCTGGACCAACATCTTTTCTGTTTGCACACCTAAATCTTCTTGAACCTGTTTAAACCCAAAAATCAGATGGGATATAAAGACTGATAAATCACCGTCGTTTTTATCTAATTTATAGAAAACACAAGGTAAGTTTTCTTCTTTAATGAGCTGGACTAAAGCGGTGGTTTTGCCATAACCGGCGTCAGCACATATTAAAATAAGTTTTTTATCAAGATTCTCTTTAAGTATCTTCAATAATCTTTCCCGGTGTAAGATTTTTCCCTTTAATTGTGGTGGTTGAAGCTTGGTTTGCAACACCAAATTCTGCATAAATAAATTCTATTAAATTAATGCAGTAAGTCAACACTCAGATACTTAATAAAGAAGATTGCTTTTGTATTTTAAATCAATGTGTAACCTGCTTTTATTTTATTTTGACAATCTTCACAGGTTTGAGTCTTCTGTTTTCAGTTATTAAAAAATAGACCCCAGCTTTTAAATCCCATCCAATACAATCACCCTTGTATTCTTTTACCATTTTCCCCATAGCATCATAAACCCTGAATAAATTATTCTCAAGACCGTTCAATCGTAAAAAAGAACTAAAATGGGTAGAGAATTTTGGTAGTCCGTAATTGGAAATAGATTTTCTTGCATTATAATCTTCCTCAATACCTATGTTCCAATCAATGTTCCCTGCAATATCATATTTTCTATTACCTGCAAAGTTTTCGCTCCAGGCAATAAAATAACGGCCGTTGAATCCTGAAATTATATCACACCCGTACTGGGCACGATTAGAATTAGATATTCTAAAAGCAGGACCAATCGGATTTCCTGTCGTGGTATACTTCCTCATATATATGCGTCCACTGTCCGAATAGGTAACACAATAGTGTATCCCATCAAAACAAAGTCCTAATGAATACCTGTCCAACTGATATGAAGACGCAATTGTAAATGTATTTCCAATGGGTGCTCCAGTCCCGCTGGAAACGAGACAACCTTTTAGAACTTGTATATCTTCAACCCAGACTACTAAAATATTCGTTCCATCAAAGGCCATTCTGATCTGACGCGGAGTTACGAGCGAAGTCGCTATTACTGTGCTACTACTCATTGAACCATTTGCCCATACAAACCTACCGACTATTTGCGAGCCACCTGATGATGCAACAAAAAACTTTGAACCAACAAAAATTACTGATGGATAGAAAAAAAAGGGGTATTGCGCAATAATGAAAGCGGTATCTATTATGGTACCAGAGGGCGCTACCCGTGCACCCTTGCAAACATATTGTGACGAATTGGACCAAACTACGAGACTTATCCCATCACCAAAAGCAACATCTGGAAAAGCTTCTAAGGAAGGACCGGTGGAGATAATTATTGTATTGATTGTATCACACTGGGGAGTAACCCGTACTCCCATAATATCACCAGCACTTCAACATCCGTGGCGAAATACGACTAAAAAATTCGTTCCGTCATAAACCACCCTGGGAGAATGTTCACGGGGTGAGTGTCCTACCGAAGAATCACGATGAAGCATTTTGCCATTAGGGTCAATTACCACACCGTTATTGCTCACCCGTGCCCCATAAATTGTCTCCAGTTCTCCCATGTAACGTTTGTCCCACCAGAAAACATAATATTGATTATTCGCTTTTATTACACAAGGGTCAACCTGGTCTGAATCCGCTGAACAAACCACAAAATCTGCACAAAACATTAAAATTAACAACATTTTGACCTCCTTGTTCAGTTGCTAATTGAGCGATATATATTTTCACTTATGTAATCATAATCGTTACTATGTCCAATTTTTAAAAAAGGTACACTCTCCAGCATCGGCTCTATCAATTATTGGCGTGATCATTCAGTCAATGTTTGTGAATTCCAAAATTAAATATGCATTTTACTGCAAACATATAACAAATAATCATCTTATAAAAGTTCAAAAAATACTGTAAAGGACAGGGGAATGAGAATTTGCAAGAAAAGAATATTTACAGGCATTTAAGTTATTCCGTGGTGAGCCATTCAAAAAGAATTTTGATAACTGGTCAGTGGATATGAGATTTAAAATATTGACCCAGTTTGAAACTGAAGCAATAAATTTTGCAAAGAGTTGTATTGAACATAAAAATCTTGCGGATGCCCGAAAAATTTTACAGAAAGTTTTAAAGATTATTCCGGATTCAGAAGAAGCAAAAAGATTGCTGGATGGTTTAATTGCAATGTAGGGCAAACCTTCGGGTTTGCATTTAATTCAAAATCAAATAAAAAGGGCAAGGTTTTAGCCTTGCCCTTCATAAATCTAAAGTTTAGGTAGTTAATACTTATGAACAAACGCGAAGTAGCCCATCACCAATCCTGCTCCATCCCAGCATAGATCTTTCCAGGAAAAAAACCCTTTTTTCTTTTTATCATAAATTTCTTTCCCAAGTCCAACGAATGCAGTAAACGATATTGAAAAGATTTTGCTTTGATTTTCATCGTGATTCAAACGATTGGCAAGAGTATGATAACTGAGTCCAACGATTGAAGCACAAAAATAAAAATGCAGAAACTTATCCTGAGCAAACCATTTATCGCCTGGATATTTAATTGCTGATTTAACTTCGGGATGAACATCTAATCGGGATTTTATGGTATCAGAGAGAGAATCTTGCTTTTGTGATACTCCGATTGTGATAAGAGAAAAGATTAGAAAAAGAATTTTATAGACGAGACAATCAAAATATTTTAAAGAACTCATAGTGAGGGATAATTAATTCCGAACCTATTTTTATAATAAATGCGGAGAAACAGAAAGATTGATAAAACGATGAAAAGGAAATGAGGAAAAATTATTCCCACCACCAGTATGAGCAATGGTCCACCTATCCTGATTGACAGCTTTATAAATTTCTCATCACCTTGGATACCAGCGGCTAAAAATAATGGGAAGGAAATGACTGCCGGGATGAGGCATAGATAATCTTTTACAATAAACGATGATATTATGCAGAGTGTGATCAATAACAGACCAAGACGAGCAGAATTCTTTTTACCGAGTAATACTCCTGTAGTAATATATCCACAATTTTTATCACCATCAACATCAAGGATTGTAGTATTAACAAATATAGCGCTAACTGCAAAGAAATATGGAATTGAGGCGATGATAGTCTGGATGGAAAAGTGATTTGTAGTTACCCAGCCCAAAGAGAAGTTCAAAATTCCATAGCCTGTTCCATTGATGAGGAAATCCAGAAAGGGGACTGCTTTAAGTTTGAGCGGAGGGAAAGAATAAAAAATCCCCGAGAAAAAAGAAAAAACCATTAATATTATTGAAGTTACTGGCAGTTTGAATGAGAATATTATAGTTATAAGCAACAATACCAGTATTGTGATAAATGCCGAACGGAGTGATATTATTTTTTCAGCGATGAGTAGATGTTTTTGATTTATGGCATCAGTCTTTCTATCCGCGATTTGATTCAGAATATAAAGGATTGATATCAATGAAGTGTAGGCAATCGCTGTATGGACAAAGATTTTGCTAAAAGAAAATCGCTCACCACCTGCCTTTAAATATCCGATTAAAAAAAATGCCCAGACTGGAATAAGCAGAATTGGTCGGACAAGAAAGATGTAGTCCCAGATTGTATTTTTATAACGCATATAATTGATTTAAAGGTGCAAAAAACCGACCTGTATCCGCAGGAGAATGGAATTCTTCTTGGCATACCTGGTATGATTATAATTATTAATATTCAAATAACCAAGTGATGATTCAAAAAAGAGAAGATTTCTATAAAATAACCTTATTCCAGTAGTGAGGCACACTGCATTCTGGGTAACACCGGACAGATAGTTGTCTTCAGGAAAAAATGTTCCCGGCACACGCGGGTTTTCAGGTATGGGCCAGATAGAATTTACATTATTTTCGCCTTTGCGTGAATAAGAGCCAGTGAAGAAGATATCAAAATTTTCATTAAAATGGTGAATATATTTGGCGTATAGCTCATCGCAATCAGGACCATATGGAAAACCGATTGGATATCCATAATACATGTATCTCTGATATGGTGCATATATGCAATATATCCATCGCGATAGAAGATGATATTCTATTATGAGAAAATTATTAGATACCAGAAAGTCAGCAAACTCGGCACCAAAATTTACTCCATAGTGATTGGGCTCACCATTGGGGTCGGGTTCAAGTTGATAATCGTCGATTAATAATGCTGAATATAATGTAGAATTTTTTAAAAAAATTTTTGCATCAAGATGGAAGAATAAATCTGCGTCCTTATTCCAGTTATGTTGAAGAGTGTGAATAAAAACAAGGGGATTGAAATGATAAGGCATCAAAGCGTAATTTTCTCCACCCTGGGTTGCGGCTTCAGAAAAACTGCAAGTAAACCAGTTTACAGGTGTAAATTCAAGTCTTTTTATGATTAAATATCGTCGAGCATTTATTAATGTAGTAATCGTATCCCCTATATACTCCACTGGTTTACAATACATATCATCAAGCCGGCTCAAAAAATATGTTAGTTGAATATTTTTTGCAGTTAGTCGATAATGGAACCAATCAAGAGGTGGCCCATAGCCAGAAAGTAGCATATTATATCTTGGTGATGGACCTATGGAAAATCTTTCCCTGCCGATAAAAATTCCGAAGTTATCTTTATCATATCGTGCGTAAACTCTCTCATAATCAGCAGAGAAAAGATTTTTGAATACTTTATTTGGCGGTAAGCTGTCAGTACCAAATTTGACATCGGGCTGCAAATAAAGGAAAAAATTTGAGAATTTATAATTAACCATCGGCTTGAATCGGCCAACCTTCACTGTATCAATTTTTATATTTAATGAAAGGTTGGGTAACCATAGGCGATTATATAGCAATTTTGCATTATGATCCGTGCAGCTCCACTTTGCTATGGAATCATATATGAATGAATATGGCTTAACACCCTGAAATTTTGTGTGAATACAACCTCTTACCTGGAGTTCCTCAAGAATTTCATTCTGCCAGGAATCGATAGGATATATGATGAGAAAAATGGATAAAGCGATCATAAAAAATATTTTATCACATAATTCGAGGATGAAATACTACAGTTAAGTAATTGTATATTTATACTAAGCAACCAAGAGTATCCACTATAAACATCTATTAATAAGCGCCTTTTCCTAACAATACTGCAGGGATTGTCTGGAAAAGTAATTTTATATCAAGGGTCAGAGAACGATTCAGAACGTATATCAGGTCTAAAAATATCGATGAGTCACAGGGCATACTGCCCCGACCATAAACCTGCCAGAGACCACTTATCCCCGGCTTAATTTTAAGTCTATCTTTGTGCCAGTCTTTATAATATTTTACTTCATAAGGTATAGGCGGTCGGGGACCGATCAGTGTCATATCTCCTTTCAACACATTCAAAAACTGCGGGAATTCATCGATCGAAGTGCGGCGCAAAATTTTGCCTACCCTTGTGACTTCTGAGTAATTTATAATCTTGCCTTTAGATGTTTTATTCTCAATGAACGATTTGAATTCTTCTTCTCTTTCTTTCTGGGAGGTGTTATAATACATTGAGCGGAATTTATACAGTGTAAACTCTTTTCCATCTTTTCCACACCTTTTTTGTTTGTATATTACTGGACCTCTTGAATCTAACTTGATTGCCAGAGCAATGATTATAAAGAATGGCAGAAAGATAAGAAGAAATAATAGGGAGATAATAACATCAATAACCCTGCGTACAACTGCCTGCCACTTCCTTTCCAGGTTGAATTTTAGTGACATAACTGGCAGATTATCAATCTTGCACCATTCCCATTTCAATGGAAGATCATTGAGCAGGCTGGCTGCCACATGGATTCTTTGCCCCGGTGCTGCATATTCATGGATTTTTTTGTATAATTCGCCAAAATCATTCACCTCGCAATGCAAAAATACATCTTTTGACTTTGAGCAAATTTCCTTACAACTGGAATTGATTAAATTTATTCCCACAGTGTTGTTCTCGTTAAAAAACTGACTGAACTGGACAAATTTTTCTTGCGGACCCACATATTTAAAAATAATCCTCTGCGCCGGGTTTGAGAAATATATAGAAAGGAACCTTGGAATTATGAATAAACGCAGGAATGAAATGATTAAAGGATAGGTAATGAAGAAGAAGTAAAATATAAATCCACGGCTGTTTATAAGAAAATAAAACTTGGTCAAAAAGCCAATAAGTACATAACTGATGAAAGAAATTATCCAGACATTTACCAGCTTAAAAAATACCCTTCCGGACTGGATATAGTAGTAATGATTGTAGAGGTCATGGAAATATGCAATCAGAATGATGGTTAGGATAAGGAATATCAAAGTAGGCAACTGATTGGGTATGAAGTGAATGCCTCCATGATAGCGCAGAAATTTGGCAAGTAAAAAAGATAAAATGATCGCAACGATGTCGGTTATTAAGAAAAATATTTTCAGCATTTGACCCTGCGTTTATGATTGAACCGCCCAATCCTTTATCTGCTCACATACATACTCAATCTCTTTTTTTGTAAGTTCCGGAAACATCGGCAAGGAAACGATTTCACGTGCACATTTCTCTGAAATCGGGAAATCACCTTCTTTATAGCCAAGATGATTATAAGCCTTTTGTAGGTGAAGCGGTTTTGGATAATGGATACCGGTTCCGATGCCTCTTTCTTTCAAAAAGTTCTGGAATTTTTCCCGGTCTGGAACTCTAACTGCGTAAAGATGGTAAATATGTTTACCATAATCCATTTCCTTTGGGGTTATGATTTTTTCTGTATTATTGAGGAGCTGGTTATAGTAATATGCATTCTGTCTGCGGTCTTCATTCCAGTCATCGAGGTAATTCAATTTGACATTCAATATTGCAGCCTGGAATCCATCCATTTTGAAATTCCAGCCTTCAAATTCATGAAGGTATCTTTCCTTCTGTCCATGGTCAATCAACATCCTCACCTTTTCTGCCAACCCTTCATCATTTGTCAGAACCATACCGCCCTGACCATAGGCACCCAGATTCTTACTCGGGTAAAAACTGAAGGCACTTAAGAGCCCAATGGAACCTGCTTTTTTATTCTTATAAAGCGCACCGTGTGCCTGGGCAGCATCTTCTATCACTGCAAGATTGTATTCCTGAGCAATCTTTAATATTTCATCCATATCCGCAGTCTGACCATAAAGGTGTACCGGTATTATTGCCCGAACATTCAATTTTCTCTCCCGATCTCTTAAGATCCCTTTCTTTTCAATCCACTCGCATTTATTTTCAATATATTCTTTAACTTTTTCCGGATCTATGGTATATGAATCCTCTTTGATATCAACAAAAATGGGAGTCGCACCGGTAAAACTTATTGCTTCAGCAGTAGCAATAAAAGTGTATGGTACAGTAATTACTGCATCATGACGGCCGATGTCGAGTGCCTTTAATGCGGCATAAATGGCACTTGTGCCTGAAGATATGGCAATTCCATATTTCGTCCCACAATAAGAAGCAAAATTCTTTTCGAATTCCTTAACCATCTCACCAGCCACAAAGGCGCAGGATTCAATAGTCTTTTTGATTGCCTCATCAATTTCGTCTTTAATCATTTCATACTGTCTTTTTAAATCCATAAACGGAACCTGCAACTAATCCTCCTTTTTTAGGGATATGACGGTAAAAGATCTGCAATTAATGGAAAGGAGTTGCCTGTAAGATTTTATCATTTTCATTTACTGGTTAACTTTCTGATAACTTTAGCTGGAACCCCGGCAACTATTGTATTATCAGGAACATCCTTCGTTACCACGCTTCCAGCACCGACGATAGCATTTTCTCCTATCGTCACTCCACATAGAATCGTTGCACTCGAACCAATGGAAGCACCTTTTTTTACGAGTGTGGGTATTACTTTCCAGTCAGCATCTGTCTGCATAGAGCCATCCGGATTCGTTGCCCTGGGATATTTATCATTTATAAAAGTAACATTGTGCCCGATGAAAACATTATCTTCAATCGTAACTCCCTCGCAAATAAAGGTGTGAGTAGAAATTTTACAGTTTTTACCAATCTTTGCATTTTTTTGGATTTCAACGAAGGCACCGATTTTAGTGTTATCACCGATTTCACAGCCATAGAGGTTCACAAAACCAAAAATTTTTACATTTTCACCTAATTTCACATCCTTTATAATCTGATGACTATCAACTTTATTTACTTTTTTCATTTTAACTCTACAACACAACCACTATTTTTTAAAGATTTTTGGGCTGCATTAAGGATTTTAACTATTTCTAACCCCACTGTTCCATTAGAGAGAGGTTCGGTTCCGTTTTTTATAGTTTCAATGAATTCATTGATCAAAACGGCAAGGGGTTCGGTGGTGTCAAATTTGGGAGCATACATATCACCGGTGCGATATTCAATAAGGGTTTTATATATACCCTCTTTGGTTTTGATTTCAACGCCTTTGTCATAAACCTTAATCTTTTCTATAGTCTCCATATCGTCATAGACAACCATCTTTTGAGAGCCACCTATCAAAATTCTTCTGACTTTCACAGGTGCAAGCCAGTTGACATGGAAATGGGCAATGCAATTGTTTTCAAAGAACAGGGTTAAATAGGCAATATCTTCTATTGTATTATAATGCCCCACACCGATGGCGGATACTGCTCGCGGATTTTTGTTTAAAAGATAAAGCATTATTGAGATATCATGGGTAGCAAGGTCATAAAGTACATTGACATCATGCTGGAAAAGTCCGAGGTTTATGCGTACCGCATCAAAATAGAGGATTTCTCCTATTTCCCCAGACTCTATAATCTCTTTTATTTTACGGACTGCACCATTATACATGAAGATGTGATCAACTAGTAGCTTTACACCTTTTTTCTGCGCAAGTTCAATAAGGGTCTCAGCTTCATGGACGGTTAAAGTGAAAGGTTTTTCAACAAGCACATGCTTATCATACTGGATTGCCATCTTTGCTAACGGAAAATGAGTACTTGCCGGGGTGGCGATGCAGATACCATTTATCTTAGGGTTTTTCAGAATATCCTCATAACTATCCACCAGTTTTACCGCATGAAATTGCTGTTTTATATTATGCAATCTTTTTGCATCAATATCAAAGCAATAGACTTCGCTTACCGATTTATTATTCAAAAGATTCCGGACTAAGTTTGGTCCCCAATAACCAACACCAATAACCGCCACCTTCATCATCTCTCTTTTCAACCTGATTTTATTATATCAAAAGAGAATATAAAGTCAAGAATTTATTTTTTATTTCATGGCTAATATAATCATAGTCACTTGACAAACAGGAATTTGTATTCTGTGCATTATTTTAGAATTGAATCATACACTTTCTCAGTCCTAATGACTATATCGTTCCAATTGTATTCAATTTTAATTCTCTCTTTTGCTTTTTTTCCGAGTTCGGCAAGATATGTTTGATTTTCTAATGCATATAAAATCTTATTGCTGAGATCATCAATGTTTTTATTCTGAAAAGAGATTCCTACACCCTCCGCTGCCTCAGAGTTTTCAGGAATGTCTGAATAGATTACACATCTGCCATAACTCATTGCTTCTAATAAAGTCAAAGCCAGTCCTTCTATTTCTGAAGGCACTATACAGCAATAGGCATTTGCATAAAGCCAGTGAAGCTCCTCCCCATAACGGTAGCCAAGCCAAATGATTGATGGACTTGATTGTTTTTTCAATTTCTCAACATATGCATCTGTGTAAGAACTACCACCTGCGATAACCAGATTTTTATCTAGATTACATTTTTTTTCAAGATTATTCCAGGCTTTGACCAGGATATCTACACCTTTAGTAGGCAAGATTCTTCCTACGTATAAAAAATAAGAATCTTTTTTGAGTGTTATGTCTATTTGCCCAAGATTAAAAGTTTTTTCAAAAGATAGATTATTTATATCCGGTATGTTAACGCCATTAGGGATGTAATAAACATCGCATTTATATTTTTCTTCGTAATACTTCTTCAACGTTTTAGACACGGCAATTCGTGCATTGGGGATAGTTGTGTAAAAATGTTCAGCAAGACAGGAAAAAGATTTTGCAATTGGACCCCATTTTTCTCTTCTATATGCCTGACCATGTGAGGTAACTACCACTTTTGTTTTCATTCTTGGGATGAATGCAAGAATTGCAGGGTCAACACTATGGATATGAACAATATCAATATTCTTATCAAGTAATTCAAGACAAGAAAAAAGTGTATGAGAAATCATCTCGGTGTGCTTTTGTGGGATTGCGGGAAGATTAATCACCTTCATTTTTTTATAATAGCCATGAAAGTTATTATAGGTTCGTCGCGAATATACAAAAATTGAATGTCCTCTGTTTGCAAGAAGTTCTCCAAGTATCTCAACGTGCTTTTCGACTCCACCATAAGTAGCAGGGATACCCTTTTGTCCAACAAAAGCTATTTTATATCTGGACATCAATCGGCCTGTTGAGCAATAATCTAATTTTATTTTTTAAAACCCAGTAAAAGGGTTGAATAATATTCTTTCGCATTGCTGGAACAGAAGAACCAGTCATCCAGCAATTGCGTTTGCAATTTTTTACAAGTTCCCTGACTTTTGAGGCCTCTACACTATGCCATACTTCATCAAAATCCTGGGTGTTTAAATCTCCCATTACCCATGGACTTTCCGATCCGTTACAGGCAAGGATTCTTCCCCATGGGTCAACGAAAAAAGATTCGGTCCCGGCATAGCAGGGAATTGCTCTTTCTTTCCCATTCATATACCTGATTAACCCGGCATTGATGTATGCCCTAAACCAATCTTTTATTCTCAGTTTAACATTTTTTCTTTTTGATAACAATAATTGTTTTATAAAATCCTCCATTTTTTCGTTGATTATTTTCAAATCCTCAATTTTATTATCGTGTTTAAAGAAATAAAAAGAATTGTGCATCGTTGATTGAGAAAATTCAAGGCCTAATGAACAACATAATTGATAGAGATAAAGAAGGTCATAGATATTTTTATCAGAAATCACTATGGCAAAGCCGATGTCTTTTAAACCCAGTGCCTTTAGTTCCAATATGCTTCTTAAGGCATGATCAAAACCATTTTTAATACCACGAAGTTCATCATTCAATTTTGGCAAGCCCTCAACACTTATTCTTATTCTTATATCGGGAAATCTCTTCCCGATGTCTACAAGAATTTTTGTAAAATAGCCATTAGTGCTCAATTCAAGTTTTTTTGCCTTTGTGTTCAAAATTTCCAGGATTTCTATTATATCCTTACGCAGTGTCGGTTCACCACCGGTTACATTCAATCTGACCATTCCTTCGGGAATCTTTTTTAAAATCTCAGGACGGAATTCTTCTTCAGGTTTTGTCGGATTAGCCCAGCTATAGCACATCTTACAACGGGCATTACACCGATAGGTTGTTATTACTGCACATTCCATTCTTAAACCATTTATCTTATATTAGAATTTGAGAAATTTCATTTTTCATTTACTAATCGAATCGAGAATTTTTTTCAAGTTACAGATATATTGCCTCTCTGTATGATTTAGTAAAATGCTATTACGTGCTTCAATGCCCATTTGCCGTGCTTTTTCTAAATTTTCGAGCAAAGCTTGAATCGCTGTCGATAACCCAACAACATCTTTCATTTCAACAAGAATGCCGTTTTTACCTGAGATTATATAATTTTCAGTGGCTGGTGTTCGTGTTGCTATAACAGCTTTCCCCATAAGCATTGCATTTGTAAGAACAATAAGTCCTGAAGTAACAAGGGTATTCAATGTTAAAACTACAATCTTGCACTGCTTCATTTTATCGTAAAAGAAATCATACGGTGTATCAAAATAAACAATTACATTTTCTGGAACTTTATTGGGTCGAAAGAATTTTCTTCTTGCTATCACAATGAACGAAGTCCTAGGGTTGATCTTAGCTACATCAATAAGAGTATCCCAATCACGAGATGCCTCGCCGCCACTAAATACGTCGTATGGCTCAGTCCCCTTGGAGCCTACATAATCAAAAGAATTAGATTCAACAACATCAGTCAAAATTGCTATTTTGCTCACCGGTATTTCAAACTCATTTTTATATTTATCAACAAGATATTCAGAATTTATTGTAACGATGTCAGCTCGCTTTAATGAAAATCGGTAGCAAATCCGTCTAAGATAGTTATGAATTGGGTGCTTTTGAAGTGCAATTAGATTCAACAATAATATTTTAGGTTTGTGGAGAGATAGAATTCTCGAAAGCATCGCGACAAAAATTCCCGTTACTGCATTCCAGGCGAGTATATAATCGTACGATTTGTTTCTCAAACAACAGACACGAAGTGCTTGGACAAAATACTTTAACCATAATATCAGTTTACGCCATTTCACCGTTCTATCCTTCATTGTATAATTGGGTATATCTAGTAGCCTAACATGATAACCTAATTTCAGAAGTTCTCTTTCTAGCCAAAATTGCGTCTCCTTAGGCTGTTTCCAATCGACTAATAAGATTATTTTGCCAAAGAGATTTCGATTTATAGTCATTTTATCAGAGATTCAAATATTCATCCCGCCGTAATCAGGCAATTAAACTAAGCTGTATTTTTCTTATTAATAGCCATTTCATAAACCGTATACAATCTTGTATAGTGAATTTCTTCACTGTGTTCCTGAAGTGCATAGTTGTATGCATTTTCACCTAATTCTCTTGCTTTAGACTCATTAGTCAATATCCAGAGCATCGCATCAGCCAACGCCTTGGAATCTCCTGGTGGCACAAGAATACCCCTTTCGTTTATCCCGACGAGTTCCGCTATACCGCCGAGATTGGAGGCGATGGTTGGTTTGGCATGAGCGAATGCTTCGAGTATACAAAATGGCTGATTTTCATAACATAGAGACGGTAGTATGACGGCTTTTGCTTTTGAAATTAGCCCGTGGATTTTCTCTCTGCTTTGAGGTCCCACATATTTAACATTCGGTGGCAAATTTGCTAACAAGGTATTTTTATATTCTTTATTTCCATCACCAGCAATTATGAGTTGAAAATCAGGATTGGTTCTGCATGCTTCAATTAGAATGTCAATACCTTTTATTTTAGAAAGTCTACCGAGGTAAAGAAAATAATTGCTGCTATCTATGGATTTTTTAAAATAATGTTTAGGTATAAAATGTGGAATATGCAATACTTTTTTTTTATCGAATCCATATTCTAAAAGTTTTTCTTTCAAAAATAAACTCGGTGAAATGAAGTAATCAACTTTATTTCGTACGCCAAGTATCCTGTGAATATATGCTTCCAGGGTTATAATCATACTTGCTAAATAAGAGTTTTTCTTGCATCTTTTGATAAATGATTTATAATACCTATTTGATTTGCAGGCTTCACATACCGTTTCTGCATTATCAACTAAGAAATGAGTATTGGGACATAGTAATTTGAAATCATGTAATGTCCAGACCACGGGTAATTTCAATTTTTCGGCTTCAAAGATTATAGACGGCGTAATGTGATGGTGAATACTGTTTAAATGAATAATATCCGTCTTTGCCCTGATGAGCAACTTTCGAAATTTTTTTCTGGCTTCCAATGAGTAAACTGAGCGATACATAACAGTCAGTCCGGTCAAGAGGTTTTTACGCTGATTCAATTCATGATAGTCTATATTACTTACGAATAAGTCAACATTTGGATCTTCCAAGTCCTCTTTATACTTCATCGCAAATATAGAAACATCATGTTTTTTTTCTTGCAGTAATTTAAAGAGGTTATATGTGTATGTACAATCACCACCTCCGGCAAAATGGTAAGTATTGACGAGTGTAACTCGCATAAATACTTTCTACTTATAGATTCTCAAGAAAGATGCTAAAATTGTGAGCAATTCTATCCCATGAAAATGCTTCAGCCACTATTTTTCTACCTTCCTTACCCCATTCGGACAATTTTCGCCTATTTTGGTAAGCATAGATAATAGCGTCTGCGATTGTCTCGGGTTTATTATTGGGTATAAAAATGGCGCATTTTTTCTTTTTGGTAATTCTTTCAAACACACGCAGTGTAGTTAAAATGATTACCTTCTCCATAGCCATGTATTCCAGCAATTTAAGTGGAACATTTACTTCCCAGTAATTTAAAGCAGGATATGCCATCAAACAGACATCAGCCGTAGCAATCAATTCAGGAATACGCTGGTAGGAACATCTGCCAAAAAATTTAACATAATCATAAAAATGTTGCTTACAAACATAATCTTTAAGGTTTTGCACAATATCGCCATCACCTACCAAATGAAGCACAGCAGGAATATTTTTTTCCTTCAAAATCTGCATGGCAAGTATAGATTCAACAAGCCCCCTATTTGATGTCATCTCACCATGAAAGAAGATTATAAACTTCTCATTTTCATTCTTTCTGTATTTACGTGGATTAAAAAATGTTGTGTTAACACCAGAAGGCCATATATGACAATTTTTATTGAATTTCAAGTTAAATTTTCGTTGTAAAGAATCACGAAGCTCGTCAGAAATAAATGTGATACCATTATGTTTTCTCTGATTGAATTTCAATGCTAATTTGGTCCATAACTGTTCTAAAATATCTCTTGGTTTGTTTGTATTTGTATTAACATTGAAAACATAGGTCCTCAAATCCATAATGAATTTAGGTAGTTTAACACCTTGTGGGATCAAAAGCGGGAAGAAAAAAGACCATATATCAGTAATTACAATATCAAATTTCGTTTTGTAAAACAATTGTAGAAACTTAATTGACGTCATGAATATTCCGTAGATTCGCTTGAGATACGGTATTTTAATATAGTATCTCACGAAAGTTATATTCTGGCAAAAACCCTCTTTTTTTCTTTCACAAGGGAAAATAAAATGTATATCATGTAAGTTTTTTAGGTGGTTATACATTTCCATCCATGTTGTAATGTGTGTTTCCGTATCTACACATACATTATAAATCCATAATATCTTCATTTTTATTTTATCTACTTTTCTAATGGCCTATTATTATTTATATCATAAGGTCTTCCCCTATATTTATATTCTTTTTTGATGCGTTCTGATTTTCGTATTAGTGATGGATCGTGGCATATTTCAATTAACTTCGTAAACTTTGTGAGTATCCAGTTCTTCCGTCCTATATCTTTCACATAAGGTTCATCATAATATTTTCCAAATATGTACAATCCGTTACTTCCGTATCTGGCCAGATAGCGTTTTGTCATATATTCTTCGGGATTTATACCCTTCGGTACAGGATAGAATTCCTTGAGGATTGCTGTTCTGCCTAAATGTGGATTGAAAGACCACATTTGTGATACAATCATATCTATGCCATTAACCTTCACCTGTTCGCCTGGTAATAAATGTAGTTCATTTTTAGCTTTATATTTTTTAATTACGGATTCAGGGATGGGAATTAACTTTTCCTTACTAAATCTAATTTGGTTTATATAAGGAATTCTGGCAAAGATGTTAAGCAAAAAATCTAAATCAACTTTTCTCTTAAAAATCCAATCATCCTCGAGGTGAAAATAAAAAGGAGTTTTAATTTTGCGGTAGACATAATTGATGGCATTGGCGAAATCGTTTTCCCCGAAGTTAATATGGTAGTCAGCGACACCTATCGTTTTCAAAAAGTTCAGAAGTGCCGGTAAATTTCTTCTGTTTTTTTTCAAAACATCAATGTGAATAATAAAGTGAAATTCTCCAGAATAAGTAACGTTTTCTTTAAAACTTCTATAGGTCGTGTAGAAATGTGGTCGACAGATTGAAGTTACAATTACATCGAGCTTCCTTAATATACTATTATTCATTTCGTGTTTGAGAACTTGAACGACTTATAAAATTATATCCATTACCGCACGGAAAATAAAGATTATAGATAACAATACCGGCGCTAATTCAAGATGAAGATACAAAAATCTATATTTTTAATTAGTAAATATGTTTAGAACCTTATCTTTAAGCTGGAGAAAAGTTTTTCGGTCAATAAAATAATATGATAATAAATAAACAACGAAGGGGACAAAAACAATGCATAGTAAAGAAATTAAGTCATAGCGATTTAAAAAAAGCAATTTAGTACAGATGATGCCGCAAACTGCCATAACAAGCGTGGCAAATAAAGGCTTGGAATAAATCATCATAATTTCTAAAATACCTACTTTAATTTCTTTAATTTCAAAGTAAGTATTCACAACTGCAAATACAAATGTAGTTAATAGGCGAGATATCAAAAAAAACTTTAGGCCGTATTGAATAGCAAATAACCAAATAGGAAGGCTAATAAGCACATTAATAAAAGTGATTTTTGTATCAATGTTTGGTTTGCCTAATGACTTAAAGAATCCGCTAATTAAAGCCCATAAATGTATTAGTCCTGCAAGAGAAAGGTAGGTAATTGCAAAACTAATATCCTTCCACTTCGCTCCTAAGATTAAAATTTCTACAAATGGGGAGATATTAACTAACAAGACTATGAGAGGAAATACAAAAAATGATAAAATTCTTTTTGCATTTAGGTAGAAATCTATTTTGTCATTTCTGCTGGTAAATTGGCATGATCTTGCATAGTAGACTGGTAAAATCGGAAAGATAAGGAACAAAAAAACACGTGTAACTAATGTAAGTGCTGTATTATATATACCCAAATCCCTTATTGCCAGCCACTTTCCAACCAAGAAATTATCAAATTGTGTTAACATCCAATTCAGCAGCAGTGTAATGGTAACATATCCTCCGAATTGCATCAGGCGCTTTTGTTTTGAGAAATCCAGGTTAAATTTAGGTTTCCAAGGGCACTTAATCCACAGAATAATTGAGGCAAGAATTTCAGATACAATTTTGCCTATAACAAGTGCCCATACTTGCAAGCCAATGTGAGCTAGAGGTAATGTAATGACAATCTGCGAGATACATGGTGTCAATTGACGGTAGAAAACAGCTTTAAAATCAATTTTTTTTTTAAGAGTGCTAATTGCACAGCTCCGAAGGCATTAATAATAATAACTAACGAAAAAACTATTATTATATCTTTTGCTTCCGGATTGTTGAAAAAAAGCGCGATATAAGGTGATAGTATAAAAAGTACCAGATAAAATAAAACACTTATAATCAAATTAAATGTAAAAATAAAGTTTGCTGCAGCTTCTATTTCATGATCTGTGCCCTGTTGCTGGATTAAAGCTGTTGTGAGCCCGCCTGAAAAAAATTCTTGTAAAAAATAAATAAAAATACCGGCAAGGGCAACTAATCCATAGTCTGCAGGCGCAAGTAACCGTGCTATGTATATAGATACAAAAAAATTGATGATCTGAGGCAGATTAGAGCCTAAGATAGACCACTTTAGTGCTGAAAGAGTTTTACTTATCATTTACATTGATAAGAGATAACAACACGATTATTTTTATCTTTTATTTAAAATTGAATTATTTGAGGAGTTGATAGTGAAATACAATTTTTGCGACAATAATACAAGTCCAAAAATGAGCCAAGCGTACTGCGAGAAGTACGCTGTACGTAAATACTCTATCTTAAATTCATCTATCAAGAAAATCGCAAGTGCCGATAATGATACGCTTATTAACATCCTTTTTGTATAAGACGTATGTTGTTCAAAATATTTAACTAATAATAAAATTACTATAGATATCATGAATCCAATGAATGAAAACAAACCCAAAAAACCGGTTTGAAAAATTAAAGTTAAATAGAGCGAATGCAGACTACCGATACTATATGTCGGCGTTGGCCTACCAGTTCCTAAGAAAGAATATTGCAGGAAGCGATGAAAGAAGGCTTCCCAAATCTGCTGTCGATTTATAACTGCAGTAAAAGTGCTTCCCTCTTGATACTGGGCATATGCATAGACAAATCTATCTAATATTTCAAGATAGAAATCTTTGAATAGCATGCTGATTATTATCCATCCTGTAAATAAAACAACTATAAATACGGCAGCATATCTAATTTTGGAGATAACCGACTTGCTCGGGAAAAGCAGAAACAGAGGAATTAGACCAAGTATCAAGCTCACAAATGCACCTCGAGTTTTCGTAACAGTAATACCAACTAGCAACAAAATTATCAAGATTGTTCCGTATGCCTTTGTTTTTGAATTCCACAGAAACCAAAAAGCGAATGGTATAAATATTGCAAACCATTCAGCAAGTAATTCATAGTCATCGACAATTCCACCTGGTCTTGTACTTGTGGTTAACAATTCCCCTGTTCGGGTTCTGAAAATTTCTGGTATAGCAAAGTCTGGATTAAGAGCCATTGTTATACATACGAATACTTGTATGATTAGTGCAATACCAATGACAATAAGTATTAATTCGTACTCTTTTATGGTTTTTACATTTGATACAATTATAAAGAATAACATTACAGATGACAGAAATCCTAGATAGTGTCTTAGATTTACTATCAATTCTTCTCCTCGAAGGTTAAATAAGGAAGCTGTATTTGCGACAAAAAAGAGAGTCAAAAATAACAGGGCTATCTTGCCACAACTTGTAAAACTTATTTCTTTTTTGATTAAATTGATAAAAAAAAGTGTTATTATGAGCATGGTAGTAATCGTAAAAGCATCTCTATTCATCAGTTTTATATGAATAGGCAGAGGAATGGTGAATATAACAAAACATAGCACTAGTAGCCTGTTGATTCTATAAAATAAAAATAGGAGCCCTATTGCCCAAATAGCGATGGTTGTTTTTATAGGATCTTCAGGTTTAATTTCAATCGTAAAGAATACAAGAAATATTAAGGCTAGTAAGATTAGAATAATGTAAATTGACGTATTTTTAAAAATTTTTTGAATATCAACTTTTATAATTTTGTCTTTAACTATTTGATTTAGATTAAAAATCATTGCTAAAATATTCCTTTCGGGTGATTCTCGCTCTTCTACAAAATTTTTTCTTGTTTCCCTCTGTTTGTCTAATAGAAAAAATTTCATAAAGAGATTTAGCCAATTACTCTAACTATTTCTTTTTTCAACTTCATATAAGTTTTAGTTAAACCATCATCACCTATTCCATGCTCTATCTTTTTGCTCTCGGGAGAAACGCCATGTCAATCCTGCCCTGTTTTCGTATGGATTTTTTTAATCTTTGCCAGCTCGTCAATTCAAATGAAATAAACTTTTGTTATTGCCATACTTGTAAGTATTTCTATTTTTTAGGTTTCATCAAAAATGTACTCCATATTAGGATGACAGCTGCTGCTACCTCTGGTAAATTTTCATTGTTTCTCATCGAATGAGATAAGAACTGTGATTTCGACAATTTCTTGCTTAAGGAAAATTTATAATTTTTCCCCGGTTACTAAAAATAATTCCAGAAATTGGAAATTGCCGACCTCAACCGGATTGGCATAAATTTCCACTTCTATCTCTTTGAAATTTCGATCTAGTAGTTTGGATTTCACGATCGCCCTTCCGGCGGTGATTTGATTCAGGATTTCTTTAATCGTTACCTCACGCACATCACGGGCGAAGATGTTTTCCCAGTCCATATCCACAAGATTTTCCGGGTCATACTTTAATAATTTTAATGCTGATTGATTAGCATCGGTGATTTTATAATCTTCAGCGCTGACAACAACGATAGGGATTATTCCATCATCAAATAACCGTTCATATTTCGCCATTATCTGGGCTTCCTGTTCAGTTGTAGCAATCGGTTCATGTAGGTAATGGACAAGACCCCCGCCATCGGCAAAGACCTGTGGATAGACACTGCAGGTCATCCGTTTTTTTATACCCTTAAATGATAGAGTATCGGTCACCGGTTCACCACTATCCCGTGCTTTTTTGCCCGGACAATCAGGAACTGGCTCGTTTGCACAGTGGAGCAATTCATAACATTTCTTACCAATCACTTCATAAACGCCCTTGCCGAGCATTTGAAAGGTTGCGAGATTTGCACGTAAAATCTTATAATCAAAATCGGTTACAAATATCGGGTCTTCTATCGCGTCCACCGTTGCTTCCCATTCTTTCTTCGCTGCGGTCACGGTCAACAGCAACCGGCGGTTTTCTTTCAACAATTCCAGTTGCCTCAGGGCACGATTTAATGTCAATTTTAATCGCTCTGCATTCAATGGTAAGATGAGAAAATTATTTAACTGATATGCTTCTAATTTTACCAGAGCCTCAGGAACAGTATGGCCAGTAATAAGGATTATTTCACTTTCGGTACAAACTTTTTTTAAATCAGGAATCAAAAGATTAAAAGGAAGCGTTGGAATATGAGTATCAACAAAAATAATATCAAAATGCTCTGACTTGCACAGATTTAAACAACTATCAGCAGTATTTACAGATTTTATCACATGGCCGGTCCCCTCAAGGATATTTTTGATCTCCTTAACGATTTCACTGTCCGGGCTGACAACCAAAATTTTTGCTTTCATTTCTCACCGCCTTTTTACCCCCTTTAATATCTTTAAAAAAACGAAAAGGCTACCGCCATTGTCAGTTACATCAAACTGACTAAAATACCCATGATTCTAACATTTATATTTTACTCAATCTGTTTTGCTTGTCAAGAAGTCGATTTAACTATCTTTATTCGTTCTTGATTTATCATAAGTTTTTTATATAATTTTTCATGGACTATAAAAATCCCCTGCCCACAGTTGATATCATCATTGAAGTTGAGGGAGGGATAATTCTCATAAAAAGAAAAAATCCACCTTATGGCTGGGCAATACCAGGGGGGTTTATTGAATATGGAGAATCAGCCGAATCTGCTGCAATCCGGGAGGCAAAAGAAGAAACCAACCTTGAGATTTCAGACCTGAAACAGTTCCATGTTTATTCAGATCCAGAAAGGGATCCCAGATTCCACACTATCAGCGTCGTATTCACCGCTCGTGGCAAAGGAACGCCAAAACCAAAAGATGATGCAATTGAGATTGGTATTTTTAACAGGAATAATCTGCCAGAAGATATTGCCTTTGACCATCGTAGAATCCTGAATGATTATTTTGACAAAAAATATTTATGCTGATTCTACACACTGCAGATTTGCATTTGACCAGCAAAGACCGTTCAAGAATCGAGATACTTGAATGGATAATAAACAAAGGAAATGAAAAAAAGGTTGATATGCTTGTTATTGCTGGAGACCTTTTTGATTCAGATACTGAATCCACAATTCTACGTCCAGAGGTGAGAAGGATTTTTGAAAAATCGCGGGCTAAAATATTTCTGCTTCCAGGAAATCATGATGCGGAATCTTACGGTCTAAATTATGACTACGGTGAGAATGTAAAACAGCTGACCGAAAAACCATACACTCAATTAACATTGGATGATATTAAGATTGTTGCGGTTCCCTATCAGAAGGCAAAATTTTCTGAATGCATATTGGAGTTAGCAGGAAATATTGATATTTTGATCGCTCACGGCACAATTTATGATATTTCAATTCTCCCGGTTTTGAATGAAGAAGACACAGAATACATGCCGATCTATCCTGCAGAGATAGAAAACTTTGCTCGTTGCATCCTTATGGGTCATATCCATTCTGAATATATTGGTTTGACTTTCAAAAATACAAAGGTGGTATATGCAGGAGCGCCAGCTGCACTCAACACGAAATGTCGTTCACCAAGAAAGGTAGCAATGATAGAAGTTGACAGAAAAAAAGTTGAAATAGTTCCCGTAGAGATTGATATTGCACCTTACTGGCAGAGATTGAGTTATTATGTATTTCCAGGAAATGAAGAGAAAATTTTAGATCGACTCGAACAGGATATCAGAAGTAAATTTACCAGAGATATCCTGCTTGATATAAATATCACGGGTTATATTGAAGGAGATGAAAACGAATTTAAAAATAGAATCAGACAAATAGTGGCAAAATATAAAGGCAAATTTTCGACAATTTCCGTGGATTACAACTATATACATTCCTGGGATAGATTGTTGAAAAATTCTTTTGTAAAAAAATTTATAGAAAAAACTGCCCAGCTTGACGACAGGTTGAGGATGAAAATTTATGAATTGACATTTCCACATTTAGATGAACTCTTAAAGTGAAGATAAAGAGCATAAAATTAAAAGATTACGGACCAATAAGAAACCTTAGTCTCGAACTTAGTTCTTTTAATGTTGTTTTCGGCAGAAATGAAACCGGTAAGACAACGCTGGTGGAGGCGCTGATTTCTTCATTATTTAAAACCCGGACAAGGTATGGAAAGCCTGCTGAGATTACAATTGAGCTAATCAAAGATAAAAAAACAATCATTCTGCCATCATCGAGACCGATTTCTGTTCTCCCAAGAACCGAGATAGCATCCTTGCTTTATATTCCGGCTTCGGAATCAGAACTATACGAAAAAACTGAATCACAGATGAAATTCTGGGATAGTTTAAAACTTATGCTCAGCCAGACCGGTACTCAGATTCCCTTTGCGATTTTAATCAAAAAATTAAGGGAAGGCATTGGTTATCAGCCCAAAGAAGATAACTGGAAAGCAGATAAAAGAAGATTGATAGAAAATGATAAAAACCGTCTCGAGCAGTTGCATGACTTTATTAAAGAAATTGGGGAGGTTGAGAATAAGAAAAAAATTCTGAAAAAATTAATTGAAACTCATACTCGAAGGGTCGAAGAACTGGATGAGATAGAGAAGTTTAAGAAGTTCAAACTGTATCAGCATTTAAGAAATCTTTACAATGATTATATTGACAGAAAAAATAGTTTACTTCTTTATGAGATTTACACTGAGGATGACCTTAATAGATGGCAGGAACTGGTTCTGAAAAAGAAAAGTATTGAAAATCAGGAAAAGGAGAAAGCAGAAGTAGAAAATGAGATAAAAAAATTGAATGAAGAATATAATAATGTATTAGAAAAGCTTAAATTTGTTGAGAAATACAATGTAAAAGAAAAACTTTTCCAATATAAGGATATTGAAAAAGAACCTGATTACTTTTATCCGGTGATTATATTTTTAATCGGATTTATCGTCCTGATTTTAAGTTTCCGTCTGAACTTTTCTATAGCAATTCCGCTTTCAATATTTCTTTTAAGCATCATTAGCACAACTATTATTGCAATCAAAAAAACACAAATCAAAATAAAGAAAATAAGGAAAGAAGAATTTTTGAATGATGTGAAACTTTTTCTACCGGAGATTGAAAAATTTTCAGAGATTGAAAAGAGAATTCAGTATTTTGAAAATGAAAAAATCAGAATAGAATCAGTAATAGGCGCAAAAAAAGAACGTCTGGTAAGTCTGAGTTCCCCATCCATGGCTGAAGAGATTGATAAAGAGATTGAAAAATTACGAAAAAAGACTGGTTGCATTGAACCCGAGCAACTAAAGAAAAAGATTGGCGAAAAAAACCGGCTTGAAAATGAGAAGCGAGGTCTTGGGGCTGAAATCAGTAGATTGCTCGGTGAGCAGAATGATTCGAAATGGCAGAGGTTGATCGATGAGAAGAAGACACCGCCACCACTCAAAGAAATTGACTTGAGCAATGTTGATGAAATAGAAAATGAACTCCGAGATTTAAAGAAACAGATCGAAAAAATACAGAGTGATATAAAGATATTTGAAGAAGTCAAAAAAAAGCAATACAATATTAGTGAAGAGAAAAAAGTCTTGCGAGAAATTGCCGAAATTGAGGGTCGCTTGAAAAACTACTCTATGGAACTTGAGGCAGTAAAAAAAGCTGAGGAAATTTTAAATCAAATGAGTAATGAACTGGATAATTTTATTGAGAATTTGATTCACGGTACGGATAGCCTAAGTGAATATTATTTTTTTGTTACACGAAAATATAATAAAGTTAAGATCGAAAATCAAAATTTCATTGCAGTTGATGAGGAGGGGAATGAGTATCCATTGGAGAAACTATCAAGTGGTGCGAAAGACCAGTTATTGATTTGTTTCAGATTATCAGCTTTAAAAAAACTCTTTCCTGAAGGCACTTTTTTAATCCTTGATGATGCATTTATCTTCGCGGATTGGGAGCGGCGTTGCAGACTTGTTGAGTTATTAAAAAGATTTATTGACGATGGCAATCAGGTGATTTATTTTACATCTGATGAACACAGTCGAGATTTACTCGCCCAGTATGGCGCTGAAGTAGTTACGCTTTAATTTAAAAAAACAGCCTTCTTTCTGCTTCTTAATTAGAAGCATCTTCCCGAGGTAATACTACAGGTAATTCCCTCCTCAATATTGCAACGGTAGTATTGCATACCTGCAACAATTTCATGAAAAGCATCAAAGTCCGATACCAAAAACTTATGAAATTTCAGAGATTTTTGAATATCTGCCGCAAAAAATCCTTGGCACAAAATTTGCATAATATAGCGATATCAACCTAACCTATATATTTCCTCTCCCTTGAAGGGAGATGAAATAGGTGAGGGTGAAATAATAAAAAATGCGCGGTTCTAACACTAGAGCCGTCTGGTCTTTGACAACTTATTTGTAGGCTTAGATAAAAACAAGGGGGTGTATCAAAATAAAGAAACAAACAGAGTTAAAATGGAATGCATTAGCTTGCTAATGCAATAACAAAGAAAAAATTAGCGGAATGATGCAGCACTTTGTTTCCAAATCATCCGCCACTCTGTCTGGCGGACCTGTAAGAATTGAGTAAAATGGGCTTTCCAGATTGTCTGTCCTGTCTCATTCTGTATATAGGAAGACAACCTGAGATGTTGGATAAAAGATACAATAAATGTATCCTTTAATCAGAAAAAGCCCGTGTGAATCAATTATTTTAATTCATAAAAAAGGAGGCCAAAATGAATAAAAAAATGATATATATATCACTGATTCTTAGCATCGCATTTCTATTGGCGGATGCTGAAGAAATGGATACAAAAATAAAAAAAGATTTAAAAAGCACGGTTTATGACGCAGGTACTGGTAAGCCCTATGGTGGATTGTCAGAATATGAACAACAGAAAATAAATACGTTGAATTTGCAAGGGAATATCGTAAATGAATTCAGAATGGAAAATAAGAAAGAAATTGGGTTCTTCACAGATGCGTCTGGAGGTAAAAAATATTCAGGACTTTCCGAAACTGAAGTAAATAAATTAAATGAGAGTCACTCAGTAGATAAGCAATGACTTAGAAAGAATTGTTGATTCAAATTACATAACAGGAGGAAAAAATGAGTAAGATATGCAAATTTCCATTAAAAAAAGTCATTCCTCCATTTCTCTTCTTACCATATCTGATTTGGGGCATACCTGAGCTTACTGATGATGTGGCAACGACGATTTCCAATAATACTAATTTTAAATACAATCAAACCGCGGCATATTGGGCAGTAGTTGGAGTTCGTTCAACTTCAGATTGGGATATTGAGCTTTATACTGATACTCTTTTCAACAATCTTGTGGCTGGTTCTTCTGGTACGGACTTGGTCGATTTTGTGGTTGGTGATTATAATCATTCACCGCTGGGCTGGGAAGGTGTTAAGGTTTATCGTTATAGTGGTACTGCCTCTGCGACGGTAGAATATGAAGATAATACTGAGGTACTAAGTGTAGGGAGCAATACTGGTTATACTTGGCCTGCAGGTGATGTCGTTGAAATTTGGGATGTCTATCTCAATCCAGGGAGTTATACTTTTACTATTGATATAACATCCGGTACTGTGGATGTGGGCATGGCGCTTTTTGCATCTAATGGTGCAGCTTACTATGCAGGAAGGTATTATGCTGTAGCCTCAGCTGATGCCTATGGAAATGGTGGTGATGAAAGCTTTAGTTATACAATCTCTAATACCGACTGGTACGGAATCGTGGTTTGGGCTAACAACGGCAATAGCGGAGGATTTAATATATACATATCCACTGGAGGAGGTTCTCCATTAGTTGAGCTTACTGATGATGTGGCAACGACGATTTCCAATAATACTAATTTTAAATACAATCAAACCGCGGCATATTGGG
>JAOAFX010000150.1:0-268 GCA_026416055.1 Caldifarciminota bacterium
AAGCACTTGTCATATTTGAAACTGGAGCTCCAGCCATTGCAGCTTTAAACATATTTGTCTGAGTTACAAAATACGCTGTCTGATATCCACCCCAGCTTTGACCTTGCAACCCTAATTTATTTTTATCTACAAATCCTTTTTTCAAAATTGCTTTTGTCCCACTTAAAACTATTTCTAACGCACTTTTCCCTGGCATACCTATTTTATAACTTAAATCTGGGATAAAAATTACATAGCCATTGCTATTGTAAAGAGGAAAATTGATAAC
>JAOAFX010000150.1:278-548 GCA_026416055.1 Caldifarciminota bacterium
ATCATTGGATATTTTTGTTTTGGATCGAAATTTTCTGGTAAATATAACAAACCTTTTTGTTCTTTTCCTTTTTCATCTTTCCATTTAAATAATTCAACTTTTCCCCATAAATATTCACTTTGTTGCGGATTTGTATTTGAAATTTTTTCAACTGTTTTGAAGGTTGTATCTGTTAGTAATAAATCTGGATAAACTAAATAATTACTTGCTGAGAATAGTAATGTTGGTGTTTCTTTACTTTTAATAATTCTTGATAATTCACCTTGATAT
>JAOAFX010000151.1 GCA_026416055.1 Caldifarciminota bacterium
TGCTATTTTCCGCACTGAATGGAACTGAATCCAGATGCCAAGGTCCACCAGTATTTTGAATAAATCTGACAACATCCCGACCACCAGACGAATTGCCCACAATATATGCGTGACCATTACCATCAACACAAATTGTCGGCTTATCAGCATTGTAAATATCAATGTCCTCAATTGTGAAATTCAAGGAGAATAGGTACATCGGTACCAATACTGTCAAACCAAAAAGGAATTTACTTTTCATAATCACTCCTGTTTCAAATTATACCAAAATTTTCCAATAAATCAATAAGGCAGTCTGATTTTCACTTTTTCTTTATTCTTGCCATCAACATTTTTATCTTTTCGTAATAAAATTCACGCAGTTCTTCTATGGTAACGGGCTTAACCATTTTTGGTAATTTTTCAACTGTATTAATATAATCTAATGAAACAGCAAGCCAGTAGTCATCAATACCGATGTGTTTTTCACGTGCATTTTTATATATTTCTTCAAAGGGCATAAATTCTTTTGATAGAAAATATATATCAACAAAATCCTTTACATCAT
>JAOAFX010000152.1 GCA_026416055.1 Caldifarciminota bacterium
GTCACATAAGTTCATTTAACCTCCTCAAAAATGATTATATAGAATATTTTTTTGTTGTCAATGGTCGCTACTCCAATAATACCAAAGATAAAAAGATTGTAGTGGCAGAGTTTACTCTGCAGAATCAGATGTAGGGCAAACCTTCAGGTTTGCGACATAATATCTACTACATTAAAAAATTTAGTTATATTTTGTGTTCAACGAACCTTAATAAATTTTTCTCTATAGATTAATCCATCTACTGCTATTTTGATAAAGTAAACACCAGGGGAAAGACAGGAAACATCAATCTCTTTTATAGATTTACCAGCAGGACTATTTACAGTTATTGAATAGACTGCTGAGCCTGTGACATCAAACAGGCTCACTACTGCTTTACATCTTTTAACATTATTTAAATAGATGCGGATTGTGTTTCTTATTATTGAATTCAAAAGCGTAACTCTGTTAAAATTATCTTCAGCAGCAATTTCTTCAACAACCTGTCCTGTATAATGCCATCTCATTGCATCAAAGGCAATTCTTTGCATTGGAGTACCTG
>JAOAFX010000153.1 GCA_026416055.1 Caldifarciminota bacterium
GATGTAGTAGTTGCAATCAATTTTGCATTGCAGGAAAATGCAAGCTGGACTGATGGAATATCAACACGCTGATAAAGTTTTGCGTAACCAGTTCCAGTCGCCTTTTGAACCAGGGCTTCATAATCAGGGTCTGGATCGTAGTTTGTGGCGCGATTTATTATCAGATTCGTGGTGCTTGTATCTATTAACCAGCCGTTAGAAAGCGGCTGCTCAAAATCTCCATTGACCAAAAGATTCTGGGCAAGAAGCCCACTAATGAATAAGAGTATTGTTAAAATATATCTCATAGTACCCCCTTTTCAATTCATAATTCAGTATTTGAAAATTAATTTTTTTGTTATCACCTCCTTTCAACGACGCATTAGCAAGCTAATGCACTCCGGAGAAATTATAAGTTTAATGCATTAGCAAGCTAATGCACTCCAGAAAAATCAGAAGGTTGGCGCATTAGCAATCCCGAAAGAAACTTCAGGACAGGGCTAATGCACTCCCATTTTATATTTTTCGCTCTACTCAATCTTGACCACCTTATGTG
>JAOAFX010000154.1 GCA_026416055.1 Caldifarciminota bacterium
TTAAAGTAAGGGGATTCTATACACCACTCACGCCTGTAGAGGAATCGGAAAAAGAGAATGTTGCTTATAGCAAATTGCTAAAAGTTATTCCGAATCCAGCAAGAGATGTGGTGATATTCAAAATCAATCCGACAAATTTAAGGTGCAACTATCTGAAAGTTTATGATATCAATGGCAGACTTGTTTCTAAGGTTGAAATCAGAAATGGAACAAATATAGTAAAATGGAATCCTCGTGCAGAAGCGCTTGCCGATGGTGTTTACTTTGTGACACTTGAAAAAGACGATGGTGTCATAACTCAGAAATTCGTCTTGACACGATAGTGCGATACCGTAAAAACAGAAGCCCCGGGTTTGTAACCCGGGGCTTTTTATTTAATCAGGGCAATAAAATGTAGGGCAGGGCAAAAGCCTTTCGGTTTTTTAATGCAAACCTGAAGGTTTGCCCTACATTTTTATAATTTCTTATGTAGGGCAAGGCTTCAGCCTTGCAATGGAAATCCATCCCATTGTAGGGCAAGGCTTCAGC
>JAOAFX010000155.1:0-279 GCA_026416055.1 Caldifarciminota bacterium
TACCTCCTCTATTCAATTTTTAATGGTCTTAACATTAAATTCTTCAGACCCTGTAAAGGGGGTTTTCTTTTATAAATAATTTCATAAACAACCATTGAGATCGGCATTTCAACATTATATTTTTTTGCAAGCTTCATTACCGCTTTTGCGGTCGGCACACCTTCAGCAACCATTACAAAATTTTTTTCAATTTCTCTTAGATTTTTACCCCTGCCAAGCATCTTGCCGAATAGGTGATTCCTTGATTCTTCACTGCAAGCGGTGGTTACTAAATCGCCG
>JAOAFX010000155.1:289-527 GCA_026416055.1 Caldifarciminota bacterium
GTTTTAGGGTTTGCACCCATTTTTAAACCCAGTCTTTGAATTTCCACTATGCCCCGAGATATTAAGGCACCTTTGGCATTAGAACCAAATCCTAATCCATCACTTATTCCACAGGCGAGTGCAAGGACATTTTTCACCGCACCGCCAAGTTCAACACCTATCACATCATCAGAAACATAAATTCTAAAATTTTCCATAGCAATTTCATTCTGTAATTCTTTTGCTCTATGCAAATCCT
>JAOAFX010000156.1 GCA_026416055.1 Caldifarciminota bacterium
TACTACACACCCTACAAGGTGCTATAATTACTACAAATTTAGCGAGAACATAGCAAAATTACACACTACACTCAAAACCATGACCCATTATATAAAATAACCGATCTCCTGCAACGTGAAATTTTTTTGAATTTATGGACATTTTTGAAACGAAAAACAGCAAAAAGTTATGAAATTCCATTGAGTTTTCGGAAAATCGGGTTAAATTTTCAAAAATGTATTTTTCCCATATAGACCACTCTTTTATTATTTTTTCACTTGTATTTCAAAAATTTTTAGAGTAAAATGTCTTATGATTTTTTTGATTCTTTTCTTAATCAGCCAGAATTTGCCGTATGATTCACTAATTGTTGATACACTGCAGACAACTGAGGCTGATACTACAAAAATAACTTTTGATTTTAAGGAAGCAGATATAAGAGATGTTTTAAGGGCGATAGCAGTCCAGTTAGGAGTTAATATTGTCGTTGACAAGGATGTAGAAGGTAAAATTACTGTCCATCTTGAAAAGATCGGTCTGGAAC
>JAOAFX010000157.1:0-234 GCA_026416055.1 Caldifarciminota bacterium
GTTGAAAGTGGTAGCAGAACGCTAAAAGATGCGATAAACGGGGCTTTGAGAGATTGGGCGGAAAGCTTTGAGACAACCCACTATCTTATCGGCTCAGTCGTTGGTCCTCACCCTTTTCCAACTATAGTGAGAGACTTCCAGTCTGTGATAGGTAGGGAAGCGAAAAGGCAAATTCTTGAGCTTGAAGGAAGATTGCCTGATGCGATCATAGCTTGTGTTGGTGGAGGAAGCAAT
>JAOAFX010000157.1:244-524 GCA_026416055.1 Caldifarciminota bacterium
GGGATAGAGACCGGAAAACACTCCGCTTCTCTGTCTGCTGGAAGCAAAGGGGTTTTGCATGGTATGCTTTCATACTTCATTCAAGATGAAGAAGGAATGATTGCAGACACGCACAGCATTGCAGCTGGGCTTGATTATCCTGGTGTTGGTCCAGAGCACGCTTATCTGAAAGATTCTGGAAGAGTTGAATATTCAGTGGCAACTGATAAAGAAGCTCTCAATGCTTTTTTAAAGCTTTCAAAACTCGAAGGTATAATCCCAGCGCTTGAGAGTGCTCATG
>JAOAFX010000158.1 GCA_026416055.1 Caldifarciminota bacterium
GCCCTACCAACAGTTTTTGAGTCTAATTTTAATATGAATCCTTCATCTCGGTATTTAAATCGACCTGTTGCAAGTGACGATAAAAGATGTGTGGTAGATCCCAGAAATGCCATCCTTCTGTTATTCTTAAATATTCTTAAAGAATCAGGGTCTGATGTTGATATCTCTTTAAACTTTGGAAAAATATTAAAACTCGTAGTGCGCCTTATCTTATTGTACTCAAAATAAGTTAGTATACATTCTATTTCATAACCAAGAGCATTATTACGGACTTTAACTGGGAAGTCGGTTTGTGCAATTAATTTTTCTGAAGTCTCTGTAAAGTTAATATGATATGGATTAATTAGATCACAGGATTTAGAAAAATCGTTTTGACCAAAAAACATTTTTTTAAATAAATCCAGTTGTCTCCACCAGTTAGGGTCTTCTTTTCCCTTAACATCAATTTCTGCCAGTTCGTATGTTTTAGGATTCATCCTGATATTGATAAACTTATTACCGCCCGTTCTTAAATCTACAG
>JAOAFX010000159.1 GCA_026416055.1 Caldifarciminota bacterium
ACCTGATGCATTTTCAATGGTCATCCATACCCGCCACCCATCCGGTGGATAGGACTGGGCGTTTAGACCTATTGCTATGCCCAATAACAAAATGGTGCTTAAATTTATCTTAAATTTCATTTTTCCTCCATTTTATTCAGCCCGAAGGCTGAAAGGACAATAACACTACATTTTTTGCAACAGCAAGCTGTTGCACTCCAGATTTTGCAAACCTGAAGGTTTGCCCTACAGCTCCTGCAGAGAATCTTATCTCTATTTTCTCTTTGAATGGATTCGGGAACACAGTGATTGCACCATCGTTAAGAAGTTTGCTCTCCTGTGCCATCGGACCGCCACCTTCACCCTCTTCATACTCATACCGGTAGATATAGATTGGACCTGCAACCGCATAAGCACCAGAGATTCTATCAATTGTCACATCAATGGTGCCATCTTTATAAAATGCTGGTGGCACCCAGAATTCTAATGTTTCAACCTTAAACAATTGATTATCATCTTCAAACCAGATGGTGTA
>JAOAFX010000015.1:0-26149 GCA_026416055.1 Caldifarciminota bacterium
GGGCACACCAGGGCATAACATCAGTCCCTTTATAAATTAAGCCCCGCTCGTGGCACTTTTTCAAAAAATACCAGATAGTGTAATTATTTACTTCACTCATCGTATAATAGGAATGGCTTTTCTTCATCCAGTCTTTATCATTTAGATTTGTTTTCCACTCGCCCCAGTCCATCCACATGCCGAGACGGATTGATTGTTCGGTCTGGATCATCGAATACCTGTGAACGCGTTCCTGGCATTTTAAGACGAATCGATCGATGCCATATTTTTCAATATCCCTTTTGGAAGTAAATCCGAGTTCTTTTTCCACTTCTACCTCCACCCACAGTCCCTGGCAGTCAAATCCATTCTGGTATCGCTGTTCAAAGCCTTTCATTGTCTTATAGCGCTGGAAGATATCTTTATAAGTTCTACCCCAGGCATGATGTACACCCATTGGATTATTAGCAGTTATAGGACCATCCTGGAATGACCACTTCTTTTTTCCTTTGTTTTTATTAATATAAAGCTTTAACACACTGTTTTCATTCCAGAATGATAGGATACGATGCTCAAGTTCAGGAAAATTCAATTCCTTTGAAACTGGCTTAAAATTCATAGTTTATATTATATCTATAAAAAACGAATTTGTAAAGTATGAAATTAAAAAGTATCAGTCTATCTTAAATTAGCGCCGGTTCGATTGGTTATGGTTAAAAATGGCTTTCTGAATGATAAGAATTTCTTTTTAACTGGAATTTGTTATTTTTTCCGTTTAAAAAAGTGAGTTTTTAATAATTTTCACCAGGTAATCATATTCAATATTTACAAGGTCGCCTTTCTTCCTTTGACCGAGGGTAGTGGAATTGAGGGTATGAGGAATTAAAAACACCGAAAAGATATTTTTTGATATATTGCCGACCGTTAAACTTACACCATCAATAGTGATAGATCCCCGGGGGATAAGAAATTTTTGATTATCGGGTGCAATCAAAAAGTAGTATTCATTCCCTTTGATCTGAATTATTCGTGCAACTTCATCAATATGCCCGAGAACGATATGTCCGCCAATCCTGCCATTGAAGGACAATGCCCGCTCCAGATTCACATAATCTCCTGTTTTCCAGTTGTCCATCGTAGTCCTTTCTTTTGTCTGTGTCATCACTTCAACTGCAAATCCATTTTTTGTTATGGCGGTGACAGTGAGGCATATTCCCTGTACTGCGATGCTATCACCGATCTTTACATCGAGCGTGGATTTGATTTCCATTTTGCTGACACTACCTTTTACAAATTTTAAAATTTTGCCTTTTTCTTCAATTATTCCTGTAAACATAGAGTCGATCCTCACCAATAGTTATTTCCCTCATCACAGTTAAATCGATGCGATTTTCGTCAAGGAAGTTGATACCAGTTCCAATTTCATTTTGTGACACGAAGATGTACAATTCATCATACAATTTTCTACCCAGAATTTGCGAAAAGAGGATTCCACCGCCTTCAACCATGACCGAGCCGATATTCAGAGCCGTAAGACTCTCAAAAATATTTCTAAGTGGATAATAATCACCATCAAAGAATATGATTTCAACACCCGCATCCTGAAGACTTTTTATTTTTTTGATATTATCTTTTTCACTCGTGATAATAATTCGTCGTGCATCTTCTTTCAAAAAATTTGCGGTCATGGGGATCTTTAAATGTGGATCGATGACTACACGGGCGGGATTTTTCCTGCCGACAAATCGGTCAGTGAGATAGGGATTATCGGCTAAAATTGTATTTATGCCGACGAGCACGGCATCAACCTGACTGCGCAGGGAGTGAACAAATCTTCGTGATGGTTCACCGGTGATATATTTTTCAGGGAATCCCGATATTCTGCCATCGCGCGATGCAGCTATTTTTACTATTATGTAAGGAAATTTTGTGGTTATATATTTTGTGTAAAAACGGTTTAATTCTCGTGCCTCTTTTTCCAGAATACCAACCTCAGTAGCGACATTATTTTCAGATAAAATCCTGGCACCATTTTTATACACAAGGGGATTGGGATCATACATTCCGATGACCACCCTTTTCACTTTATAGTGCAAAATCGTATCAACACATGGGGGCGTTCTTCCTTTGAAGGTGCAGGGTTCAAGATTTACATATAAGGTAGCACCCGCTGCCCTTGAGCCGGCTTCATGGAGGGCTATTACCTCAGCGTGGGCTTCACCGATTTTGCGATGAAATCCCCGGCCAATAATTTTGCCATTCTTTACAACTACTGCACCAACAAGAGGATTTACAGCCGTCCTACCCCAGCCCTTTTTTGCCAGCGCCAGTGCCTCAGACATAAATCTGATGTCAGATGCATCTGCCATATTTAAGATTTCTAATTATAAACAGAGATTTTTTTAAGTCAAGAATCAAAAGATTATTATATCCATAAAAGCTTGACAGAGAAAATTTTATGGATAAAATTTAAAATACATGGATAACACGTTTGTTATCAATCCTGAAAAATACATACATATTTATCCGACTTTTTATTTGCTTGCAGTATACATTGGTTTTATAATTGTTCTTTATGAAATATACCGAAGAAGACTACCACTGATGCCCTTGCTCGTTACAATGGTCTGGGGTTTAATCTGTGCAATCATCGGTTCTAAGTTATTCACAATTGCCCCGGCTGAATTTTTCCAGAAGATCAAGTCCGGTTCAATTCTTTCAGTCCACGAAAAAGTTTATATCGGATGGCTACTTGGAGGAATGCTCGGTATAAAAATTTTCCGCAAAATTCTCGGATTCAGGTTTGATCTCTTCGATTTATTTGCCTTTGCACTGCCCGTGGGATTTGCCTTTATGCGTATCGGGTGTCTATTTGGTGGATGCTGTTTTGGTAAACCTGCAGACCTTATATGGTCAATCTGTTATACACACAATTCACCATGCTACGATTATCAACTTCATCATGGTTTAATCGAGCCCTTTGCGAAATCATCTTTGCCTGTCCAACCTGCCCAAGTTTATGAGATAGTTGCAATGATTCTTATAGTATTTTTACTCTTCAATTTAAGAGGACATTTAAAAAAGCCAGGCAGTCTTGGATATACATATCTAATTCTTCATTCAATGTTTCGGTTCTTTATTGATTTCACAAAGGAAGGTGGTACTTATATTTACGGATTAAAATTGATACAATGGTTTTTGTTATTTTTGATACCGATAGGAACTTTTTTTATAATCTGGCGTGAAAAGAGGTTCGGTTCGAACGGCGCTTATAAATTTGTAGAAAGACCGATTTTATTAAATTTTTTAATATACCTTCCTGCTTTGAGCTTTTTAATATTTCTGCCTGAGTGGTTAACGCCTGCTGAGTTCAGGGTGATGTTGATTATAAATCTGGTCGCATGTGGATTTTTTGTGTATCGGTTTATAAAATATCTCAACCGTTACTCCCGTTTATTTATCAGAATACCGGCAACCATCGCCAGCATAACCATCCTCGAAACCAGCAATGATACTACTATCACCCGCGATACATTGAGAAATGCCTTTTTTATAGAGGTGGATGGTGGCTACATGAAAGGGGCATACCAGGAGATTTGTGGTGGTCTTGTACAATACAGTGGCGGTGGGATGGGTGTTGGTGGATATTTCAGGGATGCTGAGCATACAATCATTGGAGTTAATGTCAAGTCCTATTTTTTTGATTTTGATGGCGAGCGTTTTAACCCTTATCTTGCTGGTTCAGGAAGTTTTGTTTTCAATCATAGGTATGTTGGTTTTGTTTTAGGTGGTGGAATGGTATTCGACTATAATGGTGATGATGCTTATGACAGGGTTTATCCGAGCGTAGGCGCCAGACTTGGACTCCGGGATAAAGCATTCATAGAGGGTGAATTTCTTAAACACAGCCCTGCTGATTTACCCACGCCTGTAATGAAAGTGGGCATCGGTTTTGGTTCGGGAAATTTGAATAATGAGACCCATTTCCGTTTTGGAATTTCATTCCTTGATGGTTTTTATATCCATCCTGTTATTTATTTCTTTAATAACCGTTTGAGAATAAGTCCGTATTTAAGCGGCGGCGCAGAGCCGGATGTATATCAAATCAATCTTACCATCGGTTATCGTCATTATTTCCGATGAAAGAAGAAGTGTCTTTAAATAAATTTTGTTTAAAAACGATGTTGGTCTGAACTTCCGACCCTGACTCCTCTACACTTTTTTAGTTTAATGGATTTTTGTTTTTCTGCAGGAGCGACTTCCCAGTCGCGATAATATCATTCCCAATTTATCAGAGCAATTTCCCAACCGATAATCACCTTGTTTCATCCATTGACAAAATGGGACTTTCAGTGCACAGGCCATCATCACTCAGCAGATAATTCAATTTTAAGTAAACCTCGTTTTAGTTGTAGTGGCTGAGTTCACTCTGCAAAAGTTAAATTTAGTTTATTTAATCGATATTCCGCATTTCAACTGCAGATTAGGGTCTGTCGCTACGATTGCGATGGTTTTTGTAATTCCCCTCAATATCCCTTTTTTATTTTTAAAGGGAGGAGGGGAACATTGGAATAGTGGTTCTTTAAACTAAAAATGTCCAACAATAGTCTTTTTTTGCCTTCAATCCTTATACACCAAAAAATTATGATATTCTTGATTTTTTAAATTCATAAGTGGAGAGGATCTTTCTCCGTTACATTGACATTACCTACTTTGTATATAATACTTCAAAGGAGGATGCATTATGAAAAAAACTTTTATGTGTAATTGGATGCGTGGTTCTCTTTGTTATAGGATGTAGCAAAGGTGAAAGGGCATCAATAATGAGTCAAATATGGTTCTACTGGGAGACGCCGGATTCTCTAGTAAAAATTACACATTTGGAAGGATACAAGTATAACGGATTTAAGATGATGCCTCTGGCTACAATAAACGGAGATACGCTATTTCCTCATGATTACTACCTGGGCGCAACAGATTTCTATTACAGAGCTTATATTGACTGGATAGATAATGGTGATGAGTGTAAATTCAAGATTGACTATGAAGAAGGAAAAGGAGAAGCAACGGATACGATGCCTGGTAGGTTTAATATTACGGCACCTGATACAACTTTTATTCTCCGCAAAGGTAATTCTTTAAATATCACATGGGGTTCTGCAAGTGATGCTGACTGGTACTGGCTGGAAATCTATCTGAGCTATTACTATATCGATACCTCTGGTTATTACGAAGATTTTGATTTCTATCTTGATACAATAGTTGATGGTGCATTATTGACACTGAGTGCAATTAGAATATTCCCGGGTCATGTTGATTCAGTTCTTTATGGTTATGGAGATGTTTATGTTGAAGCAGTGAGCGGTTCAAAATTAGAACCGGGTTCAAAAGGAAACATAAAGGGTAATGCTGTTGGCTTCTTCTGGTGCGTATATGATACAAAACCCACTTGGTTTGGAATTGAGAATTTGACCGCAATCAATCGGGCAAATCGCCAGTCTGAAATAAGAAAGAAACACCAAGAAATATTGCGTGAGTTCGCTCTGGAAAACGAATAGAAATTGATTGACAAAAAAGGGGCGGCTGAGCCGCCCCTTTTTTGTTTATTTACTTTGTTAACGGCCAGGTGCGAGATAGGGGTAATTGGGTTTGTTCTGGTAGGCGTATTTCAGTTTGATGTAGTCTTGCACGTGGTTAACTTCCTGGATCAAAACCTTTACATAATTTCCTTCAGTAGTCTTGCACAGAATTAGGTCGTTATTGTTTACTACAGCACGGTCTGAGGTTCCGAAGTTTACCCTGCTGAAATCCCAGGACTCCCAGGTATAGGTGGTGTCAAGTTTTAACACAAGGGTACTTCTTCCATTAGGACGTGCACTCGCACTGACCAGCTGGGCAGTAATTGTATCAACTGCATCAGCAAAGACATCTGCATTGGGGAATTCATTGTTAACCTCATTGAGGATCTGACCGGTTGAGAATCTCAAGGCACAACTATCTTCATTGAGCGGTGGTTGGCCGGATGCAGAAAGCTCCAGTTTTATTTTACCGATTACAAACTCAGGTCGTGGAGAAATCTGGACAACTGGAACATCCGCATTGTAAGAACCTACTTTTTCATCTTTATTGACCGTCCTGACCTGGAAGAAATAGATGCTATCTGCTGATAATCCTGTGACCTTGAAGGTATTTGTAGTTATGGTTGTGGTATTTACTGGATTTAGGTCTTCACCATCTTCAACCATTAACGATGCAGAATCAGTTGAGCAGTAGACATTATAACCGGAAAAATCAGCATGATTTGTGACACTTGTATCTTCTTTCCAGGTGAGAGTTACTGAATTTGAATCAGCAACCACTCCAATGATCTCTGGTGCGGCGAGTTTCTCAGCTTCACCGCCACAACCAGAAAAGGTTATAATAGCTACAAAGGAGACTATGCCAAACATTAATCTCTTCATTTTTGCTCCTTTCCTTTAAGCCACAGCATTTAGACGATATCCGCTAAGACCGCGGATTAAACGGATGTTCCCGGGCACATCCGTAAAGCCCACTACCCACGTTTCTATCCTATCTATTTATCACCTCCTTTCGTTTTTTTGTTATTTCCAAAGCATAAATAATTATATGCAAGATTCTTTTCCTGTCAAGTGTCATTTAAGGGTAATCTTATTGTCCCTTGACTCTTGTTGTTTTCGGGATATAATAATATTGACTATGGAGGTCATTGATGCATAGATTCTTAGCACTGCTCTTTATAATTGCCGGACTTGAAGGAGCAGCACAGCGACCGGGCTGTGTTTTTCTCTTAATCTGGCCCGGAGCTAGGGCAACTGCAATGGCTGGCGCTTTCAGCGCTGTTGCTGATGATGCAACTGCCTGTTATTATAATCAGGCAGGGCTTGCCTTCATAGAGCAGCAGAATATAACGCTCCAGCATGCACCCTGGCTTTCTGGATTACATAAAGGTATGTATTATGAGTACGCAGGTTATACGAGACCGATAAAAAATGGAAGCGGTGGACTAAGTCTTATATATCTCACTACTGGACCGACCGATGTTTATGATAAAGAGGGAAATTATCTCGGCACATATACAACCTTTGACATCGCTGGTTCGCTGAGTTATGGATTCAAATTAAATCCGAAATTAGGTCTTGGTATCGGCTGGAAATTTATTTATTCATACCTTGTTGCACCCTGGGTTTTTGGGCGGATGCCTGAACTTGGAATAAAGAGTGGCGGAATCGGGGTTACTTATGCATTCGATACAGGAATATTGTATAAACCTTTTAAATTCGGGTCGCTTGCCCTTGCCTTACAGAACTTCGGTCCGAATATAAGATATTCAGAAAGCGGCGCTTCAGATCCCTTACCTTACACATTGCGAGTCGGGGTAAGGGCACAGCCTGTTAATTCAAAGTTGATAAAGGTTAACATGACATTTGAGGTTACCAAGGTTCTGGTGGGAATGTTTGCAAATACCAGGAATACATTTTTTGAGAATTTAAAATATGAACTGGTGGAAGCATGGAAGGGTGTGGGATTCGAGATAGATTACTATGATTTTGTGCAGTTGCGGGCAGGTTATTTCTATGATTTCGAGGGTAAACGGATAGGATGGACATTTGGTGGTGGTATTAAAGCCAGTGGCTTTTCCCTTGATGTTGGTGTAGATGAAGCAATGTACGATTTCCCGACTACCAACCGCAAATTTTCATTGAGTTATCAATTTTAATAAACTTCATAATATTTTTTAAAACCCCTGTATGATTCTTGTCACTGGTGCTACTGGCTTCATTGGTAAAAATTTCGTCTATAGGATACTCAAAAAGAAACCTATAAAGATTCTTGCCCGGCCTTCAACGGATATTTCTGTGTATAAAAACAATCCAGAAGTGAAAATAGATTATGGTGATTTTTACACTCAAGATCATCTTAAATCTGCGCTTGAAGGTGTTGATGTTGTTGTCCACTGTGCTGGGTTGACAATGGGAAGAAATTTTCAAGAATTCTATCAGGCGAATGTGTGTTCAACGATGAATCTCGTAAAGGCGATGAAGCGGGAAGGAGTGAGAAAAATTCTTTTTTTGAGTTCCCAATCTGCAGGTGGTCCAGGTAGCTCATCGACCTGTATTGAGGAAACCACTGCACCGGCCCCCATTTCTTTTTATGGATTAACAAAAAAAATGGCAGAGGATGTTTTAAGTCGTTCGGGTCTTGATTATGTAATCCTTAGACCCTGCTCGGTCTATGGACCGTTTGATACCGAGATTTTGAAATTTATAAAATTGTTAAAGATGGGTTTCTGTCCGTTCATCGGCGGAGATGAAAAATATATAAACCTCATTTACGTGAAAGACCTGGTGGAACTCATGATGCTTATTATTGATAAAGACTTTTTTAACCATAAAGTCTATTATGTTACCGATGGAGTCTGTTATCGGTTTGAAGATGTCATAAAATTGATACAGGAAATACTCAATCAAAAACGATGTGTGAAGATTTACATTCCCGAAGCTTTTGCTGTTTTATTCGGACTTTTGAATGATTTGATCATCCCCAGAAATCAGCGAATTGCTGGATTTGATAAAATGAAGGAGATGACAGGAAAATACTGGATATGCTCAAATTCAAAAATAATAGCTGATACGGGATGGAAGCCGGTATACGATTTAAAAAAGGGGATGGAAGAAACTATTGCATGGTACCGGCAGAATAATTTTTTGCCCTGAGTTACTTTAATTGTTTGATGTGTATCTTCTTAGTCCAGATGTCATCTGTAATAGAATCTTTTCCATTGCAGGATTGACATCAAAATTAATTTAGATATTATATTCATATGCCCAAAGGTAATCTTTTTAGCGGGATACAACCATCAGGTAGGCTTCACATTGGAAATTATGTAGGTGCAATGCGTAATATGATTGCCCTTCAGGATGATTACCAGTGTATTTATGGAATTGTTGACTATCATGCAATGACCGTTCCTTTTAAACCAGAAGAGATGGAAACACGAATATTTAATTGTGCGGTGGATTATCTGGCCGCAGGTATTGATCCGAATAAGAGTATTCTCATGCTCCAGTCAACTGTTTCTGAACATACCGAACTTGCCTGGATTTTAAATACAATAACCCCTATTTCCTGGTTGATGAGGGTGCCAACATTCAAGGAGAAGCGCCAGCAAAATCCTGATTATGTTAATATGGGCTTGCTCGATTATCCTGTTTTGATGGCAGCTGATATAATCCTTTACAAATCGGTCATAGTTCCGGTTGGGGAAGACCAGTTGCCCCATCTTGAGTTAACCAGGGAAATCGTGCGTAAGTTTAATGCCTATTTTGGTGAGACCTTCCCTGAACCCAAAGAATATCTTGGTAAGGTGACAAAGATTCTCGGGCTTGACGGTGTAAACAAGATGAGCAAATCCCTCGATAACTGCATATATCTCGATGAAGATGAAGAGACAATCTGGAAAAAGCTGAGTACTGCGGTGACTGATACAAACAGAAAAAGGAGGACCGATCCCGGAAATCCTGAACTCTGTAACATATACACGATGCATCTTGCATTCTCAAAAGAAGAAGACATTGATTATTGTGCACGGGAATGCAGAAGTGCGGGTTTCGGATGTCTTGATTGCAAAAAAATTCTTCTACAAAATCTCTACGCGACTCTTAAGCCGATTCAGGAAAGGCAAAAGGAATTACGAAATAAACCAGATTACATTTATGAGGTGCTGAGAAGTGGAACTATCAGGGCAAAGAGAATTGCCCGTTCGACGATGGAAGAAGTCTACGAGAAACTCGGAATAAAAAAATTTCATCAATAGGGCCTTACTTCATCGTCAGCAAGATTTACTGCCACTGATTGCCCCATCAATTCAATAGAAACAACGAGCCTTCTTTTTTTGTGGTCTTCTTTTAGAAGAATTCCGATGGCACCGGCAAGGGGTCCTGAGACTATCCTTACCTTTGAGCCAACAACCAGATAGGGGAGAGGATATATGTTTCTTTCACTTTGGACAAATATTTTGATTGAATTTATATCTTCATCCGGTATAGGTGTCGGCCTGCCATTGCCACATATCCGCACCACACCATGAGTGCGGTAGACTTTAAGCCAGTTTTCTTTATTGTGATCAAGAAGGACAAAAAGATAATTTGGAAAAAGAGGCCTTTTAATCAAGATCTTACGGTCTTTTCTTCGGCTCGGTACAATAATTTCTGGAAGAAAGGTAGTAAGACCTTTATCTATGAGGATTTTGTTCGTTGTTCTTTCATGGTGGCACCTCGTATATATTGCATACCAGTGGAAATGATTTATAGATATCGACCCACTGTCCATATAAGGATTATAATAAAAAAAAACGATTCGTCAAGGGGTAAACGGTCATACTCCTCTAAACTTTTTAAAGCGAAGCAGGGGGATTAGTGGTTCTTTAAACTAAAAATGTCCAGTCGATAGTCTATTTTTAACCCTTCAGTACTTATACCCCGGAAAATAATGATATTCTTGTTTTTTCAATTCATAAAAAGGGGAGAGGATTCAGGTAAATAATATTACGGGTGGTAATTTAACAAGGAGATTTTCTGTAACTATGCGCGAAGACCCTGACTCTCACCAGTCGATATAACAGGTCAGATTCACACCCACCATCTCTACCCCGATTCCCTTAGCAAGATACAAATATCGATACTGGAAATCAAAGGATGTGGATTTGCCCATATAAATAGAAATCCCACCAAAGCCATTGCCTATTGCTCGAGGATTTGATTTTTCAAAATAGTCTTCCAGTCTCTGTGTTTGAATTGCTTCTTTGAATTTGAGGTTTTGATTATAAAAAATTATGTCTCCTTCAATACCAAAGAATGGACCGAGGAAGAATTTGCCCAATCTTGGAGCAACATTCAGTCTCAAACCCAGACCAGGAACTAGTGTTTTTTTCATGGCATCATTTATAATCATTCCTACCGGTTCAATGAACATATATGGCAGTCCTTCTGCAGAGATACGGAACTCAGCAGAAAAGTAATTTTTCGTGAGTTCTTCATAATTCTGTGAAAGATAATTTTCTTCGTATTTTGTTGTAACACCAATTCCAATTCCAAGCCTGCCACCCAAGGTGATAGCATACCAGAGAAAAATACATAGAATTACTTTTTTCATTTTTGCTCCTTTTTTCTATTAATTCCATTACGCAAATTTCGTTCCTGCCATTCAAGACTTAAGTCTCGAAATATGGAGATTTTTTTTTCTCTATCTCATCTTTGATTGCACAAAAATATAACATATTATATCTTAATGCAATGATTAGAAAGTGATGCGTGTTATTTCTGTGGCAATACCCTTTTTTTCATCAAAATCAATAATCACTCCATTACCAATAACATTCTCTTTTGCAACTTTAAATTTCTGTGGTAACTGGAGAAGAAATTGTTTTAGTACCCCTTCTTTTTCCATCCCGATTATTGAGTCCGCTGAACCAACCATTCCGGCATCAGTGATATAAGCACACCTATTTTTTATCAATTGCTCATCAGCGGTCGGAATATGGGTATGGGTACCGATGACTGCGGTTACATAATCACTAAGATAAATGGCAAGAGCTTTCTTCTCACTAGTTGCCTCTGCATGGAAATCAATAAAGATATTTTTTGTTACCTTCATCATTTCCTCTGCGATTTTTCTTCCTGCACGGAATGGGTCATCAATGGATTTCATAAATACCCTTCCTTCGAGATTGATGACACCGATCTTTATTCCCATCTTTTCATAGATATTGTAACCAGAACCCGGACATCCCTCGGGATAGTTTGCAGGACGGAGTAATCTGGGTTCTGAATCAATGTATGGATATATTTCTTTGTATTTCCAGATATGATTTCCAGTGGTGATGCAATCCACCCCGTATTGAAATATTTCTTCCGCAGCCTTTTTTGTGATTCCAAGCCCTCCGGCAAGATTTTCACCCTGCACGATTGTAAAGAATATGCTTTCTTTCTTTATAATCATGGGTAGGCTTTCAACTAATTTTTTCCTACCCGGTTCACCGATTACATCACCGATAAAAAGGAGGCGCATAATATGGCGCCTTTAGATTTTTATGCCATCTTTGATAGGATTTCAACGAACCTATCCATTTCTTCTCTGGTTCTTTTTTCTGTTACCGCGATAAGTAGATGGTTTTTTAAATTTTTGTCAAAAACTGAAAGGGGAACACCTGCAAATATCTTGTATTCGAGAAGGTTTTCAACCAATTCCTGTGCAGGTTTTTCTGTTTCAACGACAAATTCTTTGAAGAATTCCCTTGTACAAAATGGCTTAATGCCTTTTATTTCTTTCAAACGTTTAAATAGATAATGGCTCTTGGAATAGCATTGATTTCCAACATCAACAATTCCTTGTTTTCCCATTGTACAGAGATAAATTAATGAACTTAGTGCACATAATGCTTCATTTGTGCAAATATTTGATGTTGCTTTTTCTCTTCTTATATGCTGTTCCCTGGTCTGAAGGGTCAAGACAAATCCTCTTTTTCCTTCAACATCAATGGTTTCGCCGACAATCCTGCCCGGCATAAACTTAACGAATTCCATTTTCGTTGCAAATATTCCAAGGAGTGGACCACCAAAACCCTGGGCGATACCCATTCCCTGACCTTCACCCACTGTAATGTCGGCATTATATTCTCCAGGCGGTGCAACTATACCCAGGGATAATGGGTCAACCACGCTTATGAACAATGCCCCATTCTTATGGGCAAGGGCTGCAATATCTTCAGGTGATTCAAAATTGCCATAAAAATTAGGATGCTGAATAGCCACACATGCCGTGTTATTGTCAATCAGACTTACTAAATGTTCAATATCAACAACGCCATCCTTCTGTGGTGCAATCACTATCTCCAGTCCGCATTCCTGGACATACGTTCTCACTACTTTCTGATAAAAAGGATGTATGAGTTCTGAAAGGATCAATTTTTTTCTATTTGTAATAGTAGATGCCATGTGGCAGGCCTCAGCCAGAGCTGAGCCACCATCATACATCGAGGCATTTGCCACTTCCATCTGGGTTAACTCACATATTACACTCTGATATTCAAAAATTGTCTGGAGCGTGCCCTGTGAAACCTCAGCCTGATAGGGGGTATACGCTGTATAGAATTCACTTCTTGAAATTATACTATCTATTACTGCAGGTATATAATGGTCGTAAACACCGGCGCCAAGGAAGGAGATATAATCGTTGGTGTTATAGTTTGACACTGATAGGGAGTGAAGTATTTTTCTTACCTCTATTTCTGAAAGAGAAGGTGGCAACCCGATTCTGCCTTTAAATTGCATTTCAGGAGGGATGATTTTGTCAAGCAGTTCATCGAAAGAATTTACCTTTAACCGGCTTAAAATCTTTTTTTCGTCTTCGGGTGTTAAAGGAAGATAATGCATCAGCGCCCTGCTATTAATTCTTTATACTGTTCTGCTGAAAGCAAACTTTCCACTTCAGCAGGATTGCTCATCTTTATTTTATATAACCAGCCTTCATTATAAGGGTCTTTATTGATAATTCCTGGTTCTTTTATTACCCGCTCATTAATTTCAATGACTTCACCACTCACCGGTGCAAAAAGATCAGTAACAGCCTTCACCGCTTCAATTGTGCCTATAGCATCACCTGCTTTTATTTGTGTTCCTATTTTGGGTGGGTCGACCATGACTATATCCGAGAGCTCTGATTGGGCATAATCGGTGATACCTGTAATCACAATGTCGCCTTCAATCCTTGCCCATTCATGCTCTTTAGTATATTTTAATCCTTCAATGATATTCGCCATTTAACCTCCTTATCATTTATGGGTTCCCTTTTTGTAAAAAGGACCCTTTATAACTTCAACTGGAATTGGCTCTTTTGCCATTACCTTGAATTTTGTTCCTGGTTCAGCATACTTGATTTCAACATATCCCATTCCAATACCTTTTTTTAGAGAGGGCGAGAAAGTACCCGACGTTACATACCCTATTTCCTGGTTTTCGTCAATTATCTTCTGGTGCGGTCTTGGTATGCCTTTATCTATTACTTCAAATCCCACGAGTTTTCTTTTTATGCCTGATTCTTTTATTTTAAGAAGGGCATCCTTGCCGATGAAATCTCCTTTATCAAATTTTACAATCCAGCCAAGTCCGGCTTCAAGGGGATTTGTTGTTTTATCAATATCATTTCCATAAAGGCAATACCGCATTTCAGAACGTAGGGTATCCCTGGCACCGAGTCCAATCGGTTTTACATTCAAATCTTTACCTGCATCAAAGATGATATCCCAGATTTTTAAACCGTCTTCTGCATCCATGTAGACTTCAAAGCCATCTTCACCTGTATATCCGGTTCGCGAAAGCAAAACATCGAATCCGTTTATTTCAGTCTCAATAGCCCAGTAGTATTTAAGCTGTGAGAGGTCAAAATTCACTATTTTCTGCATCAATTGTTCTGATTTTGGACCCTGGATTGCAAGCTGGCCGATCTCATCACTTAAGTTCATTATTTCGACATTGAATTTTTTATTCTGGACTATCCATTCATAATCTTTATCTGTGTTCGCAGCATTCACAACGAGGAGTATTCGGTCTAATAGATTATAAACAAGTAAATCATCAACAATACCCCCATCAGGATATAACATGGTGGAATACTGAACCTGATTTAAAGCAAGTTTTGAAACATCATTTGTGGTTATGTAATTCACGAATTGAATCCTTTCAGGACCGGTAATTTCAATTTCTCCCATATGGGAGACATCAAATACACCCACACTATTTCTCACCGCCTCATGTTCAGGGATAACACCCTCAAAGTGTGCTGGCATTAAGAATCCGGCAAATTCTATTATTTTTGCATTGTTTTTAAGATGCTTTTCATAAAATGGAGTCTTTTTAGGCATGGGCAATTATATATAAAATTACAACTATGTCAATGATGTTTAATTTGAGTGATTATTCAGAATTAAGTGGAGTCTCAATGCATCCAATGTAGGGCAGGGCTTCAACCTTGCGTTTTTATCTGGGTTTGCTTTTTTACATTATATTGACTTTACAAGATTTTTATATAAAATCTACCAAAGAGGAGCGATATGATTGAGAAGAAACAGGCAAAGAAAATCATTGATTTTGTTCTGAAAGAGTCAAAAGCCGACCAGACTGAAGTTGTTATATTCGACTTTGACTCGGCACTAACAAGGTATGCCAATAACTATATACATCAGAATGTTCATGAGTCCAATACTGGTGTGAGCATTCGGGTATGCTTCGGTAAGAAGATAGGTTCTTCTTATACTAACTCCACGGAGATTGAGAAGATAAAAGAGACCTTACGCTGGGCTGAGACGATTGCCAGACTTCAAAAGGATAATCCATATTTTGAATCCCTGCCCGAGGTGAGCTGTAAGTCATACAAAGGCGTCAGTTATTTCGATGCCAGAACTGCAAATATGCTACCAAAAGAAAGGGCTGAAGTGGTGAAGGAAATCATAAGTGTAGCTAAAGCGAATAATCTAACATGCTTCGGTTCGGTTTCCAACGGGACATCCACTATCGCCATAGGTAATTCCAAGGGTGTTTTCGCATACAGCAGGAGCAGTGACATATTTTGCAATATCGTAATGGCAACTGAGAATTCCACCGGTTATGTCCAGGCCGGAGCAAAGAGCGTAAAAGAGATGAATTTCAATAGGATGGCAAAAATTGCTGCAGATAAAGCCCTCAAATCAAAAGACCCTTTAGAACTTTCACCAGGACAGTATACCACAATACTTGAGCCACTTGCAGTGAGTGATATAATCAGTTATCTTGCCTATTATGCATTTAATGGTAAGACCTATGAAGAAGGACGTTCATTCCTTTCGGGTAAACTCCTGACCAAGGTCGTCGATGAACGAGTAACTATTATAGATGACCCATTTTATAAAAAAGGATTTATTTCACCATTCGATTTTGAAGGTGTTCCAAAGAAAAGGCTTGTTCTTATTGAAAAGGGTGTGGCAAAAAATGTTGTTTATGATTCTCTAACTGCAGCAATGGCAAGGAAAAAATCTACTGGCCACGCCTTGATGTTTCCCAATCCCTTTGGTCCTGTTCCACTCCACATCGTGATGAAGGGTGGAGATAGCTCTCTTGAAGAGATGATTAAAAAGACGAAAAAAGGCATTCTTCTTACACGCCTCCATTATACCAATGTTATTGACCCATACAAGCTCACTTTTACCGGTATGACCCGAGATGGAACATTTTTGATAGAAGATGGTGTAATTGTGAAGGGTATAAAAAATCTTCGTTTTACCGAGAATATCTTTGATGCCCTGAATCGTATTGAGTCGATATCACGGGATACAGTTTTTATTGCTGATGAACCAGGTTATGGTGGCCGGATGCCGAGGGGTATGACAGTTCCAGCATTAAAAATAAGAGATTTCACATTTACGAGCGCTACCGAGTTTTGAGATATATTTCCTGAGAATTGAGAAAAAAATCCGGTCGATGAAAAATTACCTACTCCTGTTAAGACCTGAGCAGTGGGTAAAGAATGTTTTTTTATTCGCAGGTTTAATCTTCAGCCGGGAATTCCATGACCTGGAAAAAGCAGCTATTTCGCTTACTGGTTTTGTAATCTTTTCATTGCTGAGCAGTGCAGGTTATATTATAAACGATTTAGTTGACTACCGTCTTGATCTGGAAATACCTACAAAGAAGAACAGACCTATTGCTGCCGGAAAGATTAAGATTCCTGAGGCAATATTTATTGCAATAGTTATTGTTATAATAACGCTTTACTTTGCGAGCCGTATGGATAGAGAATTTTTTCTTACTGCATCTGGTTATATCGCACTCAGTATCGCCTATTCACTATTTTTTAAATCCATGGTCATTCTTGATGTACTTATGGTTGCCATCGGTTATGTTTTGCGGTCGGTTGCAGGAGCAGTTATCATTGATGTGGAAATATCTTCCTGGTTGATACTCTGTACTTTCCTTCTGGCCTTGTTTATCGTTCTGGCAAAGAGAAGAGCAGAGATGCTTTTGCTTGGTCATGAAGCTGATAAGCATCGCCGGGTTTTATACCATTATTCTGTGGATATGCTCAATCAAATGATAAGTATCACAATATCTGCCTGCATTGTTTCGTACTGTATTTATACCCTTTCGCCTGAGACCGTCAATAAATTCCACACCCGCAATCTGATACTTACTATTCCGTTTGTAATATATGGTATGTTCCGTTACTTGTATGTTATTGAAAAGAAGACCGGAGCAGATATGCCTAATCAGGCGCTCATAAGTGATTTGCCCACAATAATTAATTTTTGCCTCTGGATTGTTACCTGCATCTTAGTCCTTTCTATCTAAACAATTCTTGAGATTTCTTGTCTAAAGGGTGTATGAGATTTGATAGATTTACACAGAAGGCACAGGAAGCAATCGCTTCTGCCCAGGAAATTCTTGATGAATACAATCATCAGGAACTCGATGTTGAACATATCTTTTTAGCACTTTTAAGGCAGGAAGATGGTCTGGTACCCAAAATTCTACTCAAAATGGATATCATGCCCGATGTTGTTCAGCGCAGGCTTGAGTCTTCACTCGAAATGAGACCAAAGGTATATGGTTCTGCTACAGCACAAATTTACATCACTCCACGCACCAAAAAATTGATCTCCCTTGCCCAATCTGAGGCACAGAGGATGAAAGATGAATATGTAGGGACCGAACATCTATTTCTGGCAATCGCTGAGGAGACCGAAGGTGCGACGGTGAAGATACTGAGAGAATTTGGAATAACAAAAGAAAAGATTTATCAGGCTTTGCAGATCATCAGGGGCACTCAGCGAGTTACAGACCAGGATGCAGAGAGCAAATACATGGCACTTGAACGTTTCGCCCGGGATATTACAGCCCTGGCAAAACAGGGTAAGCTTGACCCGGTGATCGGACGGGAAAATGAAATAAAGAGAGTGATACAGATATTATCGAGAAGAACAAAAAATAATCCTGTGCTTATTGGTGAGGCCGGAGTTGGTAAGACCGCAATTGTAGAAGGACTTGCCCAGCGAATTGTAGAAAAGAATGTACCGGAGATTTTAAAAGATAAAAGGATACTGGCACTCGATATGGGTGCCTTAGTGGCTGGTTCGAAATATCGTGGTGAATTTGAAGAACGTTTAAAGGCAGTGATGGATGAGATTAGAAAGGGTAAGGGTGAGATTATTTTGTTCATTGATGAGTTACATACGATTGTTGGAGCGGGTGCGGCTGAAGGAGCAATCGATGCTTCTAATATGCTCAAACCGGCACTGGCAAGAGGGGAATTGCAGTGTATTGGTGCCACGACTCTGAACGAATACCGAAAACACATTGAAAAGGATGCAGCACTGGAGAGGAGATTTGCTCCTGTATATGTTGGTGAGCCATCGGTCGAGGATACGATAAGAATTTTGCAGGGATTGAAAAGCAGATATGAATCCCATCATGGTGTGGTCATTGATGATTCCGCAATAAATGCAGCAGTGAAATTATCCCATCGTTATCTCACCGAGAGGCATCTGCCGGATAAGGCAATAGACCTGATTGATGAAGCCTGTGCCCGGGCACGGATTGAGATATATTCAATGCCCGATGAATTGAAAGAGATGGAGAAAAAACTTGAGCAATTGACCGAAGAAGGAAAAAGGGCAGTGGAGATGAGAAACTATGAACTCGCCGCAAAACTCCGTGATGAAACTGAAGCACTTCAAAAAGAATATCGCAAAAAGAAAAATGAATGGATGAAACAACGCGGTATAGACGACCGTGTAACTGAAGATGATATTGCCGAGATAATTTCTTCCTGGACCGGTATTCCGGTTTCACGGATGCTGGAATCAGAGATGGAGAAATTATTGAAGATGGAAGAAAGGATCCACGAGAGACTCGTTGATCAGGAGGATGCAGTCACTGCGGTCAGCGATGCAATAAGACGCTCACGAGCTGGATTGAAAGACCCAAAAAGGCCGATTGGTTCATTTATATTTCTGGGACCAACTGGAGTTGGTAAAACCGAACTGGCAAAGTCTCTGGCTGAGTTTTTGTTTGATACTGAGGAGGCAATGGTGAGAATTGATATGACGGAATATCAGGAGAAACACACAGTTTCAAGATTGATTGGTGCACCACCAGGTTATGTGGGTTATGAAGAAGGTGGACAATTGACTGAGGCAGTAAGACGCCGGCCCTACCGTGTAATATTGTTTGATGAATTCGAAAAGGCACACCCGGATGTTTCCAATGTATTATTACAACTTCTGGACGATGGTCGGCTCACCGACGGTCAGGGTAGAACGGTTGATTTTAAAAATACAATTATTATTATGACTTCAAATTTAGGAAGCGAAATAATCACGGAAAATCTGAAAAACGGCAAATTTGATTATGAGCAGACCAAAAAAGAGGTATACCGTGTTCTGGAACGGAGTGTAAAACCGGAATTTTTAAACCGTATTGATGAGGTGATTATCTTTAAACCCCTTGGTTTTGATGAAATTAAGGGGATCGTAGAACGAGAACTTAAAAAGATAGCAAAGAATGTTAAGGAGTTTGGATACAATATTGAATTCAGTGATAAAGTGAAGGAGTATCTTGCCCATGAAGGGTTTGACCCTGTATATGGAGCAAGGCCATTACGCCGTGCAATCCAGAGATTGATTGAAAACCCGCTTTCCAGAAAAATTATTGCTGGAGAATTTACAAAAAACAGCACAATAAGAGTGGAGATAGAAAGAGGGGAGATTGTTTTTAAAAAGTGAGCTAATTATTTTTTCCTGTACCCCACTGGAATTATATAAAGCGGTTCTTCTTCTTTGAGTTTTAAAATCTTCTTTATCCGTTCATCATCAAATGCACCAACTGGAACCGAACCCAGACCTAATGCTACTGCCTCAAGATGAATATTCTGTGCACAATGTCCGACCTCATTGTTGATATAGCGGTATGCCCTTTCCCCATAACGCCAGGCAGTGCGCCTGTAAACTGCAGTTATTATGATAACAAGTCCGGCATCTGCGATAAACATTTGATTGAGTGCAGCACGGGCTATATCCTTTCTTAAGTCTGCTTCTTGCTCCTTTTTCAGTTTATGCCCATTTGGAATATAACGGAACAGACCATCTTTTTTTGCAATAAAAAGTTCGAGTGGATAGGTAGCACCTGCACTTGGTACAGCACGGAGTTCCCTTACTGAATCTGTTATACCCTGTGCTGACCATAATAGATTGGAGATCTGCTGGAGTGTGAGTTCTTTATTTTCAAAATCCCTTATTGAGCGTCTTTTTTTAATACATTCTTCCAATGATACATTTGTGAATTGTGGTGAGGGCAGGTCTATCATTTCTCCTCCTTTTACTAACAGGGCTAACAGAATTATTCTTTCAAACATACTACCTCCTTTTCTGGCGCATAACAGCGCGTCTAATCATGGCAGATAAATTTTTACTTAAAACCATTTAGATTGTGGGCGCATTACCCATAAATTTTATATAATACTCTTGCAGTATTACAGTGGATCTCCACAGTGTCTTCAAGTTCCAGGGCATATCCACCGGCTAATGTTATAATAATCGGAAGACTATTTTTACGGGAATAGGTAATTACCATTTCATCCCTTTTTATTAAGCCCTCAATTGAGAGTCTCAGATTTCCCAACTGGTCATACATGTAAGGATCAGCACCAGCAAGGTAAATGACAAATTCAGGTTTAAAATCGGTGAAAATTTTCTTCAATGCGGAATTCAATTTTTCAAGATATTCTTCATCACCTACATTAAAGTCAAGCCCAATATCGAGGTCTGATTTTTCTTTTACCGGATACAAATGCTCCTGATGAATGGAGAATGTGAAGACACGTTCCTCATTCTGAAAAAATTTTGCAGTGCCATTGCCCTGGTGCAGGTCGCAATCAATTATTGCAATCTTCTTCACACCGTCTTCAAGTAATTTGACAGCAGCAAAGACCACATCGTTCAGATAGCAGAATCCTTCAGCATGATCTGCAAAGGCATGGTGCAGACCACCACCGATGTGATAACAGGCACCACCTTCAAGAGCAAGTTTACCGGCAAGATAAGACCCGCTGCAGCCGAGCATCTGCCATTTGATTATATCAGGTTCAACCGGTAGCTCCGAGCGCCATGTCCGGAATGTTATACGATTGTTCAGTAAATCGTCAAGGTATTCAGGTGTAAGGATCTTTCGTAAATCATCAACATGAGGCATCTGGGGTTCATAAAGATTCGATTCAGTGATGAGTCCTTCTTTTTTCAGAGTTTCATAAATCAACCTGTATTTCTCAGTAGGAAAAATATGTCCTCTTAAATCTACACAATATTGAGGAGAATAGACAAACTTCATTTTATATCTCCACTCCCTCCATCGATAACAATTTTCTTTTTAATTCTGTTCCACCGCCAAACCCACCGATTGTACCATCTGACCTGATTACCCTGTGGCACGGTATAATTATTGGAAAAGGATTGCGGGCAAGTGCCTGTCCTACTGCCCGGGCACCTTTTGGAATTTTTAGTTTCCGGGCTATTGAGCCATAGGTTTCTACTTTACCCCGAGGAATCCGGCTTGTAACTAATAATACCCTTTTTGCTAAACTTTTCAAGCCTGAGAATTCCAGATTCTTCAAAGAAAAATGGATTTTTTCGCCCGCAATATATCTTTTAATATCCAACTCAATCCTTGCTATCATTTTATTTTTGCCGGGCTGGATACCCTGGTAGTTTTTTTTCATTGATTGTGCGGAGGAAACAGAGAGCATTATCTTTATTATCTTTGATTTCAATCCCTGCTTATACCATATCAGGGCAATGTTGCCAATTCTGGTTTTTATTATCCAGTAAAATAGCATCTTTCTATGCATCATAATATTATAACAAAAAAAATAAATTATTCAAGACTTTGATTTAAATCAAAAATAATCTTACCGAAATGGGATTATTTAATCAAAATAGAATATCTTATCCGGATACTTGAAAAACATAGGCACCCTTAAAAATATTCCATCCGAAACGAGTGCCCATGATAGTTATAAAAATACCAGAAGGAGCATGCACAATGAAGACCAAAAAGTCAATGATTAAAATTAATGCTTTGCATTAGAAGGATTTTCCAGAAAGTATGGGATTCGGGTTACTCGTTCGCGGTCTTATCACAAGAATGATTATCCGGTGGCGGAGAGTCGCAATTTTATGCTGAGGAGAAAAAAAACAAAAGGTGGGTGAGAGTATGGCAAGCTGTCTTATTTTGGGTTTTTAGCGAGGATTATCAGCCTCCAGAGGAAACTTGACAGGGTCCATTCATAGAAAAAGGCACAATCACAGGAAAAAAGATTATTAACCAATTCCTATCTCACCTATATTCGCCTGAGAATCATGATTTAATTTCGGTGAAATCTAATTTCGATGAAAGAAGTTTTACCCTGAGCGGTTTTTTTTAAGGCTTCAGAATAATTTTCATAAATCAAAGAATTAAATTCAATAGTGCTCCAACGCCAAAAGCGGAAAAGAGCATTATACCTGCGGCTTTTATGGTATCGACTATTCCAAGTTCTTTTATGAATACAGAAAAAGTAGCAACACAGGGAAAATACATTGCGAGGACTGTGCTGGCGATGATCAGCTGTTTTAAAGATAGATTCAGTGGTACGAGCATACCCACCGCAATGTCTTTTCTTAAAAATCCGACAAGAAGGGCGATCGTTGCCTCAGTGGGCAGAGATAAAATGTTTACGACTACCGGTCCAATTATTTTTGTAAGAAAATCGAAGATGCCTAAAGTATAAAGAATGTTGGCGATAAAAACACCCAGTAAGACGAATGGAGTTGCCTCAAGAATGAACCATTTTACCCGCATCCAGAGTTTTTTAAGTAGTGCTGGAAAAAAGGGGAGCCGATAAGGTGGGATTTCGGTAAAGATTTCCGGACTTTCACCTCTGAAAATAAATTTTAATAAAATGCCACCAATAATAAAAATAATAAACAGAGTCCCGAAAACCGGAAAAAGACCCTTAGCACCATATTTACCGACAAGTCCGAAGATCATCGCGCTCAACGCCATGCAGGGAACACATATTGCCATGAGTGTAGCAGCAATGAATCTCTCTTTTCTGGTTTCAAGTATTCTTGTGCTTAAAGTTCCCGGAACATTACAGCCAAGCCCGAGAAGCAATGGTATTATTGCCATACCATGGAGACCGAAAAAATGGAGGAATTTATCTACAAGGACCGCGAGCCTGGGAAGGTAACCGGAATCTTCAAGGAAACTGAGAACAAAATAGAAAGCAAAAACATATGGAAGGACCTGGGCGAATTCAACATATAGACCGGTCGTCAGTATACCGAATGAAATACCAAAATCTATATCCCCATTTATCAATTCACCGATCAATATATTATGGATTATACCACTGCCACCGAGAGATCTGGAAAGAGAAAGTAGTAGTGGTTTCAAAAGATTTGAGAAGATTGGTTCAAATAAAAAGTTTATCATACTTTCACCAATCAGTCTTATTATTTGAAACATAAATAATAACAGTATTATTGCAATCGGAATTCCAGACCATGGGTTTATCGTCAGGTCTCCAATTCTTTCTAAGAAGGTATGATGCCGGTGTTTGATAACCTGAACCCGAGAGATGATTTCACCAACAACTTTCCAGCGTTCTTCGTCTTTAAAATAAAATTGTCCCTTTCGTGCCTGGTCAAGTCTGTTTACAAGTTCTTTAACACCTTCACCGGTTACGGCAACCGTTGGAATGACCGGAACTCCTATTATTTCTTCAAGTTTTTTCACATCGATTTCAATCCCTGTATGTCTTGCTTCATCCCAGAGATTTAAGGCAATAATCATCGGTATATTTTTCTTTAATAACTGCAGGGTAAGGTTCAAATTTCTTTCAAGATTCGTAGCATCCACAACATTAACAATGATACTTTCGCCTTCTTCAATCGCCTTATTTAAAATCTGAACAGCAACTTCCTCAGCGGGGGAAGTGGGTTCCAGACTGTATGTGCCAGGGACATCGATGACCTCTATTCTTTTATCACCATGTCCGGTACATCCACGGCAGTAATCTACAGTCGTGCCTGGATAGTTTGAAGCGATAACGTCTACGCCGGTCAAACGAGAAAATATTACACTCTTTCCAACATTGGGGTTTCCGATCAAAAGAATCTTTTTTATTTTGTAGGTCACATCCACAATGACATTCTTCGCCATTCCATACCCGATAGCAATCTGGGTCTGACCCACTTTTATTACAACCGGTCCGCGCATGAGCTGTTCACTTATTTTTGTCACTTCAACACCTGGAACAATTCCTAATGCTTCTAGTTTTTTGAGATTGTCTTTACCGCCGGCAATTTCGACAACCTTTCCTTTTTCACCACTTTTCATCATTGTTAGATTGATGCGCGCCATTGTCGCCGCCCTTTCTTTTTACACTTTTGACAGATTCCATAAATTTCCAGTTTATGGTTCTGAATTAAAAAATGATATTTGTGAGCGAGATTATTCTGGATTTTTTCAATCGTCCTGTTGTGAAATTCGATTATCTGTCCGCATCGGGTACAGATGAAATGGTCGTGGTGTTTTTTGATATGCACCGGTTCATAACGTGTTATACCTTTTTCAAACTGCCGTGCAGTGGCAAGACCACATAAAACGAGTAATCTCAATGTCCGATAAATTGTAGAATATCCTATGCCCGGTATTTTGGTTTTTATCTGGTTATAAAGTTCCTCAATACTGATATGTTTGTTCAGCGTCAAAAAGTAATCGATAATAAAATCTCTCTTCCTCGAAGATTTGAGATTTAATTTTCTTGCAAATTTGTCGAACAATTTTAAATCATCTTTTTTGTTGATTTTGAATTTCATTTTCATTATCATAATCAGAAAGTGGGGAATGTCAAGGGTTACTCACTATTTTTTATCAATAAACAGATCGGGTTGAGTCAACTTTGCTTTTTTTAGTTTCCGAACACTGAATACTTCACCTTCTTCAAACCTCGTAAGGACTTCCTTTGCCCTTTCAATCACTGTTTTTGGAAGTCCGGCAAGGCGTGCCACCTGAATACCGTAAGATTGGTCTGATGGTCCCGGATGCAATTTCCGCAAAAAAATGATTTCATCACCCCATTCTTTGACGAGGAAGTTATAGTTTTTGACTCCACCGAGAAAATCTTCAATCCTGGTCAATTCACGGAAATGGGTGGCGAATAGCGTCCGTGGTTTTTTGTTATTGTGGAGTTCTTCAACGACTGCCCAGGCCAGTGCCAGTCCATCATAGGTTGAAGTCCCCCGTCCAACTTCATCGAGGATCACCAGACTTCTTTCAGAGACATTATTTAAAATATTGGCGGTCTCCATCATTTCAGCAAGGAAGGTGCTGACTCCTCGAGAGATATCATCACTTGCACCGATTCGGGTAAATATTTTATCAACGATGCCGATCCGTGCTTCTCGCGCCGGTATGAAGCTACCCAGTTGTGCCATAATCACAATCAGCGCTATCTGACGGAGGTAGGTAGATTTTCCTGCCATATTCGGGCCAGTTATTATTAGAATTTGATTTCGGCCACGGTCAAGTTCAGTATCATTGGGAACGAAAGTGCCTTTTTCCATTAGCCGTTCAATAACTGGATGCCGCCCTTCGGCAATAATAATTTTATCGGTGTTATTCACTTCAGGTCGGGTATAATTATACAAGACCGCATTTTCAGCAAACGCCTGGAGCATGTCAAGAAGTGCAATTGCCTTTGTGCTCTGTAAAATACGTTTTCCATCCTGAGCAACCTCATCCCTTATTTTAACAAATATCTCATATTCCAGATTTTTAATTTTTTCTTCGGCTCCGAGAATTTTTTCTTCAAACTCTTTTAGTTCAGGGGTATAAAACCTTTCTGCATTCACCAGGGTCTGTTTGCGAATGTAATAGTCAGGAACAAGATTGAGATTTGGTTTACTCACTTCAATATAGTACCCAAAGATTGTATTGTATGCGACCTTGAGTGAGCTGATGCCTGTTCTTTCACGCTCTTGGTTTTGAAAACGAATTAACCACTCACGGGCATTACTTGCTAGCTC